>JBMOGO010000131.1:0-7238 GCA_049318305.1 Polymorphobacter sp.
GTTATTGGTATTGGTGAAACTGGGCTGGATTACTTCTACGACAAGAGCGACCGTGAACGGCAACGCGCCAGCTTTCGCGCCCATATTCTGGCGGCGCGCACGACGGGCCTGCCGTTGATCGTGCACACCCGCGATGCCGAGGCGGATACGCTGGCGCTGCTCAAGGAGTCGGGCGAGGGGACGCTGAATGGCGTAATCCACTGTTTCACGGCCAGCCAGGACTTTGCTGATCAAGCTCTTGCGCTGGGTTTCTATATCTCACTGTCAGGTATAGTGACCTTCAGGAACGCACGGGATCTGCAGGCAACGGCGCTGACCCTGCCGGGCGATCGGTTGCTGGTGGAAACCGATGCGCCATTTCTCGCGCCGGTACCGATGCGCGGCAAGACCTGCGAGCCGGCGTTCGTGGCGCATACCGCCGGCTTTGTCGCATCGCTGCGCGGGGAAGGGGCCGAGATGCTCGCCGCGAGTACCACGGCAAATTTTTTCCGGCTGTTCGCCAAGGCACAGCGGCCGGCGTGAAACTGACCATGCTTGGTTCCGGCACGTCGAGCGGCGTGCCGCGCATCGGTGGCCTGGACGGCACCGGTGATTGGGGCGCCTGCGATCCGGCCGAACCGCGCAATCGGCGCCGGCGCGTGTCGGTTCTGATTGAACACGGCGGCAAGACGATCTTGATTGATACCGGTCCCGATCTGCGGGAACAATTGCTCGGCGCGCGGGTCCGGCATCTCGATGCGGTGTTTTTGACCCATGACCATGCCGACCATGCCCATGGCATCGACGATCTGCGCCAGGTGTTCCATGCCATGGGCACGCCGGTCGCCTGTTACGCGTCGGCCGCCACTTGGGCGGTACTGCTGCGGCGGTTCAACTATGTCTTTGAAGGCACAAGATTCTATCCGCCAGCCTGTACCGCGGCTGAGTTGGCGGGGCCCGTCCAGGTAGGCGAAATGCTGGTCACGCCGTTCGAACAGAATCATGGCAATATCGATTCGACCGGTTACCGGGTGGTTGCGGCGGGCAGGGCGCTAGCCTATTCTACCGATGTGAAGGCGCTGGACCATCGCGCCGATGCTGCGCTGGCCGATCTTGACCTGTGGGTTGTCGATGCGCTGCGCCGCAATCCGCACCCAACCCATAGCCATCTTGCGCAAACCCTTGGCTGGATTGCGCAATATTGTCCGGCGCGGGCAGTCCTGACGCATATGGACCAGTCCATGGACTACCATGCGCTGGCCGCCGAATTGCCGCCGGCTGTCGAGCCGGGTTATGACGGGCTGGTGATCGACCTGTCGAAGACTGCGGCGTGAGCGCCGAAACACCGCAGCGGCGCGCCGGCCGCCGCTTCGCCTTTGGCGCGCTGGAACAATTGGCGAATATCTTCGGCAGCATCACTGCCAGTGTGCCCACCGTCGGCCTGTTCCTGCCGGCGCTGAACACGCTGAGCGGCAACCCGATGCTAGGCCGTGACGCGCTGTTGGGCGTCGCGCAGGTCGTGCTGGGCTTCACCGCATTGACCGCGCTGGCGGCTGCCGTCCTGCGCGGTTTGGCGCGTTTGCTGGAAGATGGTGGCGTGCGGCGGGACATGGATTGATGGCGATGATGGCGGCCACCCACGCGGCGGCGGGCATCGCCAGCGGCTTTCTGGTTATGCTGTTTCTAGGCGGTGTGGCGCTGTATTTCTGGGCGCGGCGTTAACCGGATCGCCGCTCAGGCAATGCGTAGCCAGGCATAGACCAGCGCCAGAGCAAAGGCGGTGAAGGTCGCAGCTACAATCACCAGCAGGGGCTTTGGTCCGGTTTTGAGGATTTCGCCAAGCGGTGAGCGGATCGCCGTTGCCGCCACCGACACGGCGAGCATCCAGGCGGCGGTTTCAGCCGCAAAATGCGAGACTTGCGCCGGAATGACGCCGGTGGAATTGACTCCTGCAACGGCAAAGAAACCCAGTACGAACCAGGGCACAATTGCGATCTTAGCCTTGCCGCCGGTGATTTCAAGCTGCGCCGGGAACATCAAGGCGATCACGCCCAGCACCGGCGCCAGCAGTGCCACGCGCGCCAGCTTGACAATCGTCGCCGTTTCGCCGGCCGCTGGCGAAACGGCATAGCCCGAGCCCAGCGCCTGCGCGACGTCATGCACGGAGCCACCGAGGAAATAGCCTGCCTGCGCATCGCTGAAATTCAGCGCTTGCGCCGCCGCGGGATATAACACCATCGCCAGCGAACTCATTGCCGAAATGCCGACCAGCACCAGCGTCAACTCGGCCTGGCGGACGCGGCGTTCACCCAGTGTGGCAGACAGCGCCATCGCTGCCGAGCCGCCGCAAATTGCGACGGCGCCGCCCGCCAGCACGCCGAACGGCGCCGAAAACCCCAGCGCGCGCGCGGCGAGAACACCCACGCCGATCGTCGTTGCCACCGTTACGATCACCATCACCAGCGATTCCGGCCCGAGCGCGGCGATCTGGGCAAAGGTGATGCGGGCACCAACCAGTACGATCGCCCAGCGCAGCAGCTCTCGAGAGGCCAAAGTAAGGCCTGGCGTCAGCCGGCGATCGGCCGAGAGGAAGTTGAGCGCCAGGCCGATGAGCAATGCCATCAATGTCAGCGGTGCATTGTAGCGATCGGTCAGCGTTGCGGCCGCCATGGTGGCGAGCACAGCAACTGTCAGACCTGGCAGATAATCGCGTGTTCGAACCTTTGGCGTCGCTTCGATATCGCCGAACAGATCAGCGGCCTGGGGGATTTGCGAAACGGACATCAGGGACAGCGGTATTGCAACGAAGGGCCTTCGCCAAGCAGATACTATTTAACATAATATATATTATCAGAATATGATGCGCGCAGCAGCAAGGCTGCCCTGACCCAGCCAGCATGGCAAGGCCGGCGTATTCGACTGGCACGGACAATATGAGGTGATCTAAGCCAAAACAGTCGGTTAATTTTACAACTCCGTAATCGGCAGATAGCGGGTTCGGGCGCTAACTTTTCGCAAACCATTGTGCCTACGTCGTTTTGCTCAACTCGTATCAGATTGGCATGAATCTTGCTCAGATGACGCACGGATTTTGGTTGCCTGCGTATGATCCTTAACCGTTGGCTTGGAGGTTCTGGTTCATGAAGAAAGCTGTTCTGGCCGTCGCCGTCGCTCTCATGGCGACAAGCGCAAATGCCGCCGTCACCTTTGTCGGAAGCTGGACCGTCGACAGCGGCCCGAGTTGGACCGTGGTTCCGCCCGCCTACACCGGTCAGGAAGCGGCGGCGCTGCTGTTTGGAGGGCCGGCGTCCAAATATCGCATCTCGACCATCGACGCCAACCCGGAGACCATCGATGATCTGACCTGGGTGAGCACCTGGGGCGGTGCCTGCAATGACGACTTCCCATGCGGGACCAAGGTCGCAGCGAATTTCAAGGTAAGCAGTGGTGGTCTCTACTTGGACACTGGCGACACCTCGGCCTATGTCAATGATTGGGCGCTCGGTCCCCAATACGTCAACTACGCCTTCGCTGCCGTGCCCGAGGCCGGGACATGGGCGATGTTGATCGCCGGGTTCGGCCTGACCGGCGCGGTCATCCGCCGCCGCCGCAGCGCTATCGCTACCGCCTGAACCGAGCAGCCCCGACGGCGCCAACCGTCGGGGTCCGGCGGCCAAGATCGTTGGTTGCGGCGGCTATGCGTGCGCGCCCGGCACCCCGAACAGTTCGGCGCGCGCATAATGGCCGCTGGCATCCATGTCGAAACGCGCGCGGGCAATATCGTTCAGATCGACCTCGGCCGTCACCAGCCCGATTTGATTCTCCAGCGGCCCGGCCAGCACTTCACCCATTGGTGACACGATCATGCTGCCGCCGCGGATCATCGGCGCGTCCTCGGCGCGGTCGCGCAGGGAAATCGTCCGGCCAAGCGCCTGAGTCGTCGGCGGCTGGACCTGGCAGGCGCTGACCAGGAAGCAGCGCGCTTCATAGGCGATGTGGCGCATGCTGATCTGCCAGATGTCGCGATCATCGACCGTCGGCGCACACCAGACCTCGACCCCCTGCCCGTACAGCGCCTGGCGGTACATCGGCATGTAGTTTTCCCAGCAGATCGCCGCGCCGACGCGCCCGGCCACGGTGTCCATCGTCGTCAGCCCGGCGTCGGCCGCCTGCGCCCAGACCAGTCGTTCAGTTGCGGTCGGCATCAATTTGCGATGCTTTCCCGCCAGTTCGCCGGTCGCGGTGATGAACAGGGCGGTGCAATAGAGGCTGTAGCCGGCGCGTTCGATCACCCCGACGACGATCGCGCTGCCCGTCTGCCGCGCCAGCGCCTGCATCGCGCCGACCTCCGGCCCGTCGAGATCGACCGCCTGCGCGTGATACTGGCGATAGGCCTCGCGGCCGTAGGGCGTGCGATAGCCGAGCCGCGCCCCGAAATCGGCACCCTTGGGATAGCCGCCGAGCAGCGCTTCGGGCAGCACCAGCAGGTCGAGCCGCGCCGCGGCGATTTCGGGCGCGTGCGCCATCACCGCCTCCACGGTCGCCGCCGTGTCGGCGGCCGATCCGATCTGCAGCGCCCCCAGCCGTGCGGCTCTCTTGTCGCTCATTTGTCCTGCCCCCTCATCCTGGCGAACCCTGCGCGACAGCGGCGCGCGAGTAAACAAGGCGGATGACTCCGCTGCACCCATGCGGCACAAACCCGGCATGACCGTCCCCGCCTCGCTCGATCATCTTGCCGCCATCATGGCGCGACTGCGCGACCCGGCCACCGGCTGCCCCTGGGACCTGGCGCAGGATTTCGGCACAATCGCGCCCTATACGATCGAGGAAGCCTATGAGGTGGCGGAGGCGATCCACACCGGCGACATGGCCGAGTTGAAAAAGGAACTTGGCGACCTGCTGTTCCAGGTCGTGTTCCATTCCCGCATGGCCGAGGAAGCCGGACATTTTACGCTTGCTGATGTCGTGACCGCTGTTTGCGAGAAGATGGAGCGCCGCCATCCACACATCTTTGGCGATGGTGTCGCTGCCGCCGATGCGACCGCCCAGAAAGCCGATTGGGAAGCGATCAAGGCCGCCGAACGCGCCGCTGCCGTTGGCGATAGGGGCCCGGTATCGGCGCTCGATGGAGTGGCGAACGCCCTGCCCGCCTTGATGCGCGCTGAAAAACTGCAACTGCGGGCAGCGCGCGTAGCTTTTGATTGGCCCGACGTCGCCAGCGTCCGCGCCAAGATCGACGAGGAACTCGCCGAGTTCGACGAGGCCACCAGCGCCGCACATCGCACCGAAGAAGCCGGCGACTTGCTGTTTGTTATTGTCAACCTGCTCCGCCGTAACGATATCGATGCGGAGGCCGCGCTGCGCGCCGGAAATGCCAAGTTCGAACGGCGGTTTCGCGCCATGGAGGCGCTGGCCGGCGCCGATTTCCCCAACCTTGGGCTGGAAGCGCAAGATGCGCTGTGGAACCAGGTCAAGGTGGCGGAACGTAGCGCATGATCGGCGCCCTACCCGCAGCGTTGTTGCCTGACGGCATCGCCGCACGGCATATCAGAGACGTTAACGGCCTCGACATGCACATCCTGGAGGCGGGTGACCCGGCGGCACCGCTGCTGCTGCTCGTGCACGGCTTTCCGGAACTGGCTTATAGCTGGCGCAAGATCATGCTGCCGCTCGCCGACGCCGGCTATCACGTTGTGGCACCTGACCAGCGCGGTTACGGCCGCACCACAGGCGCCGACACCGGCTACTCCGCCGATCTTGAGCCCTACCGCATGATCGGCGCGGCAACCGATATGCTGGCACTGGTCAGGGCACTTGGTCACAAGCGCGTTGCCGCCGTCATCGGTCATGATTTCGGCTCGCCCGTCGCCGCCTGGTGTGCGCTGGCTCGGCCCGATGTCTTTCCCGCGGTCGTGTTGATGAGCGCTCCGTTCGGCGGGCCGCCCGGCTTGTCAGGCGGCAACATGGCGGGGGTTCTGGCCGATCTGACAGCGCTGCCGCGACCTCGCAAACATTATGTCTGGCATTACTCCACCCCCGGCGCCAACGCCGAGATGATGGGGCACCCCGCCGGTCTGCACGCTTTTTTGCGCGCATATTATCATGCCAAGAGCGCAGATTGGCCGGGCAACGCCCCTTTCCCGCTGGGCGCTTTTACCGCGGCGGAACTGGCAAAGCTGCCTGACTATTACATCATGGATCTGCAATTGGGCATGGCCGCCACCGTCGCGCCCTTGCTGCCGACACCTACCCAGATTGCCGCCTGCGATTGGTTGCCCGATGCCGAACTCGCTGTTTACACACAAGAATATGCCCGCACCGGTTTTCAGGGCGGGCTGAACTATTATCGCGGTCGCAGTGATGGCAGCAACCGTCCGGAACGGCTGTTCGCCGGCCGGGGCATAGATGTTCCGGCGCTGTTCATCGCCGGCGCCAAGGATTGGGGCATCTACCAGCGGCCCGGCGAAATAGAAGCGATGCAGACCCGCGTTTGCAAGGATTTCAGGGGCCTGCACCTGATCGATAACGCCGGCCACTGGGTGCAGCAAGAACAGCCCGGCGCGGTTGTTGCTGCGCTGATGCCGTTCCTTACTGGCCTCTGATCGCCGCTACACCCGCTCGATGATGATCGCCGGCGCCATGCCGCCGGCGGCGCACATCGTCACCAAGCCACGCTTCAACCCGCGACGCTCAAGCTCATCGAGCACCGTGCCGATGAGGATCGACCCGGTCGCGCCGATCGGGTGGCCTAGCGCAATCGAACCGCCATTGACGTTGACCTTGTCGCGATCGAGCTTCAGATCGCGGATGAATTTTTCCGCAACAACCGCAAAGGCTTCGTTGATTTCCCACAGGTCGATATCGTCCACCGTCAGCCCGGCCTTTTCGAGCACCTTGCGCGCCGCCGGCACCGGGGCGTTGAGCATCAGCGTCGGGCAATCGCCAATGTTCGCCGTGGCAACGATGCGGGCGCGCGGCTTCAGGCCGTGCTTTTCGGCATAGGCCGGCGAGACCAGCAGGATCGCCGCCGCGCCATCGACGACACCCGAGGAGTTACCAGCATGGTGTACGCCGCTGAATTCCAGGTCCGGATAGCGCGCCGTGATCGACTGGCGGAACGTCTGTCCATCGGGCTGAATTGACACATCGGCGATGACATCGAACGACGCCTTCAACCCGGCCAACCCTTCGGCTGTGGTCTGCGGCCGGGGAAATTCCTCATGGTCGAGCGCAACGCTGCCGTCTTCATTGAGCACCGG
>JBMOGO010000132.1:0-7159 GCA_049318305.1 Polymorphobacter sp.
ATAAGGTCGAAAGGCTCGACTGGCAGGCGCGGTTGGGGCAGGTGTCACGCTCCCCGCGCTGGGCAACGGCGCACAAATTTGCGGCGGAACAGGCCGAAACGTCGCTGCTGGCGATCGATATCCAGGTTGGCCGGACCGGCGCCTTGACGCCAGTGGCGCGGCTGGCGCCGGTCACCGTCGGCGGTGTCGTGGTCACCAACGCGACGCTGCACAACGCCGATGAGATCGGCCGGCTGGATGTTCGGGTGGGGGATCGGGTGCGCGTACAGCGCGCCGGTGACGTGATTCCGCAAATTCTCGGGGTGGTTCCGAGCGATGTGCCGCGCGGTGACGTCTTTGTGTTTCCCGATCTCTGCCCAGTGTGCGGCAGCCATGCGGTACGCGAGGCGGAGGAGGTGGTGACGCGCTGCACCGGCGGATTGACGTGCGCAGCGCAGCGCAACGAACGGCTGCGACACTTCGTATCGCGGCTGGCGTTCGATATCGAAGGCCTTGGCTCGGAACGCATCGAGCAATTTGCGATAGCCGGGATGATCCAGACGCCAGCGGATATTTTCCGGCTGACTCGCGACGGACTTCTGGCACTGCCGGGGTTCAAGGCCAAATCGGCCGACAATCTGATCGCGGCGATTGCGGCACGTCGGACGGTGGGATTGGACCGGTTTCTGTACGCTTTGGGCATCCGCCATGTCGGCGAAACGACGGCGCGGGATCTGGCGCGGGCGCTGGGTTCGGCCGAGGCGCTGCGCGATGTGGCGATGGCTGCCGCAACCGATCCGGAGGCGCGTGGAAGGCTGACCGATATCAGCGGCATCGGCACGGTGGTGGCGCAAGCCTTGATCGACTTTTTTGGCGAGCCGCATAATCTTGCGACGTTCGCTGACCTGCTTGGCGAAGTGACGCCGGAACCGCTGGCCGCGGCGAAGCAGACGGCACTGACCGGGCAGACCGTAGTATTCACCGGGTCGCTCACGGCGCTGACGCGTGATGAAGCGCGGGCGCAGGCAGAGGCGCTGGGTGCCAAGGTGGCGGGTTCGGTTTCGGCGCGCACCAATCTGGTCGTGGCCGGCGCCGACGCCGGGTCGAAGCGCGCCAAGGCCGAAGCGCTGGGCGTGGCGGTTATCGACGAAGCGGCGTGGCAGGCGCTGGTCGCGGCAGCGTTTTGAAGCGCCGACGTCGACGCGTCCTTGTCAGCGTTTTTCCAGCACCAGGCACGGCCATTCGCCGCGCCGATGTGGCCTGAGCGGGACAACGCCATGTTTGCGATAGGCCGCGCGCACGCGCGCGGCCTGTGATTGCAGCAGCCCGGCCAGCACCAGCACGCCGCCAGGTGCCAGCGCGCGTGACACGTCGCGACTGATGGCGATCAGCGGCGGAGCGAGGATGTTGGCGATAATCAGGTCATAGGGCGCCCTTGCGGCGAGCCGGTTGTGGTGCATGCCAGCAGCGCAGGCGAGCTCGATGCAACCGGCAACGCGGCCTTCGCTGACCCGGTTGTCGCGCAGGTTGGCGCGGGTCACCGCGACCGAAATCGGGTCGATATCGGTCGCGATGGTCAGGGCTTTTTTCCAGCGGCGGGCCGCCGCGAGCGCGAGCACGCCGGTGCCGGTGCCAAGATCGGCGATGCGGTGGAATTGGCGGCGTTTGCCGAGACGATCGAGCGCTAGCAGGCAGCCGTGGGTGGTGGCGTGCTGCCCGGTACCGAATGCCAGGCCAGCCTCGATGGCCAGCGCGATATCGCCGATGCGTACGGCATCGGCATGGGCCAAGGTGTGGACGAGGAAACGCCCGGCGCGCACCGGTTCGAGGTTGCGCTGGCTGAGCGTTGTCCAGTCTGCGTCGGGCAGGGGAGCAAGGCTGCTATCGGCCGCGGAGGGGAAGAGCCGGGTAATGCGGGCGACCAGCGCTACGTCGGGCTTTTCGTTGAAATAGGCGGTCATCACCCAAGCATCGGGCTGGTCGGGGTCGGGTTCTTCGACGTTCAGCGACGGCGGATCGAGCAGATCGGGGAACACATCGCCGATGTCCGGCATGGCTTCAGCGTCGGCGCGGTTGCAGGCGAAGGTCAGTGCCCAGCTATCTGACATAGCTGGCTCCGTTGATGTCGAGCGTGCTGCCGGTCAGCGATGCCGGCGCGTCGGTGGCCAGCCAGCGGATGATTTCAGCCACTTCCTCGGGGTCGGCGACTTTGCCAAGTGGGATATCGGCCAGCAGTTTGTCACCGCCGCGGCTGGACAGATACTCTTCGGCCATGCCGGTCATGGTGAACCCCGGCGCAACGGCAAAAGCGAGGATGTTGTCACGGGCATAGCCGCGGGCGATCGTCTTGGTCATCGCGATCATGCCGGCCTTGGCAGCGGCATAGTGCCAATGGTCGGGACTGTCGCCGCGATGGCCGGCGCGGCTGGCAACGTTGATGATGCGGCCGCCTCCAATTGCTTTGAAGTGCAGCACGGCGTGGCGAGACAAATCGGCTGCGGCTTGCAGGTTGATGGCGTGGCTCCGTGCCCAGGTTGCGGCAAAGGCGTCGGCATCGTTGATATCGGCGGATTCAAAGACACCGGCATTGTTGACCAGCACATCGATGCGGCCGCCGGCGCGTTCAAGCGCAGCGCCCCATAAGGCATCGGTAGCGCGAGAGGCAGCGAAATCCGCAGCGATCAGACCATCACCACCCCACGTCGAATGGCCGATGACATGATGGCCGGCGGCGACCAGGGCGATATGGGTGGCTGCGCCGATCCCGCGAGACGCACCGGTAAGGAGAATATTGCTCATCCACCGGCTTTTACGTGGACGTGACCCTGTTGCAACAGCCTGCCTTCCAAGTTTTTATTTTACATTGCTCGCTTTCCGCCGGTCTGAAACTTCTGATAGCCTAAGGGCTGGCACTGACGGAATGCCGGATTGGCGGGGGTACTGATATGCGCATGAAACTTTGCACGGCCGTGACGGCATTGTTGGCGGGCGCTGCCCTGGCGCAGCCGGTGCTGGCGGACGAGTTGATTGCGGGCGGGAATGAGCGTTTCAAATTCAAGCTAGGCGGCATTGTTGCGCGCATTGATTCCGGTATCGGCATTGATGGCACGGCGGGCGCCGGCACGATCATTGATCTCGACGGCCAAATTGGCAAGAAAGAGGCCAACAACGTGTTTTTTGGCGCGGAATGGCGGATCGGTTCGCGTCACCGGGTCACTGGCACTTACTTCACAACGAAAAAAAATCGCGCACTCAATATCGATCAGAAAGTGACGATCGGCGACGATACGTTGGTGCCACCGACTACATTGGCTTCGGAATCGAAAAATAGATTTCTGTTCGCGACGTATGAATATTCTTTTGTCAAGAACCAGGACGTAGAAATCGCCGGGCTACTCGGCGCCTATATCAATAAATTCAGTGCCGAACTGTCGGGATCTGCCACGGTGCAGAACAGCAACGGCACCACCACGATCAACAAGACCGTGGCCTATAAGCCGTCGGTGACCGTGCCGATGCCGTTGATCGGCGCCTCCATCAACTGGTTTGCCAGCCCGCGGTTCAGTGTTGGCGGCAGCCTGTCCGGCCTGAAGGCAAAGATCGGCGACGTGGATGGTAGTGTCTATGTGGCAACAGTATCCGCGGAGTATATGTTCACGCGGAATATTGGTGCCGGGGTAGCTTATATGCACACCGATGCCGATGTCGATATCACCAAGAAGAGCTTTGTCGGGTCGATCGACTGGAAAAACGACAATATCCTGGCCTATGCCCTGTTGAAATTCTAGCCGAGCAGGGCGCGCGTCGCCGCGATTGCTGCGGCCAGGCGTTCGCTCCAATCGCCCGCGATCAATACCGGCTCGATTTTGCGCTGCGCCAGTTCATCGGTGATAATCACGGCAAAACGGGCGCGGTCGGCGCCGCCGAACTGTCGCGTCCCATCATCGATCCAGGGCGTGTCGGCGGCGAACAGCAGATAACCGTCGGCGTTGGCCGGGATCGCCGAGAGCACCGGATCGCGGGCGCCGTGCAGCATCCGCGCCCAGGAACTGGTCATGACGATGTCGGTGTCTTCGACGATGAGCGCCGGCCCTACCGCGGCGAGCCTTTGACATGCCGCGGCACGATCCGCGGCGATCTCGCGCAGCGCCTGGGGCGTGAAATCAGTACCACGGGTTTCCGCCCAGGTCCGACCGTACTCCGGCATCACCACGCCGCCGAAATGGTCGGCGAGCAGCGGTGCCAGTGTCGACTTTCCGGTACTTTCAACGCCTGTCAGGCAGACGCGGATCATATCGCGGCACGGCGCCACTGGTCCCAACCCCAGCAGGCGATGCACAGAAACACGGCGTACAACCCGGCGGTGGCGAGCAGCCCCTGCGTCGCATAGAGCCAGACCGACAGGATGTTGATGCCGATCCACAAGGGCCAGCTTTCGACATGGCGGCGGTCGGTCAGGATTTGCGCGACCATGCTGAAAGCCGCATTGCCGGCGTCCCACCAGGGTGCAGCTGCGTTGGTCAACCGGCTCATCACCAAGCCCAGCGCCAGCGTGCCGATGGTGCCGGCGGCAAGCGCCAGCGTGCGGCCGCGGGGAGATAGCGGGCGCACCGGAACCTGGGTGGCGCCAGTTGTCGATCGCCGCCAGTACCACCAGCCGTATAGCTGGGACGCGAGAAAGAAAGTCTGCAAGCCGGCGGCACTGTACAGGCGGGCCTGGGCGAAAACGCCAAAATACAGGCAGACCATGACGATCCCGAACGGATAGTTCCAGATCGAGCGCCGAGCGATCAACACCAGGTTGACGAGGCCGAAGCCAGCAGCGGCGATTTCAAGTGGCGACATTGTCGGGAGAAGCGTGGGTTACCAGCGCGCCCGACGAATGACGGCCCCCGATGCGCCGATGCGAAGCGGGGGCCTGATCATCAGAAGCGATAGCGGACAAGGCCGCCATAGGTGCGCGGCTGGCTGGGATAGCCTTGCAGCGAACCAGCCTGCGCCACGCCCGGAAACAGCGTGGTGATAAACTGCGAGTCGGCAAGGTTACGACCCCAGACCGACACTTCCAGGCCACGCGTCACGGCCAGCGTAATCGACGCGTTGAGCGATTGCTCCTCGCGCTTGAAGCTAAGACCCTGGGCGATCAGGACCGGGCTGGAACCGAAATAATCGATGTGGAACGTCGCCTTCATGTCGTTGCCGATCGCGGCCGAATAGGTCCCCCCGATGGTATAGGAGAATTCGGGAATGCCCGCCGGCCGCAGGCCCGTCAGATTGGTCGGAACGGTCGCGAACGAACCGGGGACCAGCGCGGTACCACCAGTGAAGGAATCGAACTTCGGATTGAGGTAGGTGAAGTTCGTCGTGATGGTGAAGTTCTTGATCGGCGACATCGTCGCATCAAGCTCGATCCCCGTCGTCGACTGCTTTTCAGCGTTGCCAAGCACAAAGCCGGTGCCGGTGAAGATGTTGCCCTGGAAACCCTCCAGCGACTGCTTGAACAGCGCAAGGTTGAACCCGAACCCATCGAACTGGCCCTTCAGGCCGACTTCATAGACCGTCGCATTTTCCGGGTCGGCCGAACGCGTGCCGGTTGTCAGGTTGTTGACGGCGAGGCCGGCGGTGCGGATCGGCGAGGCCCCCGGTGCCGGAACCTGGGCAGGCGAGCCCGGGATGAAGTTGACCGGCAGCGGACGGCTGTCACGCGACAGGTTGACCGACGACGCCTTGAAGCCGGTCGCATAGGTTGCATAGGTGCTGATGTTTTCGTTGAGCTTGTAAGCAGCACGCAGCGTGTAGGTGAACTTGCTGTCGTTGGTCTTGCCGTCTTCAACCGAGTTGGGGAAGTTGAGGAACGGCGGCAGGAACTGCAGGCCGCGCAGGCCGAGGAACGGGTTGAAAGACGGGTTGGTCGCCACCACGCCTGGAACACCGGCACGTACGCCGGCTAGCACGAGATCGAGGCCCGAGAAGACATCGGTTGAAACGACGTTGGCGACAACGTCCTTCTTGTCGTGCGTATAGTTGCCGCCCGCGGTCAGCGTCAGCCCTTCGACCGGTTCGAAATCAACCTGCCCGAAGATCGAATAGGCTTCGTTCTTGTAGTTGTACGATTCGAACACACCCTGGCCCTGGGCGCCGAACGTACCAGCCGGAGTGCCGGGCAGCAGGGCGCGCAGCGTCGGCTCCAGCGACGAATAGGCGCCACCGCTGAGCGCGTTGGCGTAATTCTTGAAATCCTTGCCGAACGTCAGGTTCGAATCGATGTCGATCTTTTCGTTGAAGTAGAAACCGCCGATCAGGAAGTTGAGCGGACCGTCGAAGGTCGAAGCCAACCGCACTTCCTGGGTGAAGGTCTTGATGCCGGTCTGGTTTTCATTGTTGCCGATCAGGTCGGCGCTGGTGAAATCCGAATCCTGATTGGTATCCGAATTGACGCGGCGATAGGCCGTGATGCTGGTCAGCGCGAGCGTATCGGACAGGTTCCAATCGAGCTGGCCTGAGAAACCATAATTTTCGATCTTGTTGCTAGATGGCAGGTTGCTCGCAGAAAGATATGCGAAGGGCTGGTTGCTGATGACCCGGCCACCGACGGCGCGGACGGCATTGCCGGTCGGGCCATCGACGATGTTGGCGGTGAGGCAGCAATTTTCGTCGATCTTGTCATAGTCGGCAATCAGGCGGATCTTTAGATCGTCGGACGGCTTGAACAACAGCGAGCCGCGCACGCCCCAGCGATCGCGCTCGTTGACCTTCTGGTTCAGCCCGACATCGAAGCCATAGCCGTCGCGCTTGTTGAAATTGCCATCAAGGCTGACGGCGATCTTGTCGGTGATCGGCCCGGTAACGCCGCCCTTGACGATGATGGCGTTGTAGTTGCCGTAGCTGACTTCGGCGTTGCCACCGAGTTCGAACTTGGGTTCCGACGTGACGATCGAGATGATGCCGGCCGAGGCGTTCTTGCCGAACAGCGTCGACTGCGGGCCGCGCAGCACTTCGACGCGCTCAAGGTTGGGCAGATCGCCGATCTGGGCTGCGGAACGCGAGCGATAGACACCATCGATGAACACGCCGACCGACGGTTCGATACCGGCATTGTTGGCGCCGTTGCCAAAGCCGCGGATGATGAAGTTGGTGTTGGCCGAGCTTTGCAACTGGTTGACGCGCAGCGAAGGCACCA
>JBMOGO010000133.1:0-7068 GCA_049318305.1 Polymorphobacter sp.
GAATAGATCCGCCACAGCGTATCCGGCGACACCGGCACGCCGCCTTCGAAGGCCGTCTGGCCGCTCATCAGATACTGCACCGGGCGATCGGCCTGGACCACTGCGACCACCGCCCCGGGCACGCGTTTGGCCGCGACATACTGGTCGATCAGGCCCTGCACATTACCGAATTCCGGCGCCGTTCGCTGTGCAAAGGCCGGTGTCGCACCGGCAAACGCCGCAGCCGATATGACCCCCAGCATGCCACGCCGACTCAGTTCCATCGCTTGCACCATCATGTGTCCCCTTAGGCCAATAGCTTCAAAGCCTGTGCGCGCGCTTCGTCGGTGACGTCGGCCCCCGACAACATGCGGGCAATCTCCTCGCGGCGCGCGTCATCGTCGAGCGGCACCACATCGGTACGTGTCGCGCCGCCGACATTCGCCTTGGCGATGCGCCAGTGATGCGCGCCGCGCGCCGCCACCTGCGGGCTGTGCGTCACCACCAGAACCTGGGTGCCCTGCGCCAGCCGCGCCAGCCGTTCACCGATGGCACTCGCCACGGCCCCTCCGACACCGCGGTCGATTTCATCGAAAATCAGCGTGCCGGCACTGCCGGTTTCGGCCAGCGCCACCTTCAAAGCCAGCACGAAGCGCGACAACTCCCCACCCGACGCAATCTTGATCAGCGGTGCAAACGGCGCGCCGGGGTTGGTCGATATCTCGAACTCGACGCGTTCACTGCCATCCGGCCCGCAGCCATCGGCATCCAGCGCCGTCACCGCCGTGCGGAACCGCGCCGTATCGAGCTTCAGCGGCGCCAATTCCCCCGCCACCGCCGCATCGAGACGGCTTGCCGCGGCTCGCCGCGCCGCGCCTAACAGCTTTGCCTGCTCGAAATAGCCCGTCCATGCCAGCCTTGTTGCTGCGACCAACGCCTTCAGGCCGCCTTCCCCCGCGACAAGCGCCTCGGCCCGCGCCTTCAGTGTTTCGGCCAGCTGAGGCAGCGCATCGGCGTCGACCCGGTGCTTGCGCGCCATGCCGCGCAGATCGAACAGGCGCGCTTCCGTCGCCTCCAGCCGCGCCGGGTCGGCATCCAGCGCCAGCACTGCGGCCGCCAGCCGGTCCTCGGCCTCCCCGGCTTCGACCAGTGCGCGGTCAAGGCTCTCCAGCGCCTCCCCCAACAGCGGGTGTTCGGCACCGATCCGGTCGAGCCGCCGTGCCGCCTGTGCCAGCTTCGACACGCCGCCATCATTGCCGCCGAGCAGCGTCGCCACGGCCGACAAGTCGTCGGTCAGCCGAGCGCCCTTCTGCATCGATGCCCGGGCCTCGGCGAGTTCGGCTTCCTCTCCCGGTTGCGCCGCCAGCGCGGTGAGTTCCTTGACCGCATGCTCCAGCCACTCGCGATCCCGGGCATCGGCCTCCAGCCGGGCCGCGGCCGCCGTTTCCGCCGCCTGCGCTGAACGCCACGCCTCCCAGGCGGTGCGCACCGCCGCCGCTTGTCCGCCCAGCCCGCCGAAGCCATCGAGCAACGCCCGGTGGCCTTTGGCTGCCAGCAGGCCGCGATCATCCGACTGGCCATGGATTTCGACCAGCGCCGCGCCGGCTTCGCGGAGCAAGGCTGCCGAAACCGGCTGGTCATTGATGAACGCCCGGCTCCCGCCATCCGCCTTCAATTGCCGGCGCAGGATGATGACACCTTCGATCTCGATCTCGTTGGCGGCAAGCAGCGCACGTGCCGGGTGATCCGCCGGCGCATCGAATTCCGCTGTCACACGCGCCGATTCGGTGCCGCCGCGCACCAGCGCCGCGTCGCCGCGCCCACCCATCGCCAGCCCCAGCGCATCAAGCAGAATCGACTTTCCCGCCCCGGTCTCACCGGTCAGCACCGACAGGCCGGCGGCAAAATCGAGCGTCAACGCCTCGATCAGGACAATGTTTCGGATATCGAGCAGGGTCAGCACGCGCCATCCTTACAACCGCTTTGCCAGTCCGTCTCCCCCGCCGTCTCCCCCGCCGCGCGCAGCCTTTCCGCTTGCGCCAAGCCGAAAAATCCCTATAGCCGCACCTTCACTCAATCCGGGGCTTCCGGCGGTCGCTTGTGCGGCCTAAAGATGCCGTGAAACCAGCCTCAACCCAAGCATAAGATGACAGGTGCCGCATGGCCGTTCCGAAACGCAAGACTTCGCCCTCCAAGCGCAACATGCGCCGCAGCCACCATGCGCTGGTGCCGGTCGCTTTTCAGGAATGCCCGAACTGTGGCGAACTGAAGCTGCCGCACAACCTTTGCGGTGCCTGCGGCCACTACAATGGCCGTGAAGTCGTCGAAATCCAGGCCTGATCCGGCATCCGGACGCGTCTGATGAACTGGGGGCGCGCGACCACAGCATGACCGTGAAGCCTGTCACCGCCCCGGTTATCGCGCTCGACGTGATGGGCGGCGACGCTGGCCTCGCCGATGTCATGGCCGCTGCGGAAATCGCGTCGGAACGCTATCCGGCGCTCAGCTTTCGCCTGCATGGGCCTGAAGCGCGAATCCGCGCCGAACTTGTCCGCTGTCCGCGCCTAGCTGCCACGGCACAGGTTGTCCACACTGACGAGGTCGTGCTCGGCACCGACAAACCGTCACAGGCACTGCGCCGCTCGCGAACATCATCGATGGGTATGGCGATCCAGTCGATCAAGGACGGCCACGCCCATGCCGCCGTGTCGGCCGGCAACACGGGTGCCCTGATGGCGATGGCTCTGTTTGCCCTGCGCACCATGCCCGGCATCGATCGCCCGGCGCTCGCTGCGCTGCTGCCGACGCTCAAGAATGATTCGGTCGTCCTCGATCTGGGCGCCAATACAGAATGCGACGCCGAAAACCTGGTGCAGTTCGCCGTGATGGGCGCCGCCTTTGCGCGCACCGTGCTTGGGCTGGAACGCCCGCGCGTCGCCCTGCTCAACATCGGCGTAGAAGAATTGAAGGGCACCGACGAGTTGAAGGATGCAGCGGCCCTGCTCCGCGGCGCCAAGCTGCCGATGCGCTTCGAAGGCTTTGTCGAAGGCGACCAGATCGGCCAGGGCAATGTCGATGTCATCGTGACGGACGGGTTCTCGGGCAATATCGCGCTGAAGACGGTCGAAGGTACCGCCAAGCTCGTCGTCGGCCTGCTGACAGCGGCGTTCAAATCGTCGTGGGTGACGCAACTCGGCTATCTGATCTCGCGGCGAGCGCTCGGCGCACTCCGAACACACCTCGACCCCAATGCCCATAATGGCGCGGTGTTCCTCGGCCTGAATGGCATCGTCGTCAAAAGCCATGGTTCGGCCAATATCCGCGGCATCGCCAATGCCATCGGCGTGGCGCACGACCTGATTGCCGACAGCGTTGGCGACCGCATTGCGCAAGACCTCGCCAATTTCCGGGCGCATCGCCCGGAACCCGTCGCCGACGCCGCCAAATGATTCGCGCCCGGATCATCGGCACCGGCAGTTATCTGCCCGAACGCATACTGAGCAACGCCGACCTGGCGCAGCGGCTTGAGACCAGCGATGAATGGATCGTCGAGCGCACCGGCATCCGGCAGCGCCACATCGCCGCCGAGGGCGAGTTCACCTCGGACCTGGGCACCGCCGCCGCCCGCAACGCGCTGGCCGCCGCCGGCATCAGCGCCGCCGAAGTCGATGTCATCATCGTTGCCACCGCCACGCCGGACCAGACCTTTCCGGCCTGTGCCACCGTCATCCAGCACAAGCTCGGCATGGTCCACGGCGTTGCCTTCGACATTGCCGCCGTCTGTTCGGGATTTCTCTATGCCCTGTCGGTCGCCGACGCGCTGATCACTTCGGGCGCGCACCGCACTGCGCTGGTCATCGGCGCCGAAAGCTTCTCCCGCATTCTCGACTGGGAGGATCGCGGCACCGCCGTATTGTTCGGCGATGGCGCCGGCGCTGTCGTGCTGCGGGCTAAAACCGGGACCGGCAGCAACGCCGATCGCGGCATCCTTGCCCACCGCCTGCACAGCGATGGCCGCTATAATGACCTGCTGTTCGTCGATGGCGGTCCGGGCTCCACGGGCACCACCGGCAAGCTGCGCATGAAGGGCCGCGAGGTCTTCCGCCACGCCGTCACCAACCTCGCCAATGTGATGACCGAGACGCTGGCCGCAGCCGGCTTGAGCGCCGCCGACGTTGCCTGGGTTGTCCCGCATCAGGCGAACCTGCGCATCCTGGAGGCAACCGCCCGCAAGCTCGGCCTGCCGATCGAGCGCGTGGTCATAACGGTCGATGCCCATGCCAACACATCGGCCGCTTCGGTGCCCCTCGCGCTCGACATGGCGGCACGCGACGGGCGTTTCAAAACCAATGATTTGCTGTTATTGGAAGCCATGGGTGGCGGCTTCACCTGGGGTGCCGCAGCGGTAAGATGGTGACTATGCATTTGCCTGCGTGACAATATGAAGCATTTGTTGCTAGTGTCTGGATTCTCGGGAACTGGGGAGTGATCGAATGACCAACGCACCTGCTACCATCGCTGCCGGCAGCCTGACCCGGGCCGATCTCTCCGACGCCGTCCATACCGAAATCGGCCTGTCGCGCGCCGAATCCGCTGCGCTGGTCGAAACCGTTCTCGACCGGATCAGCGATGCGCTGGTCGCCGGCGACAACGTCAAGATTTCGTCTTTCGGCAGCTTCGTGCTCCGCAAAAAGGGCCTGCGCATCGGCCGCAACCCCAAGACCGGCGTCGAAGTACCGATCGAACCGCGCACCGTGCTGACCTTCCGCCCCAGCCAGTTGCTGCGCGAGGCGATCAACGCCGGCGACAAGGGCTGATCATGGCCATTGCTGCAACCGACAAATCAGAACGGGCTTTCCGCACCATCAGCGAAGCGGCTGAAACCGTTGGTGTGCCGCAACACGTGCTGCGTTTCTGGGAAACGCGGTTCCCGCAGCTGCAGCCTTTGAAGAGTGGCGGCAACCGCCGCTACTATCGTCCCGCCGACATGGCACTGCTCGAGACCATCCGCGCGATGCTCCATGATCAGGGCCTGACCATCCGTGGTGCCAAGCTGGCCCTGGCCGGCGGCAATGACAACATCCGCGCCGCACCTGCGCCTGCCAAAACAACCAAGTCAGTCGCGGCCAGCATCATGGCACCCATGCCTGACGCGCCGGTGAGCGCCGTTGCGGCGAGCATCGACATCGCCCGCCTTATCGCCATCCGCGACCGCCTGCGCCGCGCCCTGGCGGCCTGACGATGCGCAGCCTTGCCGTGTTCAGCGTCAAGGGCGGCGTTGGCAAATCGGCGCTCGCCGTCAATCTCGCCCATGCTGCAGCCACGCTTTCGGCGCGGCGCACCCTGCTCTGGGATCTCGATACCCAGGGCGCTGCCACCTACACGCTGCGCCTCGCCGCCCGGCCCGAGGCTTCGGCGCGCAAGGCCATCGCCGGCGGTGAGCTTGGTCCGATCATCCAGGCGTCCGACTTTGCCCGCCTCGATGTGCTCGCCGCCGACAAATCGCTGCGCCAGCTCGAAAAGCAGCTGGTTGAAGACGATAAGTCCAAGCGACTGAGAAAACTTATAAAATCGCTCGACAAAGACTATGACCGCGTCATCCTCGATTGCCCGCCTGGCCTGACCGAACTTGCCGACCAGGTGTTTCGCGCTGTCGATCTGCTGGTCGTGCCGATGCTCCCCTCCCCGCTGTCGATGCGCGCCTATGACCAACTGGTCGAGCATCTGGCAAAGCACCACAAGGGCGCCGCGCCCGCCGTGCTGCCGGTGTTCACCATGGTCGATCGCCGCAAGACGCTGCACCGCGACACGATTGCAGGCCAACCCGACCGGCTGGTCATCCCCTATGCCGCCGCGATCGAAGCCATGGCTGCGACGCGGTTGCCGGTGCTGGCCAAAGCACCGACATCCCCGGCGGCCCGTGCGCTGTCGGCGCTATGGACCGAGGTCGAACGGACTCTGGTCAAGCTGGGTTAGGGTTGTCGGTGGCGTCAGTGACCCCCTCCCCCGGCTCGGCGTAGGCGCCGAGTCCGACCTCTCCCGCAGGGGGAGTTGTCCGAAGGTCACAGGTTTTCGCGTTTTTGCTTCGGTGCTGCGGCTTGTTCCCACGGCGCCGGCACGTCCCAGTCGTCGGGCTCGAAAAAGCCCTGCGCCAGGTCATGAAGACGGCGCATGACCAGCGTCTCGGCATCGGGAACCGGCGCCTTGCGCGGCGCATCGGGATCGGGGTCCACCCAGTCCGGATCCGCCAGCGCGCGAATTTCGGCGCGCACCTCGTCAACCTGAGCGCGCAGCAGCGCCGCCACCTCGGCATCGGCAGCGGCGCGCGCTGCTGCCTGCATCTGGATGGCACGATCCATCATGCGAATCATCAACTGCGGCGCGCACGGCCGATGGCGAACGGTGGTCACGCCGTTGCTTTCACGGGTATCGGTCTCGCCGTTGAGCACCCGGTCGAGCGCGGCATCCTGCACCCGGCGCCAGCCTTCTGCCTGCGCCGCGTCCCAGGCCTTGCGGAAATCCGCTGCCGCCGGGTGGCGGCGCAGGCGATACGCCGTTTCGCGCGTCATCCCCACTGCCCTTGCCGCGGCTGCGACAGTGCCACTGTCGGCAAGCGCCTGGATGAAGGCCCATTGGCGTTCCGGGGTCCAGCCATCATGGCGGGGGCGAAGGGGTGCGAGCGTTTCCATGGGTTACGTGTAACCCATTTGGTTTGTGTAGAACAGAGGTAACAGGCCGTGTCAACGGCGGGAACCTATTCCGCCGCGTAGCGCCCCTGCGTTTCGCTGGCCGGCAATTCCCGGACTTCGGCGCCGCCGCGGCGGGCACGGAGACGGGCGTTGATGCCTTCGATGCCGAGATAGACGACCGGCGTGATGAACAGGGTCAGCACCTGGCTGACCACCAGACCGCCGAGTACGGCGATGCCGAGCGGCTGGCGCAGTTCAGCCCCGGCCCCGAGCCCGAGCGCCAGCGGGGCCGCGGCGGCCATCGCGGCAAAGGTCGTCATCATGATCGGGCGGAACCGCTTCGACGCGGCTTCGCGGATGGCGTGCACCGGAGTCCAGCCATGGGCGCGCTGCCCGGCCA
>JBMOGO010000134.1:0-7056 GCA_049318305.1 Polymorphobacter sp.
CGGCCCCTATGGCCAGGGCTGGTCGCAACCGCGGGTGGCGTCGGGTCCGTGGACGGCGGTGGATTGCCGCATCGTTGGCGAACATCATGTGAAGCTGGTGCTGTCGGGCGCTGATGGGGCGCGCTGCAAGGCGATTGCCTTTCGCCACGCCGATACGGCGTTGGGGGCGGCGCTGGCCGGCGCGCGCGGGCGCGCTTTCTATGTCGCCGGGCGGGTAAAACGCGACGATTGGAAGGGCGAACCCAGCGCCGAAATCGAAGTCGACGATATCGCCTTCCTATAATGCTTGACGCCGCCGCCCGGGGCCTTTAGCAGCCCCTCTCCCGCCGGTCCCTTCGTCTAGCGGTCTAGGACGTCGCCCTTTCACGGCGAAAACACGGGTTCGATTCCCGTAGGGATCACCACCGCCAAACCGGTCGGGTGGAAAGGGTGGCAGCACCGATGAAGAACCGCCCGTTCCGTGAGCGCATCGGCTTTGCGGTCGCCGGCATCCGCGCCGGCTGGCGCCGGGAAAAAAGCTTTCGCACCCATGGCCTGTTCGCCGGCCTCGCGTTACTGGCACTGATCATCCTGCGCCCCGATCCGGTGTGGTGGGGACTGGTCGCTGTCGTGATCGCGCTGGTGATGGCGCTGGAGCTGGTCAATTCCGCCATCGAGGGCATCATCGACCTGTTGCACCCGGCGGTGCACCCCGAAATCAAGGTCATCAAGGACATGGTTGCCGGTGCCGTGCTGCTGATCAGCGTGGCGGCACTGGTGGTCGCGCTGGCGCTGGTCATCGCCAGTCGCCACCGTCTCGGTATCTAACATTACCGGACGTTACGTTGCGTCCATGGTTCAGGGCGCTAAGCGATCGGCACAACCGCCGGAGCCGTATCGCAATGCGCAAGAAGATCATCGCCATCACACTGGGCCTGACGCTCGCAGCGCCAGCGGCGGCCAGTGACAAATTCTGGCGGACCTTCGCCGATGTCGGCGCCATCGGCATTCCGGTTGCGGCGGGCGTCATCACGCTCGACAGGGACGATCGCAACGGGCTGTTCCAGCTGACCGAGACCGGCTTCGTCGCCATCCTCGCCGCCGAAGCGATGAAATACAGCATCAATTCTGAACGCCCGAACGGCGGCGACCACAGCTTTCCATCCGGCCACACCACGCTGGCCTTTTCCGGTGCCGGCTATCTCCACGCGCGCTATGGCTGGAAAACCAGCCTGCCGTTCGAGATCCTCGCCGCCGGCGTCGGCTTTGCGCGCGTCCAGTCGCATGATCATCACTGGTACGATGTCGTCGCCGGGGCGGCAATCGGTGAAGGTTCCGCCTTTCTGTTGACCAAGCGCCTACGCGAGGACGTCCGAGTCAGCGTTGGCGGCGATACCAGCGGCGGCGTTATCGCCGTTTCGGCAAAGTTCTAGGCAGAATGCGCCTAGCGGTCTTCCTTGCCGCACTCGTCGTGTTGAACGGCTGCGCGGAGGCGGACCGTCAAGGCCCCGGCGTCGCCACCGTTCAACACGATCGCCGCGGCGAAGCGGTCATCACGGCGCCCGGATCGCCGCCCGCGCGGGTCGAATCCTGCGCCCATTATCGGCACTGCCCTTAAGTCATCGCCATCAATTGCGTCGGAAACGGCGCGGCCAGCGGCAGCACATCGGCGAGCGGCGCCGTCAGCCAGTTTTCATATTCCTCCGGGTGCAGGATGACCGGCATCGCATTGGGGTGGACCGCGCCGACCAGCGCATTGGGTTCGCAGGTCAGCATGGCGAAACAGCCGCCGCCCTGCCCCAGCAGGTCCGCCGCCAGCGGCCGCCAGATGCCCGCCAGTGCGAACACCGGCGTTGATGGCACCCGGAACCAGCGCGCGACCTTGGCGCCCTTCTCGCCTTCCCATTCGCAGAATTCGGTCGCCGGAATCAGGCAGCGGCGTTCCGGGTTGGCCAGCGCCGATCGCCAGAACGGGCTGGCGAGGTTGCGCACGTTGGTGACCGGCCCGCGCACGCCGGCGGGCGGCGGAAACCCCCATTCGAGCAACGCCCCCTGCCGAATTCCACCGGCCTGCCGCACGACCAGCGCCGGGCGTTTGGGGAACAGGTCGGTGGGCGGCAGGTTGATGTCCGCCTCGAACGGAATCCCCATCGCTTGCGCAATTTCGATCTCGCGGCCACGCAGTCGGTAGCTGTTGCACATGGCGGCAACGTAACGGGGTTGAGGCGCGCCGGACAAGTCGCTATATCGCGCCGCTTCCGCGGTTCCTTCGGGCTGCGGCTTTTATGCGTTGCCGGTGTCCGCCTCAGATGCCGCACGGAGTGGAAGCGATGACGATTACTGCCTTGATGCCCGTCTATGGCCGCTGCGAGGTCGAGCCGGTGCGCGGTGATGGTTGCTACCTTTACGACGCGCAGGGCCGTGAATGGCTGGATTTCGCCAGCGGCATTGCCGTCAACCTGCTCGGCCACAGCCATCCGCACCTGGTCGGCGCCATCCAGAAGCAGGCAGCGACGCTGATGCACACGTCGAACCTGTACAAGGTGCCGGCGCAGGCAGCGCTGGCCCAGCGGCTTGTCGACCTGACCTTTGCCGATACGGTGTTCTTCACCAATTCCGGCGCCGAAGCGCTGGAATGCGCCATCAAGACCTGCCGCGCCCACCATTACGCCGCCGGTCGCACCGAGAAATACCGCATCCTGACGTTCTCCAATGCCTTTCACGGCCGCACCCTCGCCACCATCTCGGCGACCGACCAGGAAAAGCTGCGCAAGGGCTTCGAGCCACTGCCCGACTGGTTCCATGTCCTGCCGTTCGGCGACCTCGAAGCGGTGAAGGCTGCCATCGACCCGTCGATCGGCGGCATTCTCGTCGAACCGATCCAGGGCGAAGGCGGCATTCGTCCGGCGACGCAGGAGTTCCTGCAGGGCCTGCGCGAGCTGTGCGACGAACATGGGCTGCTGCTGATCCTCGACGAAGTGCAGTGCGGCGTTGCGCGCACCGGCACGCTGTTCGCCCATGAACAATATGGCCTGACGCCTGATATCATGGCGATTGCCAAGGGTATCGGCGGCGGCTTTCCGGTCGGTGCCTGTCTCGCTACCGAAAATGCCGCGTCGGGCATGGTCGTCGGCACCCATGGCAGCACCTATGGCGGCAACCCGCTGGCGATGGCGGCGTGCGAAGCGGTGCTCGATGTCGTCACCGAGCCGGCGTTCCTTGCCCATGTCAATGAAATGGCGACCCGGCTGCGCGCGTCGCTCGAGCAGATGATCCCCAATCATGACCATCTGTTCGAAAGCGTGCGCGGCATGGGGCTGATGATGGGCCTGAAGATGAAGTCCGACAGCCGGGCGTTCGTCAATCACGCCCGCAGCCATGGCATTCTGCTGGTCGCAGCGGGCGACAATGTCGTGCGTTTGCTGCCGCCGCTGATCATCACCGAGCATCACATCCGCGAATGCGTCGACAAATTGTCGGCGGCAGCGCGGGCGTATACCCCGGCGGTGGCAGCGTAATCCCTTCTCCCCTCGCGCTTGCGGGAGGGGAGCAGGAATCGCCCCATGCGCCATTTCCTCGATCTCGCCAGCGCCACTGCGCCAGGCCTGCGCGCGATCCTCGACGAGGCGCATCGCCGCAAATCGGCGCGCGTCGGCCTGCCCAAGGGCACGCCCGACGCTGATGCGCCGCTCGCCGGCCATACGCTGGCGATGATCTTTGAAAAGCCCAGCACGCGCACGCGCTTCAGCTTTGACATGGCGATGCGGCAATTGGGCGGCACCTGCATCGTCACCTCGGCGGGCGAAATGCAGCTCGGCCGCGGCGAAACCGTCGAAGATACCGCGCGGGTGCTCGGCCGGCTGGTCGATGCGATCATGATCCGCACCAACGCCCATGCCACGCTGGAGGCGCTCGCCGAGAACGCCGGCGTGCCGGTCATCAACGCGCTGACCGACATCAGCCACCCCTGCCAGGTGCTCGCCGACATCATGACGTTCGAGGAACGTGCCGGCCACGGCGTCGAAGGCAGTTGCTGGGCCTATCTCGGCGATGGCAACAACATGGCAAATTCGCTCATCGAGGCGGCATCGGTGCTGAAGTTCGACCTGCGGCTCGGCGTACCGCACGGTTTCGATCCCGACCAGGCGGTGCTGGCGACGGCCGGCTGCCGCGGCGGCAGCATCGACCTGCTGCGCTCTGCCGCCGCCGCCATCGAAGGCGCCGATGTCGTTGTCACCGATACCTGGGTGTCGATGGGGCAGACGGTCGCCAAGGACAAGATGGCCGCCATGCAGCCGTTCCAGGTGACGGCGGCGTTGATGGAAAAGGCGGCACCCGGTGCCGTGTTCCTGCATTGCCTGCCGGCACATCGCGGCGAGGAAGTGACGGCAGCGGTGCTCGACGGCGCGCAATCAGCGGTGTGGGACGAAGCGGAAAACCGCCTGCACGTGCAAAAGGCGATCCTGCTCTGGTGCTTCGATCGCCTGTGATGGCCAAGGCATGATCGAAGGCCTTGCCCCCATGGCCGACCGTTCGCTGGGCTTTTCGGTGCCGGCGCGCAACGTGCGCGGCCAAATGGTGCGGCTCGACGTGGCGCTCGGCGCCGTGCTAGCGGCGCACGACTATCCGCCGCCACTGGCGCGGCTGCTGGCGGAGGCGCTGACCGTCACCGCGCTGCTCGGCGCGACCCTACGCCAGGATTACGGGCAATTGACCTTGCAGGCGCAATCGAAAGGCGGCGCGATCGACCTGATGGTCTGCGATTATCGCGCCGGCGCGGTGCGGGGGTATCTCGGCTTCGATGCGGCGGCGGATTTTGCCGATGGCATGACACTGCCGCAATTGTTCGGCAGCGGCCATCTGGCGATCACGCTCGACCAGACCGCGGCATCCGAACGCTATCAGGGCATCGTGCCGTTGGAGGGCGACAGCCTGGCGCACGCCATCGAAGGCTATTTCGCCAATTCCGAACAGCTGCCGACGCTGCTCCGGCTGGGGGTCGGCGGCTCGGCGGAAACCGGCTGGATCGCCGGCGGCTTGCTGGTGCAGCATCTGGCGCGGCGCGAACTGGGCGGCGAACGGCTCGATGTGGCGGTACTGCACCCGGATTGGGAGCATGTCAGCGCGCTTGCCGCCACCACCAGCGCCGCCGAACTCACCGACCCCGAGTTGAGCGCCGAAACTTTGTTGTGGCGGCTGTTTCACGAGGAGGAGGTGCGCATCACCTACGGCGCTACCCCGTCGCGCGGCTGCCGCTGCAACCCGGCGCACATCCTCGATGTGCTGAGCAGCTTTCCCGAAGCCGAACGCGCCGAAATGCGCGGGGCAGACGGCAAGATCAGCGTCGATTGCAAATTCTGCTCGAAAGTCTTCGCGATCGAGGCCTGACCTCCTCCCTCCCGCAAGCGGTAGAGGTCGGTGGGCAGTGCCGCAAAGCCCGAACCTCGCCATTCCTCGTCACGCCGGTTAAACACATCCCATGCCCAGTGCCCCCCTCGCCGTCGTCCTGCTCTCGGGCGGTCTCGATTCGACCACCGTCGCTGCGATGGCCCGCGCGCAGGGCTATCGCCTGCTGGCGCTGACCATCGACTATAACCAGCGCCACCGCATCGAACTGGCGCATGCCGCGCGCGTCGCCGCCGCACTGGGCGCCGAGCGCCATATCACCCTGCCGCTCGACCTGCGCGGCTTTGGCGGTTCGGCGCTGACCGCCGATATCGACGTGCCCAAGGGCGGCGTGGAGCCCGGCATTCCGGTGACCTATGTGCCGGCGCGCAACACCATCTTCCTGTCGGTGGCGCTAGGCTGGGCCGAAGCCTCCGGCGCGCGCGACCTGTTTATCGGCGTCAACGCGCTCGATTACAGCGGCTATCCCGATTGCCGGCCCGAATTCATCGCGGCGTTCGAAGCGATGGCCAACACCGCCACCAAGGCCGGGGTGGAGGGCGAGCGTTTCCGAGTCCACACGCCGCTGGCGGCGATGAGCAAGGCCGACATCGTGCGCGCCGCCGCCGCGGTCGATGCGCCGCTGCAACTGACCTGGAGCTGTTACGACCCGACACCGGCGGGCCGGCCCTGCGGGGAATGCGATTCCTGCCGCCTGCGGTCCAAGGGTTTCGCCGAAGCCGGCGTGGAAGACCCGGCGCTATGACCTACTTGGGCGATTTTTGCTGGACCGCTTCATGACCTACGCGGTCAAGGAACTCTTCCTCACCCTGCAAGGCGAAGGCGCGCAGACCGGCCGCCGGGCGGTGTTCCTGCGCTTTGCCGGTTGCAACCTGTGGAGCGGCCGCGAACCGGACCGCGCCGCCGCCGTCTGCAGCTTCTGCGACACGGATTTCATTGGCACCGATGGCCCCGGCGGCGGCAAGTTCGCTACGGCCGCTGGGCTGGCCGATGCCGCTGCCGCCTGCTGGGGCGACACGCCGGACCATCGCCTGATCGTCTGCACCGGCGGTGAGCCGTTGCTGCAACTCGACCCGCCACTGATCGCGGCGCTGCATGCGCATGGCTTTTCGATCGCCGTCGAAACCAATGGCACCCAGGCGGCGCCCGATGGCCTTGACTGGATTTGCGTCAGCCCCAAGGCCGATGCAGCGCTCGTGCTGACACGCGGCGACGAATTGAAGCTGGTCTACCCGCAGGCCAAGGCGATGCCGGAACGCTTTGAAAACCTCGGCTTTGCGCATTTCTTCCTGCAGCCGATGGATGGCCCGGCGCAGACTGAAAACACCGCAGCTGCCATCCGCTATTGCCTCGCACATCCGCAATGGCGGCTCAGCCTGCAGACCCACAAACTGACGGGCATGCCCTGACAGGAGACGGTTTTGGACCTGTTGGGTTTCGCGCTTGCCGTACTGCTGATCGAATTGACGCCCGGCCCCAACATGGCCTGGCTGGCCGGACTGGCGGCCACCGAAGGTCGGCGCAGCGGTCTCGCCGCCGTTGCCGGAGTGGCGATCGGTCTGCTCGGAAACGGCGCGCTGGCGGCGCTGGGGCTGGCGGCACTGTTGCAGGCGGCGTGTCAATCGGCGCGCAAAGTTGACCCCGGATCGGCGTCCAACATTGACCCCCCTT
>JBMOGO010000135.1:0-6911 GCA_049318305.1 Polymorphobacter sp.
GGGAAGGCCAGTTCGGCGATTTCGTCAACGGCGCCCAGACGATCATCGACCAGTTTATCGCGTCTGGCGAGATCAAATGGTTGCGTGCCAATGGCTTGGTGATGTTGCTTCCGCATGGGTATGAAGGGCAGGGGCCTGAGCACAGCTCGGCACGAATGGAGCGGTTCCTCCAGCTCTGTGCCGAGGACAATATGCAGATTGCCAATGCAACCACGCCGTCCAACTATTTCCATCTGCTGCGCCGCCAGCAATTGCGTGATTTCCGCAAGCCGCTGGTGATTTTCACGCCAAAGTCCCTGCTCCGCCACAAGCGCGCCGTCTCGACGATCGCCGATATGGACGCGGGCACGAGTTTTCACCGCTGCCTCGATGATCTGGCGCCGTGTGACCCGGCCAAGATCCGCCGGTTGGTGATGTGCACGGGCAAGGTTTACTATGACTTGCTCGAAGCCCGCGAAAAAACGGCGCGCGACGATGTCTATCTGCTGCGCGTCGAACAGCTTTATCCCTTCCCCGCCGATGTTGTTGCCGAATATGTCGGGATGTTCCCTGGGCTTGAAGATATCGTCTGGGCGCAGGAAGAGCCGAAGAACGCCGGCGCCTGGACCTTCATCGCGCCGCTGATCGAAGCTGCGCTGGGGCGCCGCCCGGTTTATGCCGGGCGCGCTGCGGCGGCTGCGACAGCAACCGGCCTGATGCGCCGGCACAATGCCGAACAGGCGAAACTCATCGCCGAAGCGCTGGGTTCAAGCCGCGCCGAAGTCAACGCCGCCATTCGCAGCGGCCTCAAACCCAAAACCAAGGCAGCATAATATGGCAACCGACGTCATTATTCCGGCGCTGGGTGAATCGATCACCGAAGCGACCGTGGGCCAGTGGTTGAAAGCGCCTGGCGATGCGGTGGCGGCGGACGAGCCGATCGTCAGCCTGGAAACCGACAAGGTGGCGGTGGAAGTGCCGTCACCGGTGGCAGGCGTGATGGGCGCTCAGATGTTCAAGGTCGGCGACACTGTTGCGGTTGGCGCGCGGATTGCGATTGTGGAGGCTGCGGGCGCCGCTGTTGTGGCAGCCCCGGTGGCAGCACCGGCAGCAGTAACTGCACCCGTGGCGCCGCCCGTGCCGCAACCGGTTCCGGCGGCTCCTCTTGCGGCGCCAGCGCCGGCTCCAACCTCAGCGGCGATGCCGCTCGATGCAATGGGCCCGGCTGTCCGCATTCTCGTCGATACCTATAACCTCGATCCCGCCAGCATCGTGGCCAGCGGCAAGGACGGCCGTCTGACCAAGGGCGATGTGCTGGCTGCGATCGAAGCCGGGACGGCGAAGGTGCGCGGTACGGTGGTGCCAACCGCCGCAATCACTGTCGTGACGAGTGATCGCAAGGAAGAACGCGTTCGCATGACGCGGCTGCGCCAGACCATCGCGCGGCGGCTGAAGGAAGCCCAGAACACCGCGGCAATGCTGACGACGTTCAACGATGTTGACATGACCGCAGTGATGGCAGCGCGGGTGAAATACAAGGATCTGTTTGAGAAGAAACACGGCGTTCGCCTTGGTTTCATGTCTTTTTTCTCGCAAGCCGTGGTGCTTGCCCTGCGCGATGTGCCGGCGGTCGGCGCGTCGATCGAGGGCGAGGAGATCGTTTTCCGCAACTATGCGGATCTCGGCATTGCGGTGTCGTCGCCCGGCGGCCTGGTCGTGCCGGTGCTGCGCGATGCCGACAAACTGTCGTTCGCCGCCACTGAAAAGGCCATCGCCGATTTCGGCAAGCGTGCGCAGGCCGGCAAGCTGACCATCGACGAATTGCAGGGCGGCAATTTCACCATTTCCAACGGCGGTGTGTTCGGATCGCTGATGTCGACGCCGATCCTCAACACGCCGCAGTCCGGCGTGCTCGGCCTGCACCGCATCGAGGATCGCCCGGTCGTGCGTGACGGACAGATCGTCATTCGCCCGATGATGTACCTGGCGCTCAGCTATGATCACCGCGTTGTCGATGGCCGAGAGGCGGTGACCTTCCTGGTCCGCGTAAAGGAAGCCATCGAAGACCCGGCGCGTTTGCTGATCGACCTGTAAGGACCAAGCACATGGCAGCCCCAGAATTCGATGTCGTCGTTATTGGCGCCGGCCCTGGCGGCTATGTTGCCGCGATCCGCGCGGCGCAGCATGGGCTGAAGGTTGCATGCATCGAGAAACGCGATCGCCTCGGCGGCACCTGCCTCAACGTCGGCTGCATTCCGTCCAAGGCGCTGCTCCACGGATCGGAATTTTACGAGGAGGCGCATTCCGGCGCGCTCGCCAAGTTCGGCGTCAAGCTGGGGTCGGTGGAACTCGACCTGCCCGCGCTGCTCGGCGAAAAGGACAAGGCCGTCAAGGAGTTGACCGACGGTATTGCGTTCCTGTTCAAGAAGAACAAGGTCGAATGGGTGAAGGGTGAGGCCAGCTTCATCGATGCGAAAGCCCTGCAGGTCGATGACCGCGTGCTGACCGCGAAGAATTTCATCATCGCGACGGGATCCGAAGTCGCGCTGCTGCCTGGCATGACGCCCGATGGCGAAGTCATCGTTACCTCGACCGAAGCGCTCAGCCTCGACAAGGTGCCGGTGCATCTGGTGGTGATCGGTGGCGGCTATATCGGGCTCGAGATGGGGTCGGTGTGGCGGCGCCTGGGGGCCAAGGTCACGGTGGTCGAATATGCCGAGCGGATTGTGCCGGCGATGGACATCGAGGTTGCGACGGCATTCGCAAAAGTCCTGAAGAAACAGGGATTTGAAATTCATACCTCGACCAAAGTCACAGGTGTGAAGCGCGATGGCGCGGGCGCTGTCGTGACTGTCGAGCCGGCTACTGGCGGCACGGCGACCGAAATTGCCGCCGATATCGTGCTGCTGTCGATCGGTCGTCGCCCCAACACCGATGGCTTGAACATCGCGGCGACCGGGCTGGTGCTCGATCGCGGCCGCATAATGGTCAACAGTGATTATTCGACGCCGGTGCCGGGTATCTGGGCGATCGGCGATGTCGTTCCCGGCCCGATGCTGGCGCACAAGGCGGAGGACGAGGGCCTTGCCTGTGCCGATAACATCGCCGGGCTGACCGGTTATGTGAACCATGCTGTCATCCCGGCGGTGGTTTACACCCAGCCGGAAGTCGCCACGGTGGGCAAGACCGAGGAAGAACTGAGATCCGCCGGTATCGCCTACAAGGTTGGCAAGTTCCCGTTCGCCGCCAACAGCCGCGCCAAGGCCAATCGCGACACCGAAGGCTTTGTGAAGGTGCTGGCTGATGCGACCACCGACCGCGTTCTCGGCGTGCATATCATCGGCAGTATGGCCGGCACGATGATCGCCGAAGCCGCGATCGCCATGGAGTTCGGCGCGTCGAGCGAGGACATCGCCATGACCTGCCACGCCCACCCGACGCATCCCGAAGCGCTCAAGGAAGCGGCGATGGCGGTGACGGGCAAACCGATCCATATGTGATCGAACCGCCACCACTCGATGCCATCAGGCCGCTGCTCTCGTGGTTCGACATGGCGGGCGTTGCGGTGTTTGCCATTTCTGGCGCGCTCGCGGCGGCGCGTGCCCGGCAGACAATTGTAACCTTCGGCTTTTTTGCGGCGATCACGGGTATCGGTGCCGGTACCTTGCGTGACTTGCTGATCGGCGCACCGGTGTTCTGGGTGGGTCGATCGGATTATCTCATTGTCTGCCTGGTCGCCGCCGCCGGCGTCTGGGTGTTGCGGGCCGACCGTTGGCGATTGGCGTCGCTGCTCTGGTTCGATGCGATCGGCATGGCTGCCTATGCGGTGCTTGGCGCCGCGAAAGCCGATAGCCTGGGTGTGCCGCCACTGTCGTGCATCGTCATGGGTGTGTTGACCGCCAGCTTCGGCGGCATCATTCGCGATGTGCTGGCGCGCGAGCCGTCGATCCTGATGCGCCGGGAAATCTATGTGTCAGCGGCGGCGCTTGGCGCGTCGACCTACGTCATGCTGTACGAACTGGGCTTCGGCCCGGTGGTAGCCGGCGGAATCGGCTTTGCCGCCGGCTTCGGCTTGCGCGGCCTGGCGATCTGGCGCAGTCTGGCGCTGCCGGCGTATCGCGAGGGCAGCGACTGACACGTTGCGCGTCGGGCAATTTCGCCAGCCCGGCTTGAATGCACAAAATGGTTCAGACATGTCGTGGCCACCTGGGCAAAATTCGCGCCGATCAGGAGCCAGAATCATGAAGATCGTGCTTGCCGCCACCGCAATCGTAGCATTCGCCATGCCGGTGCTGGCGCAAACCGCCACGGCGCCGGCCGCTGCCGAGGCGCCGCGGCCGGGCACGACGATGACGCCGATGCCGCCTGGCGTGCGTGGACTCAAGAACCAGACCGGCGAGCAGGCGCAACTCGACGTCGCGCAATGCCAGAACGCGGCATCACAAGCGACAGGCTATGTTCCCGGTACCGCGCCGGCCGCACCGGCGCAGACGGCCCCGCCGGTTGGCGGACGCGCGAAAGGCGCTGCCAAGGGTGCGGCCGCAGGCGCCGTTGTCGGCGCCGTCGACGCCAACAACCACCCCTATGCGCCGGAATCGGTAAAGGATGACCGGGTTGGGGATGCAGCGGGTGCTGGCGCTGCGGCAGGCGCAGTCGCGGGCGGCATGAACCAGCGCCAGGACCGCCGCAAGGGCAAGGCGCAGCAACAACAGGCGGCTTCGGCGCAGCAGCAAAAGGCCACCGCCTGGCAGAACAATTACGCCGGCTGCCTGCAAAGCCGCGGCTATGCGCTCGATCAGGTTCCGGCTACAGCCCCGGCAGCTTGAAGCCCGGCGGCAGCGGCATTCCAGCGGTCAGCTTGTTCATTTCGGCGCTGCCGGCTTGATCGGCCTTGTTCTTGGCGTCGTTGAAAGCTGCAACAACGAGATCTTCCAGCATTTCCTTTGATTCATAAGTCAACATCGAAGCGTCGATGTTGATGCCGATGATGCGGCCGCGGGCGGTGGCGCGTACCTTGATCAGGCCGCCGCCGCTGGCGCCTTCGACTTCGATATGATCCAGCTTGGCCTGCGCTGCCTGCATCTGTTCCTGAACATTTTGGGCGGCCTTCATCAACTCATCGAGACTGGGCATGGCGGGTCCTTTCAGGGGCTGCGACGTCGATCAGTTCGCCGTCGGGGAAGGTGGTGAGCAGGGCGGTGACCACCGGATCGGAGCGCGCCGCGGCCATCCGCGCGGCATCGTCGGCCAGCATGGCTTCGTGCAGTGTCGCCCCGCCGCCTTCGGTGACTAGCGTGACCGACCAATCATGGCCTGTCCATTCCGATAGCCGGCGACCGATCAATGCCAGTTGATCGCGCGAATGCCGCTTGTCATGGGCGAGGACCAGCGTTCCGGGTGCATATTCGACCAGTCGCAGTTCATCGTTGAGCAGGTGTGCGAGGCGCGGCTCCGTATGGTCGCGGAACAGCGTGACCAGCGCTTCGAAATTCGCGGGCAGCGGTGCGAGTTGCGGCACCGGCGGCGGTGGCGGCGCAAATACCGGCAAGGGCGCCGCCAGTGTCGCTGTGTCTCCCCCCGTCGGCGCTTCGCGTATTCGGGCGGGGAGTTGTGGCGCATCCCCGCCTTCCAGGATGCGCTTTACCAGATCGGCCGGGTCGGGCAGGTCGCTGGCGTGAATCAGCCGGAGCAGCGCCATTTCGGCGGCTTGCAACGGCACCGGTGCCGCCTGCACTTCGGCCAGGCCCTTGAGCAGCAACTGCCACAGCCGGTGCAGCGCGGCAAAGCCGAGCCGCTGAGCCCAATCCGCCAGCTGCGCGCGTTCCTCGACACTCAGCGCCGGGTCGTCGACCGGGGCCAGTCGGGCACGGGTGATGGCATGGACGAGTTCGAGCAGTTCCCGCACAAGCATCTCCGGGTCGAGGCCCAGGTCATATTGCTCGGCAACCGCTGCCATCGTTGCCTTGGCGTCGCCAGCGAGGACATGGCCGAACAGCCGCCGCACTGCGCCGCGATCGGCGAGGCCGAGCATGTCGCGGATGGCCTGGGCGGTCACGGCGCCGCCGGCATGGGCGATGGCCTGGTCCAGCACCGACAAGCCATCGCGGACCGAGCCTTCGGCGGCGCGGGCGATCAGCGCCAGCGCTTCCGGTTCGGCGGTGGCGCCTTCGGCGGTAACGATCTCGGCGAAGTGTGTGACCAGTGTTTCCGCCGGCACGCGGCGCAAATCGAACCGCTGGCAGCGTGACAACACCGTTACCGGGACCTTGTTCACCTCGGTCGTGGCAAAGATGAACTTCACATGCGGCGGCGGTTCCTCCAGCGTTTTCAACAGCCCGTTGAAGGCGTTCTTTGACAGCATGTGGACTTCGTCGATGATATAGATTTTGAAGCGGGCGCTTACTGTCGCATAGCGGACGGCCTCGATGATCTCGCGGATGTCATCGATGCTGGTGTTGGACGCGGCGTCCATCTCGATGACGTCCATGTGCCGGCCGGCGACTATCGAGATACAAGGCTCGCAGACGCCGCAGGGGCTGATCGTCGGGCCGCCGGTGCCATCGGGGCCAACACAGTTGAGCGCTTTTGCGATGATGCGGGCGGTCGATGTCTTGCCGACCCCGCGGACGCCGGTCAGCAGCCAGGCTTGGGCGATGCGATCCCGCGCGATGGCATTGGCGAGAGTGCGGACCATCGCTTCCTGGCCGAGCAGCGTGTCGAAGCTGGCGGGGCGGTATTTGCGCGCGAGCACGCGATAGGCGGGGGCGGGAGCAGGGGCGGGCGGCTCCATGCCGGGGAAGGCGAGATCGTCGGCGTCGGACATGTGGGGGTGATAGCGGGTTGGCGGCGCTGCGGCGAGGGGAAGTTGGGGGGTGTGGCTTGTGAACGTAGAAGGAAGGGGCATGGGCAAAGCCCATGCTGACGTCAGACGG
>JBMOGO010000136.1:0-6681 GCA_049318305.1 Polymorphobacter sp.
CCGGCGGCCTCCACCCGGTCGAGCGCGCGGTCGAGCAGGGTGCGCCCGGCGACCTCCACCAGCGGCTTGGGGCGGGTCGCGGTCAGCGGCCGCATGCGCTTGCCAAGGCCTGCGGCCAGCACCATCGCGGTGCCCGGCATGGTGACATCGATGCGCGGCCGGATCGACAGCGGCGGCTTGTTCCTCATGCCGCCACCTTCACACCGTTTCGGGCCGCAGCCGGTACATGGCAGGCGAACCACGCCGCCACCGGTGCCAGCGCCGGGCGTTCAAGGTTGCGGCCGACCAGTTCCCACAGGCGCGGATGAAACGCCGGATAGTTGGCCTTGCCGTCGCGGACATACAGCCTGGTGAAGACGCCCAGGATCTTGATGTTCCGCTGCGCGCCTAGAATGTCATAGGCGGTACGGAAGGCGGCTTCGTCGATACCCGGCCGCGCCGCGATGTACCGCGCCAGCATCGCGGCCTCCAGATCGGGCGACACGACGCGCCGCACGTCCTGCAGCAGCGACACCAGGTCATAGGCCGGGTGGCCGGCCAGCGCGTCCTGATAATCGAGCAGGCCCAGCCCGCGCAGCCCCGGCCGATCGATGATCATCAGGTTATCCGCGTGATAATCGCGCAGCGTCAGCACCGGCGGACCCGCCAGCACGGTGGGCCATAGCGGCGCCCAGGCGGCATCATAGCCCGCTGCCTCCGCCAAGCCGACGGCGGGCAGGTACCAATCGGGGAACAGCCGCGCCTCGCGCAGAAGTTCGGGCTCGGTATAGGGCGGCACTTCGCCGGCGGGGTGGGCGTGCAGTGCCGCGAGGATATCAACGGCGGTTTCATAGACTTGGCGTTCCTGCGCCGGGTCGCGCGCCAGCACCGGGCCAACCCGGTCATCGCCGAAATCTTCGAGCAGGATCAGGCCTTGCTCCAGGTCGGCGGCGAGCGGCTGCGGCGCTGAAAAACCCAGGTCGTGCAGCGCCTTGCCGATGGCGAGGAACGGGCGCGAATCCTCCTTGTCGGGCGGTGCGTCCATCAACACGGCGGTCGCATCGCCCTGGTGGACACGGAAATAGCGCCGGAACGAGGCATCGCCGGCGAGCGGCGCGATGCGCGCTCCGCCCCAGCCATGGCGCGCCAGAAAGGCCGGCGCCGTATCCGGCGGAATCATGGTTGGGGGAGCGGTGGCCACCGGCCTTCCCAAGCCTTGCACGGTTCCCAAGTCAAGTGCCGAACCGCATCGCCGCTGCCTGAAAGCGTCAGGCGCAGCGCCTCGGCAGGCAGCCGGTCGCCCAGCCGCTCGGGCCATTCGATGACCAGCGCCGCATCGGTTTCGAACAGGCCGAGCGCTTCTGCATCATCCGGTGCGTCGAGCCGGTACAGATCGACATGCCACACCGGCACCCGCACATCGGGCGGATCATAGCTTTGCACTAGCGTGTACGTCGGTGACGGCACTTCGCCCGTCCAGCCCAGCGCGGCGATCAGTGCACGCGCAAACGTCGTCTTGCCGGCGCCGAGTTCCCCCGAAAGCGCGATGATGTCGCCCGGCTGCAATTGCGCGGCAAGCGTTGCCGCGAGTGCGCCGGTTGCCGCTGCGTCGATAAGTTCGATCGCCATGAAGACCCTCAAAAATCCATTGTCACATAGCCCTGGAACAACCGCCCCGGTATCGGGCCATAGGCGCCGGCGCCGCGCACGTCATAGCCCTGCACGTCGAACAGGTTGGTGACCTGGACGCGCAGCAAGGCGCCATTGCCGGCCAGTTTGAAGCGATAGCGGCCGCCGATATCGACCTGGGTTCGGCCCGGCACTTCGACGCTGTTGCTGACCGTGGCGGTTTCGGCGCTGCGATAGGCGATGCGGCCATCGACTGAAACACCGGTGGCAAAGGCCGGCCGCCAATCGGCGCTGAATTCCAGTCGCTGGCCGATCGCGGCAACCGGGCGCGGCCCGACACGGCCGGCGGAAACCGCCTCGCCGGTCACCTTGGGCCACAGCAGCACGCCGCCGGCAACGATGCTCAACCGCTCGGTCACCGGGCCGGCGATGGAGGCTTCGACACCGCGGTTGATGACATCGCCGAGCACATCGAAGCGGTTGTTCGCATCGAGGTTGAAATAGGGCTTGGTGATGTCGAAAACGCCGGCGACAAGCTTGATGTCGTCGGTGATGGCATAGCGCAGACCGGCATCGAACTGCCGCGTGCTGATCGCGGGCAGGGCCTCGTTGCGGTTGGCGGCGTTGCCCGGCGCGATGCCGCTTTCCTCAAGCCCGTTGACCGCGCCGGCATAGACCACCAGCCGCTCGGCAAGGTTGGCGGCGATGGTGACATTGTAGAGCAGGGGCCGCGCGTCGGTGGCCTGGATACCGCCGCTGGGCAGGTCGATGCGCTTTTTATAGTCCGAATATTGCAGCCCGGCGGAGATTTCGCCAACGCCGCGCCAGCGGCCTTCATAGGCGATGCCGCCGGTGAACTGGCGGACTTCATCACGCTGCTGCGGTCCGAAATTGAACGCCGGTTCCGGCACTCTTGACGGCGTATCGATCTGCACCGGGCCAAGATCGAGAATGTCGGAGCCGCCGAAACGTCGATCGCCCGAGCGGCCACGCAGCGCGACATGGATCAGGTGGCGGCGCGGGCCTTCGTCGATCTGGCGGGTCAGCCGCACTTCGCCGCTGATCGCCGAAAACGCCAGCTGCGGATCGACAATGACGCGCTGGCGGCCGGTACGGTCGGGCCGCAACTCGCGGATCAGATTGGTCATCTGGCCGTCGCGGGTGCGCGACGAACGGAACAGCCCGGTGCGCAACAGCCATTCAGGCGCAATCTGCCAATCCCCCAACAGGCCGATATTAGCATCGGTGCCGGTGCCACTCACCCAATCCGGGCCAAAGCGCTGGCGGCGCGGCAGCAGCGGCGGCAGGAATTCTCCGGCGGTCAGGAACGTCAGGCGGTGATCGTCGAGCAGGCTGCGCACGACGCTGGCGAACGGCACCAGCGTCAGCCCCGGCGCCGGCGTCCAGCGCGCGATCAGCGTGCCGCCGATCTGGTTCTCGCGGGTGCCGTCAAAGCCGCTTTCGATGCGCGCCGATGCGCCGAGCCCCAGGCTGAGTGTATCGGCGACGGGCAGCACCGCATCGATTTCGGCGTTATAGGTGCCCCAGACATCGGCCGCGACCAGCACGCTCGCCGCCGCCTTGTCGCCAGGCCGACGAAAGCCGAAATCGACAAGTCCGGTCGGCGCCGGAAACGGACTGCCCAGCGCGCTGAGGCCGACGCGGATGGTGGTGGTCCGGCTGATGCGGCTGTTGGGCGGGACGACAGGATCGAAGTACAGGCCGTCGATGCGGACATTGCCAGCCGCGATCGGCGAAAAGCCGCGGACGTTCATCTGGTTGTAGATGCCGATGACTTCGCGGCCGATGGTGCTGCCAAAGGCATCGCCCGATTGGCGGACGGCGTTTTCCTCGGCGCGGCTGCCGGTGGCGGCGACCGTGGCGCTGCTCGTGGCAGCGGTTGCGTCCATTGCTGGCGGCTGGGTTTGCGCCGCCAAAACCCCCGGTCGCGCTCCAAGCAACGTGACGATTGTCGCAATGGCGGCGCGCTTCACTTCAGAAATCTACCGTCATATAAGCGCGGCCGGCACGTCCCCAGATCGGACGATAAGCCCCGGCACCGAACAGTTCATACCCCTGTAGTCCGAACAGATTTTCAACCTGGACCCGCAACGTCGCCGATCGGCCGGCCAGTTTGAAGGCGTATCGGCTGCCAAGATCGACAAAGGTCTGTGCGGGCAGTTCGGCAAGATTGCTGACAACACTTGTTTGCGGGCTCTGGTGATAGGCATTGATGTCGAGCGAGAGCCCGGGCGTCTGCGGCGGCCGCCAATCGGCGCTGAACGAATAGATTTGCGAAATCGCGCCGACCGGGCGCGGCCCGACCCCGGCGATGCCGGCCACATCGACGCGCGGCCACAACAGTACGGTGCCGCCAACGATCGTCAGCCGCCGGGTGACTGGCCCGGACACCGATGCTTCGATGCCGCGATGCCGAACATCGCCGAGCGCCCGGAAACGCCCGGCCGAATCGAGGTTGAAATAGGGCTTGCTGACCTGGAACACGCCGGCCACCAGCCGAATATCGTCAACCGGTTGCCAACGCAGCCCGGCATCGAATTGCCGGGTACGGATCGCCGGCAGTGCCTCGTTGCGATTGACGGCATTTTCAGGGGCGACGCCGGATTCTTCCAGCCCGGTGACATAGCCGCCATAGACTGCAAGTTGCGGTGACACGCTGATCGCCAGATTGGCGTTGAACAACAGCGGTCGTTCCTCGGTTTCCACCGGTGGCCGGTCGGGCAGCCCGATGCGCTTGCGATAGTCGGTGCGCTGGATGCCGAGCGACAGTTCGCCAACCCCGTCCCATCGCCCTTCGTAGCCCAGACCGAGCGTCCACTGGCTGACGCGGTCGCGCTCCTGGGTGGTGAAATCGAACACCGGCTGCGGCGCGGTGCTGCGCGCCGTCAGCGTCGTTGGTCCCAGATCAATGGTGTCGGCACCGCCAAAGCGACGATCGGCCTTGCGGCCGCGAAACGCAAGGTGGACCTGGTGCGTGCGCGGCCCGTCACGCCACTGCCGCGACAGTCGGGCCTCGCCGCTGGTCGATGCAAAAAGCAATGGCGGGTCGGCGAGCACGATATGCTGCGCAGACCCGTCCGGCTGCACATCGACCAGCAAATTGGTGAAGTCAGCGTGGTAATCGATCACCGACCGGAACAGGCCTGCCTTGACCGACCATCCGTCGCCAATCGCCCAATCGACTACGACCCCGGCGTTGGTTTCGGTTTCTCGTGTGCGCTGCCACGCCGGACCGTTCCAGAAATTGCGTGGTAACGGCGGCGGCAGGACATCGCCATCCGGAATGTAGATCGTCGCGGCTTCGTGAAACGGCGTATAGGCGAGGCTCAGGAACGGCACGATCTCCAGGCCCGGTGCCGGCCGCCAGCGCGCCATCAGGGCGCCTTCATAGTAATAATCGCGCGTGCCATCGCCCATATGGTCAAGGTTGGCAGCGCCGCCGATGCCGATGCTCAATTCGTCCGCCAGTGGCAGCGCGATATCGGTCTCCACCGTGCGTGTGCCGAAGGTGTCGGCACCGACAAGGACGCTGGCGCCAAACTCGTCACCCGGTACGCGCAGCCCCAGATCGACGATGCCGGTCGGCGACGGGAAAGGGCTGCCGAACACCGTGGGCCCGACACGGATGACCGAGGAGCCGCTGATCCGATCGGACGGAAAAAACACCGGATCGAAGTATAGTCCGGCAATACGCACATTGCCCGCGGCCTTTGGTGAAAAGCCGCGGACATCGCTGCTGGAGTAGAGGCCGATTTCTTCCTGACCGACCGTTGTGCCAAAAGCATCGCCGGCCTGGCGAACCGCATTTTCCGCCGCGCGGCCGCCGGCCGAGGTGAGCACGGCGGCCGGCAGCGAGTCGGCTGCAGGCTGGGGCGGGGGCACCGACTGGGCATAGGTCGGGGCAGCGGCGAAAACGATCGCCGCTGCCGCTACCCGGTGCATGCTGCCGGCCCCCTTGCCCGCATCAGTAGCGGTAATGGTCCGGCTTGAACGGGCCGCTGGTCGGCACGCCGATGTAGCCGGCCTGCTTGTCGCTCAGCTTGGTCAGCTTCACGCCGAGCTTTTCGAGGTGGAGCATCGCGACCTTTTCATCGAGATGCTTGGGCAGCACATAAACCTGGTTCTTATACTGGTCGCCCTTGGTCCACAGTTCGATCTGCGCCAGCACCTGGTTGGTGAAGCTGGCCGACATGACGAACGAAGGGTGGCCGGTGGCGCAGCCCAGGTTGACCAGTCGGCCCTTGGCGAGAACGATGATCTGGTTGCCATCGGGGAATTCGACGATGTCGGTGCCCGGCTTCACTTCGGTCCATTTGTAGTTGGACAGGGCCGCGATCTGGATCTCGGAATCGAAGTGGCCGATATTGCAGACAATGGCGTTCGACTTCATCGCCTTCATGTGCTCGGCGGTGATGACATCGGCGTTGCCGGTGGCGGTGCAGAAAATGTCGGCGCGGGTCACGGCGTCTTCCATCGTGACGACTTCAAAGCCTTCCATCGCCGCCTGCAGCGCGCAGATCGGATCGATTTCGGTGACGATGACGCGGGCGCCGCCGTTGCGCAGTGACTGGGCGGAACCCTTGCCGACATCACCGAAGCCGGCGACGACAGCAACCTTGCCGGCGAGCATCACGTCGGTGGCGCGGCGGATGGCATCGACGAGCGATTCCTTGCAGCCATACAGATTGTCGAACTTCGACTTGGTGACGCTGTCGTTGACGTTGATCGCCGGGAACGGCAATTCGCCCTTCTTGGCGATTTCATAGAGGCGGTGGACGCCCGTGGTGGTTTCTTCGGAAACGCCCTTCAGGTTTTTCACGGTCTCTGTCAGGTAGCCGGGGCGTGCCTTGATATAGGCCTTCAGCGCGCGCTGGAACTCGACTTCTTCCTCGTTCTCCGGCTCGCCGAGCGTGGCGCCGGCTTCAAGCTTGGCACCCCAGAGGGCGAACATGGTGGCATCGCCGCCATCGTCGAGGATGATGTTGGCGGTGTGGTCACCCCAGTTGAAGATGTCGCCGACATAATCCCAATAATCGGCCAGGCTTTCGCCCT
>JBMOGO010000137.1:0-6530 GCA_049318305.1 Polymorphobacter sp.
GCGGATCGAAGACCATGATCATGTAGATGCCGAAGAACATCTTGAACATGTTCTCGTTGAGCAGGAAATTGATCGACGCATCGGATTGCGGGTCGGTGCCGGTGAAATCCAGCACCACCTTGTCGCCGACGCGCTGCATCGTGCATTTGATCTTGTACGGGCCGAAGCCAACCCCGTCGTCACAGATGAAATCGGTGAAGCTGACGGCGTCGGTGCTGACCGAGGTGGCGATCAGCGCCTTCATGGCGCGGTGGTTGCGCGCCAGCAGGTCTTCCATGGCGGCGACGATGACATCATCGCCGAAACGCGCGCACATTTCCTCCACCCGGCGCGCGGCGACGCGGCAGGCGGCGATCAGCGCGTTGAGATCGGCGGCGCACCAGTCGGGCTTGCGGGTCTGGTGCATGACCAGCTTGATCAGATCCTCGTTATAGACGCCGCGCGCATAGATTTTCACCGGCGGGATGCGGACGCCTTCCTCGAAGATGGCGCGGGCGTCGATCGGCATGGAGCCAGCAACCTTGCCGCCGATATCGCTCTGGTGGCCGAACATCGCCGTCCAGGCAACGAGGCGCCCATTGCGATAGACCGGCAGCAGCACCAGCCAGTCGTTGGAATGGCTGACCGCGCCTTCGCAACTGTACGGGTCAGAGAGCAGGATCATGTCGCCTTCCTCGATCGTGCCGTCGAAGTTGCGGATGAAGCCATCGATGAAGCTGCCGAACTGGCCGACGATCATCTTACCATCGGGGTTGGCGATCAGCGGAAAGGCGTCGCCCTGTTCGCGGATGCCCGGCGACATGGCGGTGCGCACCAGTGTCGCGTCCATTTCGATCCGGGCGTTGCGCAGGGCGTTTTCGACGATATCGAGCGTCACTGGATCGATTTTCGTCGCGGCGAACGGCGCCGGGTTGGTCTGGATGATGCGAGCGGGCATGGGCAGGGATCCTCGCGGGGTTATTCGGGTTTGCTGGTGACGGCAAAGCGGGTGAAGCGGGCAAAGCCCTCGCTCATCACGGCATCGACGGGAGCGGCCAGGCTATCGAGTTTGGCGGCGGCATTGCCGGCAACCCGGTACGTCATGGTAACCTTGGTGCCGGTGCCAGCCGGTGACAGGGTGAAATCGAGAATGGCGTTGACCGGCAGCGATAGCAGCGGGCCAAAGCCGCCCGACATCCGAAGCAGTTTCGGCGGCTGGGCGTTGAGCACCACGGCGTGGAGCACCTCGCCGCCGGGCCAGGCTTCGACCAGCCGGCCTCCGGCGCGCGCCTCGAGGCTGGGCGATGTGCGCGAATAGCTGTGCGCCGGCGACCACCAGTTCGGCCACTGGACAAGCGCCGCCCAGGCGGCAGCAGGTGCGACGGCGATGGTGGCTTCGCTTTGCGAGGTGAAACCATCGGGGGCGCTGGCGGTGAGAGCGGCGTTGGCGGGTACGGCAAGCAAGACTGCGCACGCGGCCGCCCGCAACGCAGCGGGCATGCCATAGGGACGCAAAGGCCGCAGCCCGCTCATGCCGGGTTGATCAGCAGGTTGCCGAACGCATCGACGAGCGCGCTATGCCCGTTGTGGATCAGCGTGGTGGAGTCCATCTCCGTCACGATCGCCGGGCCGGACACGACATCGCCGGCGCGCAACTTGGAACGGTCATAGATCACCGCCGGCCGGGTGGCTCCGTCCATCCACACCTGGTGGTCGCGCAGCTTGGCCGCGATCGGGTTTCCGTCGCCGGCCGGAATGCGCTCCGCCGAGACATTCGCCGCCTTGCCCAGCGCCACGACGCGGATGTTGACCAGTTCCTGCGGCACGGTCAGGTTAAAGGTGAACAGGCGTTTGTGTTCGGCATCGAACCGCGCCATCAGATCGGCAATGCCGGCTTCGGGCTTGATGGCCAGCGGCACTTCAAAGGCCTGGCCGGCATAGCGCACATCGATTTCGAACTGCAGCGTCTGGTCGGCGGCGGGCACGCCTTCGGCCTCCAGTTCGGCGGTCACCTGCGCCACAAGATCGGCGATGACCGCGCTGACTTCGGCATCGTCGGTCTGCGTCACCAGCTTGTTGAAGCTGCGCTGCGCATCGACGCGCAACCGGGTGGTTGCGTCGCCATAGGCGCACAGCACGCCGGGGGAGGGCGGGATGATGACGGGCCAGCTGCCCATCAGCGTGCCCATGGCGTTGCCATGCAACGGCCCGGCACCGCCGAACGCCATCAGGGCGAAGTCGCGCGGGTCATAGCCCTGGCTGATCGAAACCAGCCGCAGAGCGCCGTACATCGTCTCGTTGACGATGGCGATGATGCCGGCCGCCGCCTCCATCAGCGACAGGCCAAGCGCATCGGCAACGGTCTGCACCGCGGCGGTGGCGGCATCCCGATCGAGCTTGAAACTGCCGCCGAGCAGGTTTTCGGGCAGATAGCCGAGGACGACATTGGCATCGGTGACGGTCGGCACCACGCCGCCGCGGCCATAGGCGGCGGGGCCGGGCACGGCGCCGGCGGATTGCGGGCCGACGCGCAGGGCCTTGGTGAGTTCCGGAACCGACGCGATGGAGCCGCCGCCGGCGCCGACGGTCTTCACATCGAGCGACGACGCCCGCACCGTCAGATGGCCGACACTGGTTTCGCGGCGCAACCGCGCCTGGTAATCCTCGATCAGCGCGACATCGGTCGAGGTGCCGCCCATGTCGAGCGTCAGCACATTGGGGTGGCCGCTGTTCTTGGCGATCCACACCGCCCCGGCAACGCCGCCGGCCGGGCCGGACATCAGCAGATTGACCGGCGCATTGCGCGATTTTTCGGCCGACATCAGCCCGCCATCGGACCGGAGCAGGCTCAGCTTGGCGGGCGTGCCCCAATTGGTCAGCTCGCGCTCCAGATTGCCGACATAGCGTGACACGGTGGGCCGCACCGCGCTGTTGGCGACGGTGGTCAGGGTGCGCTCATATTCCTGCATTTCGGGCAGGATGTCGGCGCTGATGCTGACAGGGATATCGGGGAACTCCTCGGCGCAGATTTCGGCGACGCGGCGTTCGTGGACGTCGTTCATGTAGCTGTTGATCAGGCAGACGGTGATCGCCTCGACCTTTTCCTCCGCCAGCCGGCGCAGGTTCAACCGCAGTTGCGCTTCATCCAGCGCGCGGACGACAGCGCCATCGGCACCGATGCGTTCCGGCGCCTCGATAGTGGCTTCCAGCGGCGCCATCGGCTCGGGTTTGGGCCAGACGATCCAGGCGGCAAGCCCGCCCGGTACAAGGCTGCGCGCGATCTGCAGAACGTGGCGATAGCCTTCGGTGACGATCAGGCCGACGCGGGCGATCTTGTGTTCCAGCACGGCGTTGGTGGCGACCGTGGTGCCGTGGAGGAACAGCGCCAGGTCTTGTGGCTCGATGCCGGCGCGCCCGCACAATTGCCGCGCTCCGGCGATGACCGCCTGCGACGGATCATGCGGGGTGCTCGGCACCTTGTCACGAAAGGTGCGGCCGGTCGCCTCGTCGATGACCAGCAGATCGGTAAAGGTGCCGCCGACATCGACGCCAAGACGATAGCTCAAGAGACGCGCTCCCCTTTGATGACGAAATCGCCGGCCTTGCCGACGCGGCTGGGCAATTCCCGGCCCATGATGGTGGCGAACCAGCGGTTGGCAGCGACGGCATTGTCCAGATCAAGGCCCGTCGCGACGCCCGAGCGGGCGAACAGATAGGCGAGTTCCTCGGTGCCGACATTGCCGGCGGCACCCGGCGCGAACGGGCAACCGCCCAGCCCGCCCAATGCGCTGTCGAAGATGCGGCAACCGGCTTCATAGCCGGCCCAGGCATTGGCCGGTGCCAGCCCGCGCGTGTCGTGGAGGTGGAGGCGCACCGGCACATCGCGGACCCGGGCGATCACCGCACCGACAAGATCGCCCACCTGCGCCGGCACGCCGACCCCGATGGTGTCGGCTAGCGCAATTTCCTGCGCGCCGGCGTCGGCCATGCGCGCCGCCAGGTCGATGACACGCTGAGGCGGCACATGGCCCTCATACGGGCAACCGAACGCCGCGGAGATGGTAACCTGCGCGAACAGGCCGGCGGCCTTGGCCTTCCTGATCATCGCGGTGTTGGCGATGATGCCGTCCGCCACGGTCTGGCCCTGGTTGATGATGCCGAACTGATCGGTGGATACCAGCACGCAGCCGGCTTCATCGAGTCCGCGCGCGCCGGAGTCCCGGGAAGCAATGGCGCGATCGACGCCGCGTTCGTTGAGGCACAGGCCGATATAGCGCACGCCCGGCGCATCCGGCAGCCCGGCGACCACGGCTTCGGCATCGGCCATCTGCGGTACCCGGCGCGGATTGACGAAGCTCGCCACCTCGATGCGGCGCGCGCCCATTTCGATCAGTCGGGCGATCAGCGCCAGCTTGTCGGCGGTTTCGACAAAGCCCTTTTCATTCTGCAAGCCATCACGAGGCGAAACCTCGACAATCTGCACAACGGCGCGGGACATGCTCATCCGATTTGTATACAAAATGCCGCAGCGACTGTATAGTGGCTGTTGCGGCAAACTGACCGCATGGCGGTCAACAGCAATACCGACCGCTTGGCGGTCAACAGCAACACCGACCGCTTGTCGGTCAACAACAACGAGGTGACGGGTGGCACGGCAAGTGGACGATCTCGGCAGCGACTACGCGACTGCCGGCTTTGGCGGCACGCTGCGCCCCGGCAACCGGCCGGTGCTGTTGCTCATCGATTTTGCCCGCGCCTATTTCGACCTGGATTCGCCGCTGTATGCGGGTGTGGAGGCCGCGCGCGCCAGCGCCGCCCGGTTGCACAGCGCAGCACGCGCCGCCGGTGTGCCTTGCGTCTTTACCCGTGTCGAATATTCCGCCGATGGCCATGAAGGCGGCGTCTTCTACAAGAAGATCGCCGCGCTTCGCTGCTTCGAACGCGGCAACCCGATGGGCGATTTCACCCCCGAACTGACACCCCTGATCGGCGACGAAACCGTCACCAAACACTACCCCAGCGCCTTTTTCGGCACCGGCCTTGCCGAACATCTGCACGCCCGCGGCATCGACACCATCCTCATCACCGGCCTCTCCACCTCCGGCTGCGTCCGCGCCTCGGCGGTCGACGCGCTCTGCCACGGCTTCGTGCCGCTGGTGGTGGTGGACGCGGTCGGCGACCGCGACGCCAAGGTGCAGGCCGCGAACCTGTTCGACCTGGGCGCCAAGACGGCGGAACTGGTCAGCGAGGCGCAGGCGCTGGCGTATCTGGCGGGATTGAAGGCCTAGCCTGCAATCGCGGATCGGAGCACCCGCGCAGTGTCTTCTCCCTCCCCCCATGTGAGCGCAGCGAACATAGAGTGGGGAGGGACGTGGGGGTTCTGGCTCTGGAGCGCGCACTGCGTCACGGCACATGTCGAGACCCTCTCTACTTTACCGTCCGCGGCGACGGGGAGCAGCAGGTCGGCTTGCGTCCCAGTTTTTGGTCTAGCAAGCCACTTGACATTTATAACCAATTTGGTTATCAAGGCGAGCATTTCGCTCTTTGCCATTGTAAGGTTTGGCAGGGACGCACAGCGCGAAAATATATCTTCGCCGCTCGAAACCGCAATCTGGGTGACTTTCGAGACTTTTTGAACGGCTGACACTGCTCGGCAAGATGGTGTCGGCCGCTTTCGCCCAAAAGCAGTCAGCGGGCACACACCTACTCGGCGACCTGAGCGACGAATGCGCCGTCTATTTGTCGGACCTCGCGACAATGAAACCAGTCGGCACTGCTGGAAGCATGCAGCGCGGCCTCTAGAAAGACGGGCCAGTTACCGGGGTCGCGATCATCGGTCCAATTTGAGGTGCAGACTACGTAACGGGGGTTCCGCGAGCCGGTCGTGAAGATGCGCGTTTGATCGAGAATGGGCCCACCGGCCTGGTGGAAGGCCCTTAACATCTGAGTTGCCATAGAGCCGTTATAAGGCAACAACTTGGTCGTCGTTGCTTGTCGCCAAAAACCCTCTGCGCTGGCTCGGCGGCGAGTCACCTCAATCACTTCTGCATCCCGCAGCATGACTTGCCGGTCGAGACATGCCGCATCGTCGAGGCATGTTGGATCAAAGGTGGCGGTCATCACGACACTGGCAAACCGAAACAGTGCTTCCTGCTCGGTGCTACCGAAGCCGGTGCCGGGCAGCAGTGGCCGGAATGACAACTGGAGGCACGGGCCGAACTCACCTGCCTCAGGGCAGAGCGCACATTCCCAGCCGAAGCACTCACTGAGACGTCCACGCAGCTTGACCCGGCGGCCGGCAAGTTCATTGCGCTTCGAGAAGAGTTTCGAGTTCGTTGTGGCTATTCCATCTTCACGTGAAACAACCACCGTAGTTTGCTGTGCGGCTATCCAGCCAGCAGCAAAGCCGGCAATCACCAATGTGAACCCGACGACCCATGTCCAGATAGATCCGCCCCGCAGCATCTGCAGTTGATACAGCCGCAAAGAAGCAATGCCTAGGCGGCGTGGACAAATTGGTTGACGCGAGACTCGGTGGTTGATTCAAGGCT
>JBMOGO010000138.1:0-6465 GCA_049318305.1 Polymorphobacter sp.
GCAGCGAATCCTCGTGCAGCCACACGGCACCCGCCGCGGTCTTGCCCATCTTGGCACCATCCGCCCGCGTGATCAGCGGCGTCGTCAGCCCGTTCGCGTCCTTGCCGTCGACCCGCCGGATCAGATCCGTGCCGTTGACGATATTGCCCCATTGGTCGGACCCACCCATCTGCAAGGTGCAGCCGTGGCGCCGATTGAGCTCCAGGAAGTCATAAGCCTGCAAGATCATGTAGTTGAATTCGAGAAAGCTCAGCGGCTGTTCCCGGTCCAGCCGCAGCTTGACCGAATCGAAACTGAGCATCCGGTTGACCGAGAAATGCCGGCCGATATCGCGCAGGAACGGAATATACGCCAACCCCGAAAGCCATTCGTCATTGTCCGCCATGATCGCGGCATTCGGGCCATCAAAATCCAGAAACCGTTCAAATATCCGCCGGATGCTGGCCTTGTTCTCGGCGATCTTCGCATCATCGAGCAACTGACGGCCCTCGTCCTTGCCAGACGGGTCACCCACTTTGGTGGTGCCGCCGCCCATTAGCACGATCGGCCGGTGCCCGGTCTTTTGCAGGTGCCGCAGCATCATGATCGACACCAGATTGCCGATATGAAGGCTTGGTGCCGTGCAGTCATAGCCGACATAGGCGGTGACCACACCGTTAGCCGCCGCGGCATCGAGCGCGGCTGCGTCGGTCACCTGGTGGATGAAGCCGCGGGCTTCGAGAACAGACAGAAAGTCGGAGGAATAGGTCATGGTGCGCGTTCCATAACCAACCCGCCTGCCCCTGTCATCCGGCACTGACATCCCGGCACGGGCGGAGGAGACCGCCCGTCAAAGGTCCAGCTTTACCCCCAACGCCGCTTCAGCCGCCTTGCGCACCGCCGGGTCGGCTGGCGGATAATTTAGATCGACACCATCACCCAGAGCAGCGACAACTACTTCCAGCCCCTTGATACGCGTCCATTTCTTGTCATCGGCGGCAATCACGGTCCACGGCGCTGCGGCGGTCGATGTCCGTTCGAACATGTCGCCATAGGCCGAGAGATATTCGGCGCGCATCGACCGGTTGTGATAATCATCGAGCCCGGTTTTCCAGCGTTTCCAGGGTGTCTCCAGCCGTTCTTTCAAGCGTTTATCCTGTTCCTTTCGAGTGACATGCAGGAACAGCTTCACAATCCGCACGCCATCGGCAACCAGCAGCGCTTCAAAGCCGTTAATCTCGTCATAGGCGCGTTCCCAAACGGATTTCTCAATCAATTTATCAACGCGCTCGACAAGAACCCTGCCATACCAGGTGCGATCGAACACGGCGATTTCACGCGACCCGGGCAGGCGTTGCCAGAACCGCCACAGATAATGATGTTCGATCTCGGTCTTCGTCGGCGCGCTGATCGACCAGACCTTGGTGAAACGCGGATCGAGCGACCCGATCATGCGCGTGATAAGCCCACCCTTGCCACTGGCATCCCATCCTTCGATGGCGATCACCGCCTTGCGGCCCTGGTTGATGTAAGCGGCCTGGATCAACTCCATCTGATGCTGCAACTCGACCAGCCGCTTTTCATAGTCCGGGCGCGGCATGTTCTCGTCGCGCTCGAATTCGCTCAGGTCGATGCGTGCCATGGTCCTATCCCCTTATGGCAACTGCATAACCCGCCAGCATGGCTTCGACAAATCAAGGCGCACCAAGTGAATCGAACAGCATAAGGCCGGGGTGTCGCCACCCCGGCCCTTCTGCAGACCCCACAGAAGCTCAGGCGGCGAACGTAGAGTTCGCCCGGTGGCGGCTGGCAAAGCCGACCATGCCGAAACCGATGATCAACAGGCTCCATGTCGCCGGTTCCGGCACATTGCCGGCACCGCCGATAAGCCCCTGTTGCCCGCCGACAATCTGCCCCTGCGCATTGCGCGCGACAAAGCCGATGGTTGCCGGCCCGTTGAACACGGTGTTGATATAACTGGTATAATAGGCGAGCGCGCCGGGGTTGGTGAAGCCCGTCGCGGTCAGGCCATATTCGATGGTCCAGATCGCCGCCTGGATGGCGGGCATCTTGGCGTCCAGATCGGCGGCACCAGTCTGGAACATGTGCGCGCCCATCCGGGCGAGACCGCTCATGTTATTGATCTGCGCCAACGACAGCACGTTGCCGGTGCCGGGGCCCGTGCTCTGGTCGGTCGTGAACGCCGTCGATGTGAAGGTGTAGTTCAGCGGCGCCTGCGACCCGAACCCGGCAGAAATCGGGTGCAGGATGTCGAAGCAATAGGAAATGACCGTGAACGGCGCGCCGGTTCCGGTAGTGCCCTGCAAGACGATCGGTCCGCCATATTCGACCGAACTGAACGGCCCATAGCCCGCGATGGTGCCACTCATGGTGAACTGGCTGAGGTTATAGGCCCCCACCGATGTGACATTGAGCGTTACAGCGCCCGCGCCGGACGCGGCCCCGACAGCAAGCACGACGCCCAGCGCCAGACCGAATTTAGACATTTCTGTACCCTGAGTTAAATTAACGTTAACGTCGAGATACAGCGTTAAGATATTATTAGCAATATTAAATATCCGTAAACACAAGATGCAAGGATGCCGCTTCGCAAGCCATTGGCATTGCGTTCGATTTTCTTTCAATCCGATATCAGGGGCCGGGCCCGCGCCCGGCCAGCCTCACTCGACGATGCGAATGTGCAGCTCACGCAGCTGCTTGAGCGTTGCTGCGTTCGGTGCGTTCATCATCAGATCTTCGGCCTTCTGGTTCATCGGGAACACCACCACCTCGCGGATGTTGGGTTCATCGGCGATCAGCATGACCATGCGGTCCACCCCCGGCGCCGAACCGCCATGCGGCGGCGCGCCGAACTTGAAGGCGTTGATCATGCCGGCAAAATCCCGGTCGACATCATCGCGGCTGTAGCCGGCGATTTCGAACGCCTTGTACATGATCTCCGGCCGATGGTTGCGGATGGCGCCCGACGACAGCTCAACACCGTTGCAGACGATGTCGTACTGATACGCCAGGATATCGAGGGGGTTCATGGTCTCCAGCGCGTCCATTTCACCCTGCGGCATCGAAAACGGGTTGTGGCTGAAATCGATTTTCTTGGCGTCCTCGTCATATTCGAACATCGGGAAATCGACGATCCAGCAGAATTTGAAGGTGTTCTGTTCGATGATGCCCAGCTGATCGCCGACGCGCGTCCGCGCCAGCCCGGCCAGCCGCGCCGCCTGCGCCGGCTTGCCCGCAGCAAAAAAGCAGCCATCGTTCGGCCCCAGCCCGAGCTGCTCGTACAGCGCCAGCATCCCCGCTTCGCCATGGTTCTTGGCGATCGGCCCGCCGAACACGCCGTCCTTGCGCGTCACATAGCCAAGGCCGGCAAAGCCTTCGCTGCGCGCCCATTCGTTCATGTCGTCGAAGAATTTGCGGCTCTTCTCGGCAGTGCCCGGCGACGGGATGGCGCGCACGACATTGCCGGCCTCCACCATGCCGGCAAAGGTGCCGAACCCGCTGCCGATGAACTGTGCCGAGACATCCTGGATGACGATCGGGTTGCGCAGATCGGGCTTGTCATTACCGTACTTCAGCATAGATTCGGCATAGGGAATGCGCGGGAACGCGCCTTTGGTCACCGCCCAGGGGGTGCGCCCGCCAAAGCCGGCGTTCTCTTCGAACACACCGGCTAGGACCGGCTCGATCGTTGCAAAAACATCGTCTTGCGTGACAAAGCTCATTTCAAAATCGAGCTGGTAGAACTCGCCCGGCGACCGGTCCGCCCGCGCATCTTCATCGCGAAAGCATGGCGCAATCTGGAAATAGCGATCGAACCCGGCGACCATCAGCAGCTGCTTGAACATCTGCGGCGCCTGCGGCAGCGCATAGAATTTGCCCGGATGCACGCGGCTCGGCACCAGATAGTCGCGCGCGCCTTCCGGCGACGACGCGGTCAGGATCGGCGTCTGGAACTCGGTGAATCCCTGGTCGATCATCCGCCGACGCAGCGAGGCGATCACGTTCGACCGCAACATCATGTTGGCGTGCACACGCTCGCGCCGCAGATCGAGGAAGCGATACTTCAGCCGGATATCCTCGGGATACTCGGCATCGCCGGCCACCGGCAGCGGCAGTTCCACCGCCGCCGACTGCACCGTCACATCGACGGCGCGGACTTCGATATCGCCGGTCGCCAGATTGGGGTTCACCGCGCCGCCCTCGCGCGCCACCACATCGCCGGTCACCGTCACCACCGATTCGAGCCGGGCGCGGTCGAGCGTTTCGAACGCCGGCGAGGCCGGGCCGACGACAAGCTGGGTCAGCCCGAAATGGTCGCGCAGATCGATGAAGAGCACGCCGCCATGGTCGCGCTTGCGATGCACCCAGCCCGACAGACGTACTGTCTGACCGGCATCGGAGGCGCGCAGGGCGCCGCAGTTATGGGTACGATAGGCGTGCATGATGGCAAATCCGGGCAAATACGAAAGGCACGGCTGACACACTGCCCCTGCCGCTTTGTCAAGGCGGCAAGGCTGCGCTATGGCGCATCATGCTCATTCATCCCCTGGTCACCGACACCCAAACTCTCATCGCCTTGTGCGAACGCCTGGCAGAGGCCGAGTTCGTCACGGTCGATACCGAATTCATGCGCGAAAGCACCTATTACCCGGATTTGTGCCTGGTGCAGGTCGCCTCGCCGATCGAAGCCGCCGCCATCGACCCCAAGGCGCCGGGCATCGATCTGGCCCCGCTGCTCAAGCTGCTCGTCGAGGACGAGGTGCTCAAGGTCTTTCACGCCGGAGGCCAGGATCTGGAAATCATCTACAACCTGACCGGCAAGACCCCCTCCCCGCTGTTCGACACGCAAATTGCCGCCATGGCGCTCGGGCTGGGCGAACAGATCGGCTATACCAATCTTGTCGCCGCCTATCTGGGGCATCAGGTCGACAAGGGTGCGCGCTTCACCGACTGGTCGCGCCGGCCGCTCAATGACCGGCAGCTCGAATATGCCATCGGCGATGTGACGCATCTTGCCACGCTGTTCCCCAAGATGGTCGACAAGCTGCGCCGCACCGGCCGCGGCGGCTGGCTGGATGACGAAATGGCGCGGGCCTGCGACCCCGCCACCTACGCCAATGATCCGGAACTGGCCTGGACGCGGCTGCGCCTCCCCAGCCGCAAGGCCGATGTGCTGGGCCGGCTGAAGGCGCTGGCGCGCTGGCGCGAACTGGAGGCGCAGGACAAGGACGTGCCGCGCGGCCGCATCGTCAAGGATGAAACGCTGGGTGATCTTGCCGGCAGCCCGCCGCGCAGCCAGGCCGATCTCGCCAAGGTGCGCGGGCTGTCCGCGGCCTGGGCGAGCAACGCCATCGGTGACCGGCTGATCCGCGCCCTGCAGGATGCCGAACCGCTCAGCCCCGAAGAAATGCCGGCGCGCGAGCCGCAACGCCCCGGCCTGTCATCCGAAGGCGCGCTGATCGCCGACCTGCTCAAACTCCTGCTCAAGATCCGCAGCAAGGAAACCGGGGTGGCACCGAAACTCATCGTGCGCGGCGACGATCTCGATGCGCTTGCCGCCGGGGTTACCGAAGGGTTGCCGGTGCTGGAAAGCTGGCGCCGCGATGTCTTCGGCGCCGACGCGCTGGCGCTGGTCGAGGGCAATCTCGGCTTTGTCGTCAAGGACGGCAAGCTGACCATGACGCGGGTTCCCACCGACGCCTGAACGCCTGAAAGGACCATCATGTCTGCACCGATTGGCCGCATTGCCGGCAAAACCGCAATCATCAGTGGCGCCGCACGCGGCATGGGGGCGGCACACGCCCGGCGCTTTGTCGCCGAAGGCGCAAACGTGGTTCTGGGCGACATTCTTGATGCCGAAGGCGAGGCGCTGGCAGCCGAACTGGGCGCCAACGCACGTTATCTCCACCTGGATGTCACAAGTCCCGACGATTGGGCGGAGGCGGTGGCGTTGGCTGTCAAGGATTTCGGCGGGTTGCACATTCTGGTCAACAACGCCGGAATCTTTGGCGGCGCGGCGCTGGTCGATCACCCGCTCGACCTGTGGCACCGCATCATCGAGATCAATCTGACCGGCAGTTTCCTCGGCGTCCGCGCTGCAACGGCTGCATTGGTGACCAGCGGCAGCGGCTCGATCATCAACATTTCGTCGGTGGCCGGCATGCGCGGCGCGCCGGGCGGGTCGGCCTATGTTGCGTCGAAATTCGGGGTGCGAGGCCTGACGAAGGCGGTGGCCGCCGAACTGGCGCCGTTCGGGGTGCGCTGCAATTCGGTCCATCCTGGTATCATCGATACGCCGATGGCCGAAGGGTTGAACACGCAAGGCTATGACTATCCGATCGGCCGGATGGCGCGGTCGGAAGAAGTCACCAACCTCGTGCTCTATCTGGCCAGCGACGAAGCCAGCTATTCGACAGGCGCCGAGTTTGTCGTCGATGGCGGGCTGACAATGGGCGGCATCAGCCC
>JBMOGO010000139.1:0-6285 GCA_049318305.1 Polymorphobacter sp.
CGCCGCGGATCGCGGCCGTCGAAGCGCCGCGGATCGCGGCCGTCGAAGCGCCGCGTGTCGCGGTTGTGGAAACGCCCCGCCCGGCGAATGTGGAGCCACCGCGTGCGGCCGTCGTCCAGGCGCCGCGGGCTGTGGAGCCGACAAGAGCCGCAGCGGCACCGCCGCTGAATTATGTCCAGCGCGATGCGCCGCGGCCACCGCCACCGGTCGCAGTAGCGCGGGCGGCAACCCCGGTTGCCGTGACGCTGAAACCGGTGGTGGCCACCGCTGTCGAAAAGCCGCCGACACCGGCCGTGTCAGCGCCCAATCCGCTGGAACGCCCGGTCGCGCCGCCGGTGACGACCGTGGCGATACCGGCATCGACTGCCGCGGTGCAAGCCGAAGCGCCAAAACCTGTGCAAGTCGCCGCAGCGACGCCGCCCAAGCTTATATCCAAGCCCGAAGCCAAGCCGGTGCCGGCCAAGGCCGCCGCGGCAAAGCCGGCACCGCCGAAACCTGCGGGCTGGCGTGTGCAATTGGGGGCGTTTTCGAAAAAGGCGCAGGCCGAAACGGCATGGGCGGATGTGAAGGCCAAGCAAAAGCTGCTGGTGGCCGACAAGAAGCCGATCTACGCCGTCGACGAAAGCGTGGTGAAGCTGCAACTCGGGCCATATGCCAGCAAGACGGCGGCACGTGATGCCTGCGCCAAGATCGCATTTTCGGGGCGCGCCTGTTTCGTAACCGAAGGCTGAAACTTACTCACGCCGCACGCCTTCCAGCCGTTCTTCGGTGCACGGGTAATCGCAGCCGGCAGGAATGGTCAGCCACATTTCGCCATCGCGGCTGATGATTTCGGGCTGGATGAACGGCGGTGGCCGGCAGGCGGCGGCGGCCAGGATCGCGGCAACGCTGTCGTACTGGCCGAGGCGTTGCAGGTTGCATTTGGTCGGGAAGACCAGCGGCGTTTCGCCGCGTGCTTCCCCGGCGAGCGCGGCGGCAGCGGTGGTCCATTCGATGGCGACCGCTTCATGGCCATCGGCGGAGATCGCGGCGCTGGCGGTGTTGCCGGCATCGGCGACGAAGAAAAACGTATCGAAGCGGCGCTTGATCGGTGCTGCCAGCGGCGGTTCCCAGCGCGCGAACGGCACGAAGCGCGCCGCATCGACGCGGTGATCGAGCGCCCCAAGGATGGCGGCAAAGCTGCACGCTTCGTCCTCGTCGGGCCCCGCTGCCAGCCGGGCGCGTGCGAGTGCAAGCGCCACCGGATCAGGCGCTTCGCCGCTGGTCAGCAGCACGCCGGTTTCTTCAAGAGCTTCGCGGGCGCAGGCGATGCGCGCCGCGGCGTCATCGTCGGCCAGGGTGTCGAACCCCGTCGCCAGTTCCGGATCGCGCGCCACGATCACATCCGCGTCATCGACACGGCCGCCGGGAAACACCAGCGCGCCGCCGGCAAAGGCGAGGTTGTCACCGCGCCGCACCATCAGGATTTCGGGACCATCGGCGGAATCGCGGAGGAGGACGACGGTGGCGGCAAGGATGCTGGTCATGGTCAGGGTGTAGCCCGTCTCGCGGCGCGATGCGACTCCGGTGGATGACGGGCCTTGGAGCGCGGGCAGCATCGCGGTATAGCGCCAGCAACATCAGGAGCACCGCATGAGCGTTCGTCCGTGGCGTGACATTGTTCGCCGCAAATCCCGCCAGATCATGGTCGGCAAGGTGCCGGTCGGTGGCGATGCGCCGATCGCGGTGCAGTCGATGACCAATACACTGACGTCGGACGCCAAGGCGACTATCGAGCAGATCCGCCAGTGCGAGGAAGTCGGCGCCGATATCATGCGCGTTTCGTGTCCTGATGTGGAATCAACCGCGGCGTTGAAGACTATCGTGCGCGGCGTGAAGGTGCCGATCGTCGCCGATATTCATTTCCACTACAAGCGCGGTCTGGAAGCGGCCGACGCGGGTGCCGCCTGCCTGCGGATCAACCCTGGCAACATCGGGTCGCAGGCGCGGGTGCGCGAAGTCGTCAATGCCGCGAAGGCTAATGGCTGTGCGATCCGCATCGGGGTCAACGCCGGGTCGCTGGAAAAGCATCTGCTTGAAAAATATGGCGAACCCTGCCCGGAGGCGCTGGTAGAGAGCGCGCTCGAGCATATGAAGATGCTTCAGGATGAGGATTTCCACGAGTTCAAGATCAGCGTGAAGGCGTCGGACGTGTTCCTCGCTGTCGCGGCCTACAATGGCCTCGCCGAAGTTTGCGATTACCCGCTGCACTTGGGCATTACGGAGGCTGGCGGCCTGCAGGGCGGCACGGTCAAGTCCTCGATCGGGTTGGGGATGCTGCTGTGGGCCGGGGTTGGGGATACCATCCGCGTGTCGCTCTCCGCCGATCCGGTCGAGGAAGTGAAGGTCGGTTATCATATCCTCAAGTCGCTCGGCATCCGGGCGCGCGGCGTGCGGGTGGTATCGTGCCCCTCGTGCGCGCGGCAGGGGTTTGACGTGGTCAAGGTCGTCGAAACGCTGGAAACCCGGCTGGCGCACATCACCACGCCGCTGTCGCTCTCGGTGCTCGGCTGTGTGGTCAACGGTCCGGGAGAAGCGCGGGAGACCGATATCGGGCTGACCGGCGGCGGCAACGGCCGCCACATGGTGTTCCTGAGCGGCATCACCGACCATGTCATCGAGAGCGAGAAGATGGTCGATCACATCGTCATGCTGGTCGAGAAAAAGGCGGCGGAGCTTGATGCGGCGAAGCTGGCGGCGGAAGCGATCGCCGCAGAGTAGCGCGGCGATACAGCCGACCCCACGCACCAGGCTGTCGTCCCGGGCTTGACCCGGGACCGCGCTTTTTCTGCGTGTTTTCCAAAAGAAGCTGGTTCCCGGGTTGAACCCGGGAAGATAGCGCTCGTGCAAACGGCTGCTCCTGCATCGTCATCAACGAATCACCGATCTGCGCAACGGCTCCTGCAATTATCCAAAAAAATTAATGATTTATTTGTTCATATAAATTAAATTTGTATTTATAAATCCATTTGTGTAGAGGCATGCTGTCTGCACGGGTCCACTCTTGGTCAGCGATGTGTGTGCAGCAAAGGGAGGCAACACATGTCAAAATTCCGGAACTCATCACTGGCGCTCGGGCTGCTGTTGGCGGCGCCTGCGGCGCAGGCGACCACCGTCGTCGCAACGCTCACCGGTTTCGATCCTGCCGGCGCCACGGTCCAGCGCACCATCCTGACCGGCGCCGGTGCGCCGCAGGTGAATGCCACGCAGAATGTCGGACGATTTTATATGGACCGAACCGGCGGTACCGATACACGGACGCTGGTCGGCAGCGGCGTGCCGGGCGATTTCCTTGCCTTCTGTGTCGAGCCGCGCGAACTCATTAGTATTGGCCAGTCGGCGCTCTGGCAGGTGACGGCGCTGCGCAATGGCGCGTCGAACATCGGCGGTATCGGTGCCAACAAGGCCAAGCAGGTGCTAGAACTGTTCGGTCGTTTCGCCCCGAACCTTTCAACCCCGATGAGCACGATGCAGGCCGGAGCCTTGCAGATATCAATCTGGGAGATCGTCCGCGAGACGCCCGGATCAGCGCTGGACGTCACCACCGGCAACATATCGTTCACTGGCGGCAGCCAGGCCGGGATGCTGGCGCTGGCGCAAAGCTATGTGCAGGCGATCGACGGCACCGGGCCGCTCGCCCGCGGCATGTTCGCGCTGCGCAACAATGGCGTGCAGGATCTGCTGGCGCAGACGGCGGTGCCGGAGCCTTCGACCTGGTCGATGCTGATCGCCGGCTTTGGCCTGGTCGGGCTGAACGCGCGGCGTCGGCGACTGCGCAGCGTCGCCGCCTGAAAGGGGTTGCATCGCCGCCCGGCGGGTGGTCATTGCGGGTATGACCATGATCCGTGTCGCCGTGCCTGCCGATATTCCGACCATCCGCGACTTGATCGTCGAACTGGCGATTTACGAACGCGAACCCGACGCGGTAAAGGCGACCGAGGCAGACTTGCACACGGCCTTGTTCGGCGAGCGGCCGATTGCCGAGGCGGTGATTGCCGAAGTCGATGGCTCGGCCGTCGGGCTGGCGCTCTTCTTCACCAATTTTTCGACCTGGGAGGGCCGGGGCGGGCTGTACTTGGAGGATCTGTTCGTCCAGCCTTCGGCGCGCGGGCAGGGCGTCGGCAAGGCGCTGCTGGTGCACTTGGCGGGAATCGCGGTGGCGCGCGGCTATGCGCGTTTCGAATGGAGCGTGCTGGATTGGAATGAACCGGCGATCGGGTTCTACACGGCGCTGGGGGCAAAGCCGCGCGACGAATGGACGGTGATGCGGGTCGATGGTGCGGCGTTGCAGGCGCTGGCGGAGGAGTGATGGAGCGGATTGATAGCGACTATCTGCTGATCGGCGCCGGCGCGATGGGGTTGGCGTTTACCGACACCCTGCTGACCGAATTGCCCGAGGCGACGATCACTATCGTCGATCGCCACAGCAAGCCCGGCGGCCATTGGAACGATGCCTATCCGTTCGTTTCGTTGCATCAACCGTCGTCATTTTACGGCGTGGCCTCGCTGCCGCTGGGGGAGGGGCGGATCGACACCCACGGCATCAATGCCGGCATGCAGGAACTTGCCTCGGGGCCGGAGGTCAGCGGCTATTTCGATGCGGTGATGCGCCGGGTGTTGTTGCCGACGGGCCGCGTGCGCTATTTTCCGATGAGTGATTACCGTGGGCACGGGCGCATCGTCTCGCTGATTTCGGGGCAGGAAACGCAGGTAAATATCGCCCGCAAGACCATCGATTCGACCTATCTGGCGACCAGTGTGCCATCGACGCACACGCGCAAGTTCGCCGTGGCAGACGGCGTCAGGATCATGCCGCCCAATGGCTTGCCCAACCTGTGGCAGGCACCCGATGCGATGCCGCGGCATTTCACCGTGCTGGGGGCCGGCAAGACGGCGATGGACACGGTGATCTGGCTGTTGGGCGCTGGTGCCCCGCCCGCGATGATCAGCTGGGTGGCCCCGCGCGCCTCGTGGTTTTTCAACCGCCGCGTTGTCCAGCCGGGCCTTGCGTTTTTCGAAGACAGTATTGGTGGCCAGCTTGGCCTGATGCAGGCGCTGGCCACCGCTACCGATGCCGCCGACCTTTTTTTGCGGCTGGAGGCGTGCGGTTTCATGCTGCGCATCGATCGCGACATCATGCCGACGATGTTCCATTATGCTATTGCTTCGGATGCGGAGATCGCCATTTTGCAACGGGTGGGTGATGTTGTCCGCCTGGGCCGGGTGCAGGAACTGGAGCCCGAGCGGATGGTGCTGGAGCATGGCGAACGCGCCACCACGCCGGGCACGTTGTTCATCGATTGCACAGCATCTGCAGTCGAACGGCGTCCTCCGGTGCCGGTCTTCCAGCCGGGGCTGATCGTGCCGCAGATGGTTCGCGTGCCGCAGCCGGCATTCAGCGCGGCGATGATCGCCTGGGTCGAGGCAAATATCGAAGGCGAAGCAGCACAGAACGCGCTGACCATGGCGGTACCGCTACCCGATGGCATCGAGGATTATCCGCGTGCCAGCCTCGTGAATCTGTTCAACCAGGGGCTGTGGGGTCAGCACAAGGCGCTGTCGCAATGGATCCATGATTGCCGGCTCGACGGCTTTGGCCAGACGATCAGTGCGGTACGCCCTGAGGAAACGGCGCGGATGGCGATGCTGCAGCAGTTCCGACCGGCGGCGATGGCTGCGATGGCGAACTTGCAAAAGCTGATCGAGTAAGCTGGGAGCGACAGGTTTTGCGGTGTGCCACCCGCAAGCCTGCCGCCCGCCCGACTGTTCTGCTAGCCGGCGTTTCAATCAACCTCGGCCAGTTCCTCGAACCATCTCAGCGTCGGCGCAAAGGTCAGCGCGATGCTGCTCTGGTGATCGACCGGCCCTAGCGAATACAGGCTGATATTGCCGCCACGGGGTTTGGCATAATTGTAGAAAGTCCGAGATGACGCTGGGGTGACGTCGGTGTCCCGTTCGCCGGTATAGAGCCTGAACGGTGCGACCGGTGTCCAGCGATAGGTTTCGTTGCGGTCAAGTCCCTTGGTGAACCAGTTACTGCCATTGCTGCGCATGGCCTTCAGAAACGCCGGCTGGAACATGTCTTCGGCCCTGACAGGCAGCGCGCCGCCGATTTCCATCATGGTCTTCGAGCCATCGAAAAGCCTTGGCACAACATCGATGAAGGCGGGCTTCAGCGCGCTGTTGAGCGGATTGTGGATCGGCGTGCAAAAGGGATCCTGTTAGCGGGGTGATCGGCGTCCAAAA
>JBMOGO010000140.1:0-6194 GCA_049318305.1 Polymorphobacter sp.
CGGCCGCGCCTGCGACCGCGGCCGCGCCCGCCAAGACTCCGGTCGACGATGCGCTCATCAACCTGCTCGTCGACGCTCTCGCCGCGTCGAAACGCGACGAACGCGGCTTTGCCAACCTGTCGGAAGTCGGCAAGCTGGCCGGCAACCGGTCCTCCTATGATGTCCGCAACTATGGCTTTGCGCGCCTGTCCGATCTTGTCGAAACCATCCCGCGCTTTGCCGTCGAACGGCGCGAGGGCGGCGCAGTTTATGTCAAGCGCGTGCGATAGATCGCCGGATGGAAATTGACGGCATTACGCAGCCCTGCGAGTCACTATGTTAATCCCGGCAACCGATCATGATTTCGCAGCGCTGATCGCCGGCACCGCACCGCGCGGCTACCGCGTGTCCCTCGCCGGCATCGAAAGCCCCGATACCCTGACCATGCTGCGGGCGCTGGCCCGCGATATCGCCGCCAGCTTCAGCCCGGCGGCCTGGCTGGTTGTCGAACATGGTGAAATTGCCGCCATGGTCTCGATCGTTGCGCCACCGGCGGCCGGCGTGGTGACGATCGGCTATGGCGTCGCGACCGACCGGCGCGGCCGCGGCATCGCCCGCCGCGCCATCGGCGACATCGTCACCTGGGCGGCGTCGGACCTTCGTGTATCGGCGCTGGCGGCCGCAACCGCCGCCGACAATCCGGCGTCGCAGCGAGTACTGGCCGCCAACGGCTTTGTCCAGACCGGCACCGGCGTCGATCCGGACGACGGCCCCCTGCTGCTGTGGCAGCACAGCCTTGCCGATGCGCCGCGCGGCGGTTAGCGCTGTCGCAACAACGGGGAGCCGACAATGGGCGATTTCATCCAGCGCGAGACCATCGGCAAGGTCGCCATCCTGCGCATCAACGCGCCCGATACGCTCAATGCCGTCGGCACGCTCGACGATTGCGACGATTTCGTTCGCGCCATCGAGGCGGTGCAAGACGATACAGGCATCAGCGCCATGATCCTGACCGGCAATGGCCGCGCCTTTTCCGCCGGCGGCAATCTGAAGGCCATGCAGGACCGTACCGGAATCGGCCCGCAAAGCCCGCCCGATGCCACCCGCACCAACTACAAGCGCGGCGTCCAGCGCATCACCCGCGCCATGATGGAGCTCGAGGTGCCCGCCATCGCCGCGGTCAACGGCCATGCCGTCGGGCTGGGCTGTGATCTCGCCTGCCTGTGCGACATGCGGATCGCGGCCGAAAGCGCGCTGTTTTCGTGCAGCTTCATCAAGGTCGGCATCGTCCCCGGTGACGGCGGCGCCTGGTCGCTGGCGCGCGTCGTCGGCTATGCCATGGCGGCCGAACTGTTCTTTACCGGCGATCGCTTCGACGCGGCGCGGGCCAAGGAGATCGGCCTGGTGTCCCGCGTCGTCCCCGATGCCGAACTGATGCCCGAAGCGCTGACGCTGGCGCGGCGCATCGCCGCCAACCCGGCGCGGGCGCTGCGTATGACCAAGCGGCTGCTGCGCGAGGCGCAGACGGCGCGGATGAACGAGGTGCTGGAGCTGTCGGCGGCGTTTCAGGCGCTGGCGCACGAGACGTCCGACCACAAGGAAGCCGTTGCGGCGTTTCTGGAAAAGCGCGCGCCCGATTTCACCGGCGGCTGATCTCGGCACGTTTGTGACGCGTAACATAAACTTCTTCGTCGCGGGCGAAAGCCGCTGCTAAGGGGATTCCCATGACTGACCGCCTGACCCATCTCCAGCGGCTGGAAGCCGAAAGCATCCATATCATGCGGGAGACCGTCGCCGAGGCGGAACGGCCGGTGATGCTCTATTCGATCGGCAAGGATTCCGCCGTCATGCTGCACCTGGCGAAAAAGGCGTTCTACCCCGCGCCACCGCCATTCCCGCTGCTGCACGTCGATACCACCTTCAAGTTCAAGGCGATGTACGCCCTGCGCGAAAAGGCAGCGCTGGACGCCGGCATGGAGCTGCTGGTCTGGCAGAACCCCGAGGCCAAGGCGGCCGGCATCAACCCCTTCGACCATGGTTCCGCCGTCCATACCGATCTGTGGAAGACGCAAGGGCTGAAACAGGCGCTCGACCACCATGGTTTCGACGCAGCCTTCGGCGGGGCGCGGCGCGACGAGGAAAAGAGCCGCGCCAAGGAACGCGTGTTCAGCTTTCGCGGGGCCGGCCACCGCTGGGACCCCAAAGCGCAGCGGCCCGAACTCTGGCGCCTTTATAACGCCCGCCACGCGCGCGGCGAATCGATCCGGGTGTTCCCGATCTCCAACTGGACCGAGCTCGATATCTGGCAGTACATCCATCAGGAGGGCATCGAGATCGTCGATCTCTATCTCGCCGCGCCGCGCCCGGTGGTCGATTACAACGGCCTGATGATCATGGTCGATGACGATCGCTTTCCGCTGAAGGACCTCAAGCCGACGGTCAAATCTGTCCGCTTCCGCACCTTGGGCTGCTACCCGCTGTCCGGCGCGGTCGAAAGCACCGCGACCACCCTGCCGCAAGTCATCCAGGAAATGCTGTTGACCACCACCTCGGAACGCCAGGGCCGCGCCATCGACCATGACCAGGCCGCCAGCATGGAAAAAAAGAAGCAGGAGGGCTATTTCTGATGGCCACTTCTTTCACCCCCGATCCGCTGATCGCTGCCGATATCAACGCCTATCTGGCGGCGCAGCAGACCAAGAATCTGCTCCGCGTCATCACCTGCGGCTCGGTCGATGACGGCAAGTCGACCCTCATCGGCCGGCTGCTCTATGACACCAAGCAGATCTTCGACGACCAGCTGAACGCGCTCGAAGCCGACAGCAAGCGCGTCGGCACACAAGGCCAGGCGATCGATTTCGCGCTGCTCGTCGATGGCCTTGCCGCCGAGCGCGAACAGGGCATCACCATCGATGTCGCCTATCGCTTTTTCGCCACCGACCGCACCAAATTCATCATCGCCGACTGCCCTGGCCATGAACAATATACCCGCAACATGGTGACGGGCGCGTCGACCGCCGATGCCGCGATCGTGCTGATCGATGCGCGCAAGGGCGTGCTCACGCAGACCCGCCGCCACTCCTACCTCGCCAAGCTGATCGGCATTCGCCACATCGTGCTGGCGGTCAACAAAATGGACCTGATCGACTTCGACCAGGGCAAGTACGACGCCATCGTTGCCGATTATCGCGCCTTTGTCGCCGATATCGGGCTGCAGGACGTCACCGCCGTGCCGATTTCCGGCCTGGGCGGCGACAATATCATCACGCCGTCACTCAATACGCCCTGGTACACCGGGCTGCCATTGCTGCACTGGCTGGAAGCGGTCGAAGTCGCCGCCGATGCCGACCTGGCGCGGCCGTTCCGGCTGCCGGTGCAATGGGTCAACCGCCCCACTCTCGACTTTCGCGGCTTCGCCGGCACCATCGCCAGCGGCCGCGTCGCGCCGGGCGATGCGGTGCGCATCCTGCCCTCGGGCCGCACCACCACGATCGCGCGCATCGTCACCCATGCCGGCGACCGTGCCGTTGCGGGCGCCGGGGAGGCCGTGACCCTGACCCTCGCCGATGAAGTCGATTGTTCACGCGGCAATGTCATCGCCATCGCCGCCGACCCGCCGCAGGTCGCCGACCAGTTCGAAGCGACGCTTGTCTGGATGGCCGATGACGCGCTGCTGCCCGGCCGTTCCTATCTGCTCAAGCTGGGCACCCAGACCGTCACCGCGACCGTCCAGACTCCCAAATACCAGATCAACGTCAACACACTCGAGCATCTGGCGACCAAGACGCTCGAATTGAACGCCATCGGCGTCGTCGAGCTCACCACCTCCGCGCCCCTGGTGTTCGAACCCTATGCCGACAGCCGCGAACTCGGCGGTTTCATCCTCATCGACCGGATCAGCAACGCCACCATCGCCGCCGGCATGATCAATTTCGCGCTGCGCCGGTCACAGAACATTCATCTGCAAGCCACCGATGTCGGCCGCGAAGCGCACGCTGCGCTGAAGAACCAGAAGCCCGCCGTGCTGTGGCTGACCGGGCTGTCGGGCGCCGGCAAATCGACCATCGCCAACCAGGTCGAAAAGCTGCTGCACCGGATGAACCGACACACGTTTTTGCTCGATGGCGACAATGTCCGCCACGGGCTGAACAAGGATTTGGGCTTCACCGATGCCGACCGCATCGAAAATATCCGCCGCGTCGGCGAAGTCGCCAAACTGATGACCGATGCCGGGCTGATCGTCATCACCGCCTTCATTTCGCCGTTCCGCGCCGAACGCCAGATGGTGCGCGACATGATGGCCACCGGCGAATTCATCGAAATCCACATCGACACGCCGCTCGCCGAAGCCGAAGCGCGTGACGTCAAGGGCTTGTACAAAAAGGCCCGCGCCGGCCAGTTGAAGAACTTCACCGGCATCGACAGCCCTTATGAAGCGCCGGAATCCCCGGAAATCCGCATCGACACCACGGTGATGAGCGCCGAAGCGGCGGCACAGTTGATCGTCGACCGGTTGATCAAGTGACCGACGCCGCCCTCGCCCGCCACCTCGCCACCGCAGCCGGCAAGCTGTTGCTCGCCCTGCGGGGCAGCGATGACGACGGCAAGACGCTGGGCGCCAAGGGCGATGCCCAGGCCAACACGCTGATCCTCGATGCCCTGCGCCGCGAACGCCCCGACGACGCCATCCTGTCGGAGGAGGAAGCCGCCGGTGCCATCGAACGCGGGGCGCGCCTCAACGCCCGCCGCGTCTGGATCGTCGACCCGTTGGACGGCACCCGCGAATATGGCGAACGCCGCGACGATTGGGCGGTGCATGTTGGCCTCAGCATCGATGGCGTTGCCACCCACGGTGCCGTCGCGCTGCCGGCGCTCGGCCTCTGCTTATGCACCGAATTCCCACCGGCGCTGCACCCCGAAGCCGCCACGCTGCGCATGCTGGTCAGCCGCACCCGCCCCGCTGCCGAAGCCGTGTCGTGCGCACAAGCGCTCGGCGCCGATCTCGTCCCGATGGGCAGCGCCGGCGCCAAGGCGATGGCGGTTTTGCGCGGCGAGGCCGACATCTACCTCCACACCGGCGGACAGTATGAATGGGACAATTGCGCCCCCGCCGCCGTGGCGCTGGCGGCCGGGTTGCACGCCAGCCGCGTCGATGGTTCGCCGCTGGTCTACAACCGCGCCGATCCGCTGCTGCCCGACCTGCTGATCTGCCACAAGAATCGCGCCGCGGAGGTGCTGGCGCTGGTGCGCAACCTTTAGGGTCGAGAATCAGAGCCTTCGGCGGTTGAGGCCGCAGGCCCCAAACCCCATCTGGAATACACCCAAAGCACCGCACCCAGTGCTGTGCGCCAAACCAGCAAAAGGGGTCTGGGGCCAAGGCCCCAGCCGCCCGAGGCTGTCAGCCATCCCCCCGCCGGGTGATCTCCGTCCACATCCCGATGCCGCCCTCCGCCAGCGCCACCTGCCCGAGCAGTTCCGCCCAGCGATCGCCGCCGAAATCCGACCGCCAGCCCATCAAGCGCCGCGTCAGCGGGTGCAGCGGATAATCCTGGGTGAAGCCGATGGCGCCATGCACCTGGTGGGCAATCGCCGTGCCGCGGTGGATCGCCATGTTGGCGCGCAGCTTGGCGGCCATCATCTCGAACGCGCCGCCGCCGCGGTCCAGCGCCGCTGCCGCCGCGGCACCGGCCATGCGCGCCGCTGCCGCTTCCTCCGCGAGCACCGCCAGCGCCTGTTGCACCGCCTGCAACTTCGCCAGCGGTTTGCCGAACTGCACTCGCGCGTTGACATGCGCCACCGCCAGCGCGAGCGCCGCCGCGAGCGCGCCGGAGGCCTGCGCCGTGCGCACGAACGCACCGTAAAGCATATGGTCGGCCGCGCCGAGCTCCACCGCTATCGCCCGATCATAGTCGATGCGGTCGCGCGGCTCACCTGCCGGGCTCGCTCCGGGCGTCACGTTACCCCCCGGCAACAGCAACAGAACCGGCATTTCAGCGCCGGTTTCCACCGCCGCCAGCACCGCCGCGGCGTCGCGCCCCCAGGGCACCGCCGCCACCCAGCCGCTGAACCGCCCCTGTTGCACCACCCCGCCGCCGCTGCCGATGCTGACCAGCCCCGCCGGCGCTGCCACCCCGGCGCGCGCCAGCAGGTGCGCCGCCAGCATCGCCTCCCCCAGCGGCTGCGCCAGCGCACAGGCGCCGGCGACCTGCAGCACC
>JBMOGO010000141.1:0-6112 GCA_049318305.1 Polymorphobacter sp.
CCGCGCACGCCGCGTGCGGTGTAACAGCCGTGCGAGTTGTGGCTGACCCACCATTGGTTGCGATAGCTCCAGCCGGGCAGGGTCGCATAGCCGGCCGGGGCGAATTTGGCCGGGTCGGCGCCGGCGGCGATGTCGGCAATGACGGCGGCCGGCACGATGCCCTGGCCGCCGAGCCGCAGCATTTCGCCGAAACGGGCAAGATCGCGCAGCGTGGCGCTCATGCCGCCGCCGCCGAATTCGCTGCCATGGCTGTCGATGGTGTAGCTGGCGTCCTGTTCCATGCCGAGTTTCTGCCAGAAGGTTTCGCTGACCAGTTGTGCCAGTGGTTTGCCGGTGGTGCGGTGCAGGACCCAGGCGAGCACATCGGTGTTGCAGGTGCGATAGGTAAAGGCCTCGCCGTGGGTGCCGGCCCTGGCGATGGTCGGCAGATAGGCGCGCACGCCGGCGGTGTTGCCGGGGCTTAGCCCGCAGGCGGCGACCAGCGCGGCGATATCGGCGGTGGGGCTGGTATAGTCTTCGGAATAGGCCAGCGCCGTTGTCATATCCATGACCTGGCGCAGCGTGGCATCGCCGAAGCCGCTGGCTGCGAGCTCGGGGATGAGGCTGCCGACCAGCGCGGTTTCATCGAGGCTGCCATCGGCAACGAGCATCGCGGCGATGGTGCCGGCGAAGGATTTGGAGACCGACATCAGCATGTGGCGCGTCGCGGTGCCGGTGACGCCGAAATAGCGTTCGTAAACGATGTGGCCGCGGTGAAGGACAAGGATCGCATCGGTGAAATTGGCGAGCAGCGATTCGTCCCAGCGGATGGCGCGATCGAAGCCGCTGTTGGCGAGCGGCATGAAGCTGATGGCGTCGATGTCGTCGCGCAGGGCGACCGGCAGGGCGCGGGGCGGTGCCGGGCCGCGCGGCACATCGACCGTGGGCACCAGCCGGCGGAAGTTCGAATAGCTCCAGCGCAGTTGCGGGAAGCGCCAGGCGCTGCCGTCGCTGATGCGGACCAGGCGCTCTGGTGGCGGCGGCGCGCCCTCCATCCAGCCGTGCAGCGCCGGGTCGCTGGCGATGGCGGCGGCGATGGCGCCGGGGCCATGGGTGTGGCTGCTGGCGGGCGGGGAGAAGACAGCGCTAGGTAGGGCGGAATCGGGCATTGTCTGGTCCTTGGCAGTCGATTTTGTCGCAGCCTAGGCCGTGCCGGCGGTGTTGCAAGGCTGCGCCGACCCGCGCCATGACAGGCGGGTGGAAGCAAGGGGATGGGCGTGAAGATACCCGGCGTGGTGCTGGTCTATGGCGTGCTCGGGCTGGTGCCGTTTCTGGCGCCGCCGCTGCTGGGGGCGTTCAGCCCGGCGCACGCCGAGGTGCTGGGCCTGGTGGCGCTGGGCTATGGCGCGCTCATCCTGTCGTTCCTGGGCGGGGCGCGCTGGGGGATAGAGGCGCTGCGTCCGGCGCCGGGGGTTGCCACCGTCTCGCTGGCGATGCTGCCGACGCTGGCGGGCTTTGCGCTGCTTCTGGCGCCCGGTCTGTCGCGGCCGACGCAACTGGCGGCGATGGCGGTGCTGCTGGTGTTGCACTTCGGCTGGGACGTGCGGTCGGCAGGGCTGCCGGGCTGGTACCCGCGTCTGCGGGCGCTGCTGACCGTCGGCGCCGTCGCCGGGCTGACGGCGATGGCGCTGGTCGTCGCGCGCGCGGCCGCAGTCGCCGACGCGACGATGGTTTAATCACCCCGCCGCCAGCAGCTTGTCCTGTGTCCTGGTGTCGAAATCGCTCGCGTCATGGCGTTCGTGCAGCTGTGATGCCGGGTCGCCCTGGACGCGGTTGACCATGCGGCCGCGCTTGACGGCGGGGCGCGCGGCGATCTGGTCGGTCCAGCGCTGTACATGGGTGTAGTCCTGCACCTGGAGGAATTCGCCGGCGTCATAGACCAGCCCCTTCACCAGCGCGCCATACCAGGGCCAGATGCCCATGTCGGCGATGCTGTATTCGCTGCCGGCCATATATTCGTTTTCGGCGAGATGGCGGTCGAGCACGTCGAGCTGGCGCTTTACCTCCATCGCATAGCGGTCGATCGGATATTCGAACTTGGCCGGCGCGTAGGCATAGAAATGCCCAAAGCCGCCGCCGAGGAAGGGCACGGCGCCCATGTGCCAGAACAGCCAGGACAAAGCGGCGGTGCGGGCGGCGGGCTCGGTCGGCAGGAAGGCGCCGAACTTTTCGGCAAGATAGAGCAGGATGGCACCCGATTCGAACACGCGCTGGACTGGTGAGACGCTGTGATCGAGGAGCACCGGGATTTTCGAATTGGGATTGGCGGCGACATAACCGCTGCCGAACTGGTCGCCGGCGCCGATGTTTATCAGCCAGGCATCATATTCCGCGCCGCTGTGGCCGGCCGCCAGCAGCTCCTCGAGCAGCACCGTCACCTTGACGCCATTTGGCGTGCCCAGCGAATAAAGCTGCAGCGGGTGCTTGCCGACCGGCAGTTCCTTGTCATGCGTGGCGCCGGCGACGGGGCGGTTGATGTTGGCGAAACGGCCGCCATTTTCCTTGTTCCAGGTCCAGATCTTGGGCGGGACATAGTCGGTCATGGCGTTTCCTCGGGGACTGAGACAGCGTTGTTTAGCGAGCTTGCGGGGGGTGGCACAGCAACGAATAGTTGCAGGGGGTAAATCTTCAGTCGGCTGGCACAGCCCGCTGCGCCGCCAACGCCAGCAGCGAGGCTTCGTGATCGCTCTGGTCGCGTTTGTAAAAGGTCAGCGCTGCCATCATCGCCATCCACAACGTCAACACGGTCGGCACATAATAGGCGCCCAGCCGCCAGACGGCATCGGGCGGCACCTGGCTGGGATCGACGCCGGACTTGATGCCGGCAAAGGTCAGCACGAACGAGGCAATAGTAACGCCCAGGCCCTGGACCAGCTTGCCGAGGAACGTTGTCGATGCCGAAAACAGCCCCTCCGAACGCCGGCCGGTCTTCAGTTCGGCGGGTTCGGCAAGGTCGGCCAGCATCGAGGCGGCGAGGATCTGAAAGGCGATGATGAGGCCGACGTCGAGGGTTGAAACGCCAAAGACGAACCAGAAGACCAGGCCGTCGCTGCCCGGCGGCAGCACGCCCGCCAGCCGTAGCACGATCGGTAGCGGCGCCCCCAGAAAAGCGGTCATGCCGATGATGAGTGCGCCGCGGCGCTTGCCGATGGTGCGGCTGGCGAGCGGTGCCAGGAAGCCGCCGATGACCGCCGAAACCAGCACCGAAGCGGTGAGCAGGGCGATCTGTTGCGAGTTGAAGCCCCAGAAGAAGCTGTTGATGTAATAGGTCAGCGCCGTTGCAACACCGGTGGCGAGCAGGCCCAGCGCCGCCACCATGAACAGCGCCAGGAACGCCTTGTTGGCCAGCGTTTCATAGATTTCGGCAAAGATGCGCCGCAGCGTCATCGGGCGCTTGGGTGGCGGATGTTTGAGAAACTTGATCTGGTTGTGAGTGCCCAGCGTCGCGACCAACATCGCGGTGAAGATGACCGCCGAGCCGATGATGCCATAAAGCGCATAGGCGTCGCGATTGAACTGACCATTGGGAATCTGCGGCGTCGCAAAGGCCGGGAAGATGGCCCCGAAGGTGACGACCGCCATCACTGTGCCGGCTGTCCATCCGAAATAATTCTGCAGCGAAATGAGCGAGCTGCGTTCGGCATAGTCTTCGGTCAGTTCGGCGGCGAGCGCGGCGTTGGGCACTTCGAAAAGCGATGAGGTGAAGCGCACCAACAACGTCAGCAGCAACACATACCAGAACAGCGCCATTTGCGACCAACCGGTCGGCGGATCCCAGATCAGGAAATAGCCAAGGCCGGTCGGCAGCACGGCCAGGTACATGAGCGGGTGGCGACGGCCCCAGCGCGTGCGCAGATTGTCGGACCAATAGCCGATGCCGGTATCGGTCAGCGCGTCGATGACCAGCCCGATGGTGAGGGCAAGGCCGACCAGCCGCGCATCCAGCCCGACGACCTGACTGTAGAAGATCAGCAGCAGATAATTGAAGCCGCCGTTGCGGATGCCGTTGGCGACCGAGCCAAAGCCATAGGCGATGCGCGTGAGCGTCGGAACGCGAGCGCGGGACGCGGGTACGGCAGTAACAGCTGGACTGGTCACGCATTTCCCCCGGCTTTTACGCGCGTCGCGGTGACGGCTGGCACCTTGCAGGCCAACTCAATCGTCCAGCGCGCTATAAACCATGGTGCGGACTTCGCGGCGGACCGGATAGGTGCTCGACGGGATGAGCTGGGTCATGAAGATGCCGATCAGGTCTTCTTCGGGGTCGATCCAGAAGAAGGTGCTGGCGGCGCCGCCCCAGAAATAATCGCCGTCGCTGCCGGGCATCAGCGTCTGCGCGGCGCTGGTGGTGGTGGCAAAGCCGAGGCCGAAGCCGATGCCGTCGTAGGCCGCTTCGCTGAACAGCGATTTCGACATGGCGGCGATGCTGCTGCCGCCGGGCAAATGGTTGGCGGTCATCAGGTCGATGGTCTTGCGGCCGATGTAGCGGTGGCCGTCGGCGGTGCCGCCATTCAGCAGCATCTGGGCGAACTTGAGATAGTCGCGCGCTGTCGACACCAATCCGCCGCCGCCCGAGATGAAGCTGGCGGGTTTCAGGAAGCTGCTCGTTGCCGCATCGTCCTGCACTTCGATGCCGCCGGTGCGGGTCGGCTGGTAGCAAGTGGCGAGGCGATGGCCCTGGCCCTCCCGAACGTGAAAGCCGGTGTCGACCATTCCGAGCGGCGTGAACAGGCGATCCGCCAGGAAGTCCTCAAACTTCTGGGCCGACACGACTTGGACGAGCCAGCCGCAGACATCGGTGGCGACCGAATAATTCCACGAGTCCCCGGGGGAAAATTCCAGTGGCAGCTTGCCGAGCGCTGAAATCATGTCGGCGAGCGTGCCGGCCTTTTCGATCTCGCCGATTTTTTCGCGGCGATAGGCTTCATCGACATTGCTTCGCAGCTGGAACCCATAGGTCAGCCCGGCGGTATGGCGGAGCAGATCGACCACCTGCATCGGACGGCTGACCGGCCTGGTCTGGAACCCCAGCTTGTGGGTGCCGGCGACGAAGACGCCCAGGTTTTTCCATTCGGGTATATAGCGGTGAACGGGGTCTTCCAGCGCAATCCGGCCTTCCTCCACCAGCATCATCAGCGCGACGGAGGTGACCGGCTTGGTCATCGAATAGATGCGGAAAATCGTGTCTTCGCTAAGCGGTAGGCCGCGTTCCACATCGGCATGGCCGGTGATGCCGATATGCGCGATATCACCATGGCGCGCGATCAGCGTGAGCGTGCCGGGCAGCTTGCCGGGGGTGACGTATTTTTCGGCCAGATAGGCGTTGATTTTGGCAAGGCGCGCCGGATGGAAGCCGAGTTCGTCGGGCATTTTTTGTCCTTACAGGGTCGGCTGGTCGAAGCGCCGCGGGCTGATCTCGCCGTGCAGCTTGAGGATGGCATCGCTGCCGGCGGTCTTGCACAGGCCGGGGACGAGGCCATGGACGAAGCATTTCAATGACGCTGCGAACAGCCGGCCGCCCACCGAAAAGGCCGCGGCCATATGTTCGGGATAGGTTTCATTGACCGCGCGCGGGTGATCGACGAACAGACGGGCGAACATGGCAATCGGCTCCTGATACTGGCGCGGTTATTCCCCAAAAATCAGGCCGCCGCCAGCCCCGCAAAGCGTGCCCGCCCGCCCATCAGCCGGTTGAGTGCCAGCGCGACGGCGATGCAGGCAACCAGTGTCACCAGCATCAGGTGGATGTAGTGGACCGGCGTCCACACCCAGGTGAACACCGCATACAGGCCGACACCGAACGCCAGCGCCGCCATCACCGCTTCGGCCTTCACGCCCTTGAAAACCAGGCCGACGATGAAGGCGGACAGGATCGGCATCGACAACAGGCCGTTCAATTGCTGGACGAGGTTGATGATCGAGACGGTGCCGGCATAGACCGGCACCAGGGCGATCGACAGGATCACGAAACCGACCGAAATCCAGGTGTTGAGCTTTTTCACGTCCGGGTTGGGGTTCACATAGCTTTCGTGGATGTCGCAGACATACAGCGTCGTCGTCGAATTGAGGATCG
>JBMOGO010000142.1:0-6056 GCA_049318305.1 Polymorphobacter sp.
CCGCTAGGTTTTTAACGACTAGTTCAGCCGTCGCCCGACCCAGACCACCCGGCCGATGACGCTGACCGCGGCCGGGTCGCAATCGTCCCAGCTGGGGTAGGCGTCATTGTCGCTGCGGATGGTCAGGCGCCGGGTCGCCGGGTTGACCGACAGGCGCTTGACCAGCAGCGCGTCATCGGTGCGCAGCACATAGATGCCATCACGCAGGCGTTCGCGATCGTCGGTATCGACGAGGATCTGGTCGCCGTCCGCCAGCGTCGGCAGCATTGAATCGCCTTCGACACCGATGACTGACAGCGCTTCCGGACGGCCGGTGGCGACACTGCGCACCCAGTTCGCCTGAAACGCCAGGGTGGCGAGGGCGGTTTCAGCACCGGGTTCGGCACCGCTGCCGGCCGATGCGCCGATGGCGAGTTGCGGTATGAGAACAAAGTCTTCCGCCCGGCGCACCAGGCCGGGGCGCGCCACCACGGCGCGACTGGCATTGTCGTCCGGCCCGCCGAGCAGGCGTTCGGTGATGCCGAAATGTTCGGCGATGACACGCCTGTCGGTCTCCGACAGGCGGCGGGGTACCCCGCGCTTGACGAATTGCTGGATGTAGGTCGGGTTGCGGCCGAGCCGCCGCGATAGCGAGGCATAATCCTCACCATGCGACGAAATCAGCTCGTCCAACCGCTTGCGGATGGCGATGCTGTCCATAACGCGCGGCACCTCCTCTCCTGGTCCGCTTGATTTCCACTGTATCATAGTTTTTTACCTAGACTAGTAGGATTTAACGACGGATAAAACGTTAAAGACGCCGAATCGGTGGCGTTGGCGGGGTCGAAGGGAGACCGGAAAATGAGTTTGCTGATGGCGGTTGAGCGACATTTGCGGCGGGCAGCGATCGCGCCGTCGCGATTCGGACGCGAGGTGATCGGCGACCCGCGTTTTGTCTTCGATTTGCGCCGCGGTCGGCAACCGCGCGCCTCCACCCATCGTCGTGTTATCGCCGCGATCGAGTCTGCTAAAACCTGCGGCAGCACGGTCAGCGCCGCCATGTCACGGGATTTTGCCTGATGCGCCCCATTTGCAATCATATCCAGGCCGCCTTGCTGCGCGCGATTGTTGCTGAACTGGCTTTCGCTGCGACCGATAGGGAAAAAACCGTCATGGTGGTGGAGGCAGTGCACTCGCGCGACTGGGCGAGTGCGACCTTTGTCGGTGCGACCCATATCATCGACATACGGATCGAGGGCGAAACGGATGCCGTCGCACGCGCTGCGACGCGCCTCGTCGCCGGCCTGCCTGACCGGGAAATCGCCATATCGGGGCATATCCTTGCCGAAATCGTCGCGCATGAGAAGAGTGCCATTGACCTTTCCGTAACTATGATTGCCAAATTGTTAACGGTCAACGCCCTGACGATCATTGATTGAAACTTTTTGTCGCAACACCGCTGAAAAATTGAGCATGGCTCGAATTTCGCTTGCACCGCCACCGCTTCGCCCGCATCACTATTGAGTGACAATCAAATCGATCGGGGCGGGCATGCGGCATAGGGTGACATTCAGTGGGGCAATCGTGCCGATGGGCGCCCTGCTGCCGGTCGCGCTGCTGCTGCTTGCCTGCTCTCCGGACGCCAAGGAACCGGTGCCTGCCACTTCGCCCGCGAAAACCGATGTCGCCATCCCGGTCGCGGTTGTTGCCGCCGTGCCGGCAAGTGGCAACAGCGCGCTGGCGATCAGCGGCACCGTTCGCTTGAAGCGCGAGACCCCGCTCGGTTTCAACACCTCCGGGCGGATCGCAGCGATATTGGTGCGGGAGGGCGACACGGTCGGGCAGGGCGCCGTGCTGGCGCGGCTCGATCCGACCAGTCTGGCCGCCGCATCAACATCCGCGCGGGCCGAGGCGGCGCGCGCCGAAGCGGATTATCGCCGGCTGTCGAGCCTGTTTGCCAAGGGTTGGGTCACGGCCCCGCGCGTCGAAACGGCGCGCGCCACCGCTGCCGCTGCACAGGCGCGCGTGGCGCAATCGGGGTTCGATGTCGGGCTGGCGACCATCCGCGCGCCGTCCGCCGGGGTGGTATTGCGCCGGCCGGCGGAACCCGGCCAGATGGCGACGCCGGGACAAACCGTGCTGATCGTCGGCGAACTGGCGTCGGGCTATGTCCTTCAACTGCCGGTATCCGATGCTGACTTGGGCCGCATCGCCATCGGCCAGCAGGCGGCGGTGACCATTCCGGCGCTGGGCGTTGCGCCGATCGCGGCGCGCGTGTCCGAAATCGGTGCGCGCGGCGATGATGCCACTGGCACGTTCCGTGTCGAACTGGCGCTGCCGGCGCGCCTTGGCCTGCGATCCGGCCTGATCGGTTCGGCACTGTTGCGCTTTGGCGGCGTCGGCACGGGGGGGGCGGTCAGCGTGCCGGCCAGCGCGGTGTTTTCGGCGCGCGCCGATGAAGGCTTTGTCTATGTGCTCGATGCCGCCGGCACCCATGTGAAGCGGCGCCTGGTGACGATCGGCCAACTTGGCGATACCGCGCTCACCATCACCGCCGGGCTGAACGCTGGCGAACGCGTTGTGACATCCGGCGCCGACCGCTTGCGCGATGGCATGCGCGTCACCGTGGCACGCGGTTAAGCGCGTGGGAATCATCGATTTCGCTGTCAAGCGCTGGCAGATTACCCTGGTGGTGTTTGCGCTGCTGTTCGCCATCGGGCTGTCAGCGTTCCTCGGCATCCCGCGTTCGGTTGATCCGCATTTCCCGTCGCCGTTCATCAATGTCATCGCCACCGTGCCGGGGGCCGAACCCGGCGACATGGAAACCACTATCGCCAAGCCGATCGAGGATGTGCTGCAGGGCCTGGACGGCATCGTGCGGGTGCAATCACGGTCGACCGATTCGACCGCGGTCATCACCGCCGAATTCAGCTGGAGCGGCGACCCCGAGAAGAATTACGACGAGGTGGTGCGCGAGGTGAACGCCATCCGCAGCACGCTGCCATCGGCGTTGCAGCGGCTGGAATTCCAGAAGACCCGCACCACCGAGGCGGCGGTGGTGCAGTTCGCGCTGGTCAGCGATACTGCTTCGTATCGTCGGCTCGAAAAGCTGGCAAAGGACCTGCGCGAACGGCTCAACCGCGTGCCCGGCGTGCGCAACACCCGCACCTGGGCGATCCCGATCCCCGAAGTGCAGGTCGCTATCGATCCCGGTCGGATGGCGCAACTCGGCCTGCCGGTGACCGCGGTAACCGATGCGTTGCGGCAGGGATCGACCGATTTGCCGCCAGGCGCGGTGCATTCAGGCGACCAGCGGCTCAACGTCCAGGCCGGCGGCGCGTTTCGCAGCGTCGATGAAATCGCCGACGAACCCGTGCGCGCCAGCGATGGCCGGGTGGTGCGGGTGCGCGATGTCGCCGATGTCGCCTGGGGCTATGAAGAACAGCCGCACATCGCGCGCATCAACGGCAAGCGCGCGGTATGGGTGACGCTGACCCAGAAGGACGGCCTCAATGTCCTCGATATCCGCGATGGCGCCATTGCCGCGGCGGATGCCTATCGCGAGCTGCTGCCGCCCGATGTGACGCTGGAAGTCGGTTTCGACCAGTCGTTCGACATTGCCCGCAAGCTTGATCAACTCGGCCGCGATTTTGCCATCGCGCTGGGGCTGGTGCTGATCACCCTGCTGCCGCTGGGCTGGCGCGCGTCGCTGGTCGTCATGGTGTCGGTGCCGCTCAGCCTGATGATCGGCGTCGCGGTGCTGGCCTTCACCGGCTTCACCCTCAACCAGCTGGCAATTTCGGGGTTCATCATCGCGCTGGGGCTGTTGGTGGATGATTCGATCGTCGTAACCGAAAACATCGCCCGCCACCTGCGCGAGGGGGAAGACCGCGAAGCTGCCGCCTTGTCGGGCACCCGCGAGATTGCCGTGGCGGTGATCGGCTGCACCTTCGTGCTGCTGTTCGCGTTTTTGCCGTTGGCGTTCCTGCCCGAAGGCGCCGGCAAGTTCACCCGGTCATTGCCGGTCGCCGTGCTGGGTACGGTGGCGGCGTCGCTGCTGGTATCGCTGACCATCGTGCCGTTCCTCGCCAGCCGGGTGCTACCGCGCAACGAGCCTGAGCATGGCAACCGGTTCTTGCAGGCCATCCAGGGCGGTATCCACCGCTTTTATGCGCCGACGCTGCACTGGTCGCTGACCAACCCGTGGAAGGCGATGGCGGCGGCGTCCGTGGTGGTGTTTTCGGGCTTCGGGCTGGTGCCGTTCATCGGGTCCAGCCTGTTTCCGCCGGCCGATGCGCCGTATTTTCTGGTCAGCGTGACAGCGCCCGAAGGCACCGCGATCAGCCAGACCAATCGCGCCGTCGGCTTTGTCGAGACCGCGCTGAAGGGCGATCCCGATGTCGAGCAGGTGCTCGCCAATGTCGGGCGCGGCAATCCGCAGATTTTCTATAACCAGCGCAGTTTCGACCAGCGTACCAACATCGGCGAAGTGATGGTGGTGCTGAAGGAATGGGACCCGGTGCGCGGCCCGGCGCTGGTCGCACGGCTGAGACAGCGGTTCGCCACCAGCCCGGATGCGCAATATGTGCTGAAAATCTTCCAGAACGGGCCGCCGGTCGATGCGCCGATCCTCGTAAAGGTCGTTGGCCCCGATCTCGACGTGCTGAAACGCATCGCCGGCGAGGTAGAGAACGTCATGCGCGACGTGCCCGGCACCCGCGATGTCGTCAATCCGGTGGCCATCGACCAGCCGCGGCTCGATCTGGGGCTTGATGCCGGCAAGGCGGCACTGCTGGGTGTGCAACCGGGGGCGCCGCGCCGCGCCTTGCGGCTGGCACTCGCCGGGGAGGCGGCGGGGCGACTGCGCGACCGTGAAGGTGACAGTTATAACGTCGTGGTTCGGCTGCCGCTTCACGGCCGCCACGAGCTATCGGTGCTCGACCAGATCTATGTGCCCGGTGCGAATGGCGCGGTGCCGCTGCGCCAGATCGCTACCCCCAGCCTCGACAGTGCGCCGCCGCGCATCAACCGCGAACGCCAGCAGCGTATCGTGTCGATCCAGTCGCAGATTGCCGATGGCTTCCTCACCGCCAAGGTAAACACCGCGGTTTATGCGGCGCTCGACAAGGTGAAACTGCCGGAGGGCTATCGCTTCGACGAGGGCGGCGAGGCCGAAGTCGCAGCGCGCAGCTTCGGCGGGCTGGGGCCGATCATCGCTATCGCGGTGTTCGGTATCCTGGGCGTGCTGGTCATCGAATTCGGACGGTTCCGCGAAACCGCGGTGGTCGCCGGCGTCATCCCGCTCGGGTTGTTCGGCGGGCTGGTGGCTCTGTTCCTGACAGGCAATTCGATCAGCTATACCGCCGTCATCGGGTTTGTCGCGCTGATCGGCATCGAGATCAAGAATTCCATCCTGCTCGTCGATTTCACCACCCAGTTGCGCCAGCGCGGCGTGGGCCTGCGCGATGCCATCGAGCGCGCTGGCGAAGTGCGCTTCCTGCCGGTGCTGCTGACCAGCGTCACCGCCATTGGCGGGCTGCTGCCGCTGGCGCTATCCGGCTCCGGTCTTTACGGCCCGCTGGCCTGGGTGATCATCGGCGGGCTGGTGTCGTCGACGCTGCTCAGCCGGATCGTCACGCCGGTGATGTACCTGCTGATCGTGCGCGGGCATGAAGTGGCGCCGAGCGGCGAGGCGGCGACGGCCTGATGCGCGGGCAGCCGCCGCTGATTGCGTGCCTGATTGCGCTGATGTGCCTCGTGCGGTTCGGCCTGGCGGCCTTTGGCTATGCCGATCCGTCGGCGCTGATGGAGACGCTGGCGGCGCCGCCAGCCGATAATCTCCAGATGCCGTACACCATCCGGGTCTGGGCGGTTCGCGACATGGTGCTCGCGATTGTGGTCGCGGCGGCGCGGCCCACGACGATCGGCACCCTGCTCATTGCCTGCATCGCGATCGATGTGACCGACATCGGCTCGGCCTGGCTGAGCGGCCACGCCGGGCTGTTCGATGCCGGCCAGACATTTTCGCTGATGACGACAGCGATTGCCGCGCTGGTGCCGGCCGGCACCACCGTCAC
>JBMOGO010000143.1:0-5962 GCA_049318305.1 Polymorphobacter sp.
GGTGTCTGCTCGATGGCGCGCTCGTCGAACCCGAACAGCGCCAACAGCCAGTTCTTTATCTGCTTTGCCGATGCCGGCTTCCTCGATCGCCAGTATACGGTGTGGGGCGAAGTGACGTCGGGCATGGAACATGTCGATGCGCTGCCCAAGGGCGAACCGCCGCGTACGCCCGGCAAGATCCTGAAGGCGGTTGCCGTCTAAGGGGCAGCGGGCCGGGGCGATTCAGTCCCGGCCGCTGACGACGCCATCAATAAGATTGGCTGACAGCAGCCGGTCCACCAGCGACCCCTGCCCGGCCGCGAGCGACGCCAGCCAAACGGCACGGGCGGCGGCCGTCTTGCGCGCCAGGGCAATCGCCTCTGCAACGTCGATAGCGGTGAACCGCAGCCCCGTGCCCGGCCGCAGCTGCGCCACGCGGTCAAGATCAGCGCCGATCACCGTGGCTATGCGCGGATAGCCCGCGGTCGTCTGATGGTCGGCGAGCAGAACCGTCGCGGTGCCGGTGCCGTTGACCTGGATGGCGCCGCGCAGCAGCGGCGCCGACAACATGGTCACCGACAAGGGCGGCAGCAGCGGGCCGTCGAGCACCATGCCCATCCGGTCAAAGGCGTTGGCAGCCCTGAAGGGCTGGCTCAGCAGGGCATCGCGCGATTCAGCCGCGAAAAACTGGTCCTGTGGCCCGATGACGACGCGAATCGGGCCGGCATCGCGCGGCGGCGGCGGGAAGGACCAGGCGGCGCCATCGCCGACCGGACGCGCTTCTATATCGATACGATCGCCCGCCACCAGCCGGCCACCGCCCAGCCCGGCAAGCGCCAGCGTCGCGGTGCTGCCCAGCCAGGCCGGGCAATCGATGGCGCCGGCAAAGGCCAGCGTTGCCCAGTTGCCGGCGCTGCCATCGCGGATCGTCAGCCGTGATCCCGGCCGCAGCACGCCTGTCGTCCAGCCGCCCAGCGCTACGCTGTCGACGCGGGCGCTGAAGTCACCGCCCGCCAGTGCAAACGCCACCTCGCCTTCGACGCAGCGCAGCACGATGCCGCCGTGCGACACTTCGATGGCGGTGCCGCCGGCCGGGTTGCCCAGCGCCGCATGGGCGGCGGCAAAGCCCAGCTGGTCGATCGGTCCCGACGCGGTGACGCCATAGCGCAAATGGCCGGGGCGCCCGGCATCCTGATAGCTGGTCAGCGGCCCGGCCATTTCGACCAGCAGGCGCACGCGCGCCATCAGCCGGCCTCAAATTCGGCGCGCGTCACCTGGCGGAAGCGGACGCGGTCGCCGGGCTGGAACAGGAACGGCCGGGCATCCGCCATGCGCAGCACCGGCGTCGCGGTGCGGCCGATCACCCACCATCCCGTCGGCATCGGCACGGTGGTGATCAGGCATTGCCCACCGGCGATCATCACCGTGCCGACCGGGCGGCTGCGCACCGGCACCGGCTTTCGCGGCAGGTGCAGCGCTGCGGGCACCCCGTCCATATAGGCATAGCCCGGCGCAAAGCCGTACATGTAGACGCGGTATTCGGCGGCGAAATGCGCCGCAAGGATGGCATCCTCGGTCAGGCCCAGGCGCGCCGCGGCATCGGCAAGATCCGGCGCCAGGTCGGCGTCGCTGCACATCGGGATGACGTGATCGACACCCACGGGCGGCGCGCCGGTGGCGCGCGACAGCCGCACCAGCACCGCCGCTTCCAGCGTCGCCGCATCGGTGCGCAGCGGGTCGTAAACCACCAGCAGCGAGACATAGGCCGGCACGGTTTCGAGCAGGCCCGCCGGCGGGTCGGCCGTCAGCGCCGCATCGATAGCAAGAATGCGATCGAACACCGCCGGGTCGATGGCAGACCCGAATTCGAACAACAGCCCGGTATCACCGACCGGCTTCACCGACGGCAGCACACCAGTCACGCCAGTTTGAGAAAGGGCGCCACCGACAGGCCGCGCACCCGGAACGCCTCACGAATATGCCGTGCCATCGCCACGGCATCGGCGCTGTCACCGTGAATGCAGATCGAATGCGCCTCCAGCGTCACCGGCGCGCCGCCAACGGTGGGCATTTTCCAGTTTTCAAAGAATTTGAGCAGGCGTGTGGTGGCGATTTCGGGGTCGTGGATCATCGCGCCGGGCTCGCTGCGCGGCACCAGATTGCCGGCCGGCGTATAGCCGCGATCGGCGAAAATCTCGCTATAGACCGCGACGCTGCTCTCTCTCGCGACGGTTTCGAGCATGGTGCCCGAAATGGCGAGGATGGCGAGTTTCTTGTCGACGGCGCGGCTGGCGCGAACGATCGCTTCGGCAACCGCCCGGTCTTCGGACGCGACATTGCCCAGCGCGCCGTGCGGCTTCACATAGGAAATCGGCTGGCCGACCAGCGCGCCGATGCCCATCAGCGCGCCAATCTGGGCGGCAACAAAGCGTTCGATTTCGGCCGGCGGAAACGGCAGCCGGCGGCGGCCGAAACCTTCCTTGTCGGGATAGCTGGGGTGGGCGCCGGTGACGACCCCGCGCGCCTTGGCAAGTGTCAGCGTGGTGAACATGGTTTCCGGGTCGCTGGCATGGCCGCCGCAGGCGACATTGGCGCTGGTCACGATATCCAGCATCGCCGCGTCATCGCCCATCGTCCACGGGCCATAGCCTTCACCAAGGTCGGCGTTGAGATCGATCGTCCACATGGTGTCGGCTTTCCGAAATTCCGCCATTTGCTAGCACAACGCTTGCCCGGTGCCGACCATAACTGCATCAAGGCGCTGGATTGACCGCCCCCCGACGCCGGGCGGCACAAGGGCGACACAAGGGCCAGGGGAGCAACGATGACGGCGCACGCGGATCATCGCGACATCAGGGAGGCGGTGGCGCGGTTGTGCGCCGACTTCCCGGGCGCATACTGGCGCGCCCTCGATACGCGGCGCGCCTATCCGACAGAGTTCGTCGCTGCGCTGACACACGCCGGCTATCTGTCGGCGCTGATTCCGGAACACTTTGGCGGCGCTGGCCTGCCGCTGTCGGCCGCCGCCGCGATCCTGGAGGAAATCCATCGTGCCGGGGGCAATGGCGCCGCCTGCCACGCCCAGATGTATGTGATGGGCACGCTGCTGCGCCATGGCTCTGACGCGCAAAAGGCGCAATATCTGCCGCGCATCGCTGCCGGTAACCTGCGCTTGCAAGCCTTTGCCGTCACCGAACCGACGAGCGGCACCGACACGCTGGCGCTGCGCACCACGGCAAGGCGCGAAGGCGATGTCTATCGCATCACCGGGCAGAAGCTGTGGACGAGCCGCGCCGAACATTCGGACCTGATGATCCTGCTCGCCCGCACCGAACCGCGCGAGACGGTGACGCGCAAATCCGACGGACTGTCGGTGTTCATCGTCGACATGGCGGCGGCGCTCGCCAATGGCATGACCATCCGGCCGATCGCGACGATGATGAACCATGCCACCACCGAAATCTGGTTCGACAATGTGCCGGTGCCGGCCGAAAACCTGATCGGCGTGGAAGGCCAGGGCTTTCGCTACATCCTGTCGGGCATGAACGCCGAACGCATCCTGATCGCCGCCGAATGCATCGGCGATGCCAAATGGTTCCTCGACAAGGCGAGCGGCTATGCCAGGGATCGCAGCGTCTTTGGCCGGCCGATCGGGGCCAACCAGGGCGTGCAATTTCCCATCGCCCGCGCCTATGCCAACATGCGCGCCGCCGAATTGATGGTGAGCGCCGCCACCGCTGCGTATGAATCGGGCGATAACGCCGGCGAAGCCGCCAACATGGCCAAGCTGCTCGCTGCCGATGCGTCGTGGGAAGCGGCGAACGTCTGCCTGCAAACCCATGGCGGCTTCGGCTTTGCCGCCGATTTCGATATCGAACGCAAGTTTCGCGAGACGCGGCTTTACCAGGTCGCGCCCGTCTCGACGAACCTCATTCTCGCCTATCTTGCCGAACATGTGCTCGGCTTGCCGAGGTCCTATTGATGGCTGCGCTTGACGGTTTGCTGGTCATTGCCATCGAACAGGCGGTGGCGGCGCCGCTGTGCACCTCGCGGCTGGCGGATGGCGGCGCCCGCGTCATCAAGATCGAGCGTGCCGAGGGGGAGACTGCGCGGCACTATGACGGCGCTGTGCACGGCACATCCGCCTATTTCGCCTGGCTGAATCGCGGCAAGCAAAGCGCCATCCTCGATATCAAGGCCAGCGCTGACCGGGCGCTGGTCGAGCGGATGCTGGCGCGGGCCGATGTGCTGGTGCAGAATCTCGCCCCTGGTGCCGCGGCGCGGCTGGGGCTGGACGCGGCGTCGGCGGTGGCGCGGTATCCGCGGCTGATCGGTGTCGATATCTGCGGCTATGGCCAGGACAGCGCTTACCGCGACATGCGCGCCTATGACATGCTGGTGCAGGCGGAATCCGGCCTGTCGAGCATCACCGGCACCCCCGACGGCATGGCGCGCACCGGCGTTTCGGTCGCCGATATCGCCACTGGCATGAATGCCCATGCGGCGATTCTGGAGGCGTTGATCGCACGCGGGCGTACTGGTGCCGGCCAGGCGATCGAAATTGCCATGTTCGATGCGATGGCCGACTGGATGGCGGTGCCGCTACTGCATCTGGCGCATCTCGGCCGCGACACGCAGCGCCACGGCCTCGAACACGCCGCCGTGCAGCCCTATGCCGCCTATGCCTGTACCGATGGCGAGGTGATGATCGCCGTGCAGTCGCCCGCGGAATGGCGGCGGCTGTGCGATCAGGTTCTGGCGATGCCGGCGCTGGCGGATGACCCGCGCTTTGCCGACAATCCGGCGCGGGTGGCAAACCGCACCGCGCTGCACGCGATTATCTCCGGCGTCTTCGCACAATCCAGCCGCGCGGCGATGATCGCCCGGCTGGAGGCTGCGCAGATCGCGTGGGGGCGTGTCTCGAGCGTGGCGGATGTGCTGGCGCATCCGGCGTTGCGCACGCTGGCGGCAACGGTTCCGGGCGGCAGTTTTTCGCTGCCATGCCCGACCGGGCGCCGCGGGTCATTGCCCGCGGACGTCCCGGCGGTGGGTGCCGATACCGACGCGATCCGGCGCGAATTCCAAATTTGAAGTATCAGGGGAGGCAACCGCCTCCCCTGGACATGGTTCAGCGGCCGCGGAAACCACCGCCGCCGCCGCCGGCGCGGCCCTGACCCTGACCCTGGCGCGGACCGCCCTGGCCGCGGTGCGGCGTCACCTGGGCGCGCGGATCGCGGCCCGGACGGCCACCGCCGCTGGGGCGACGCGCATGGTCACGGCGTTCTTCCTCGCGCGGTGCCGGCGGGGCGACACGCTCGACCTTTTGCGCCGCCAGCACGGCAGCGCGGAAGTCGGCAGGGAGCGCCAGCGGCGTGATCTTCTGGCGGATCAGCTTTTCGATATCGCGTAGGAACGGGCGTTCGTCCTCCGCACAGAACGCGATCGCCTGGCCATCGGCGCCGGCGCGCGCGGTGCGGCCAATGCGATGGACATAGGATTCCGGCACGTTGGGCAGTTCATAGTTTATGACGTGCGACACGCCGGTCACATCGATGCCGCGCGCCGCGATGTCGGTCGCCACCAGCACCTTGCAGGTGCCGGCCTTGAACGAGGCCAGCGCCCGTTCGCGCTGCGGCTGGCTCTTGTTGCCGTGAATCGCCTCGGCGATTATGCCGGCATTGCCGAGCTGACGGACGATGCGGTCGGCACCATGCTTGGTGCGGCTGAACACCAGCGCCCGGTCGATCGCCTTGTCGCGCAGCACCAGTTGCAGCAGCGCGGGCTTTTCGGCCTGGTTGACGTGGATAACGGCCTGATCGACGCGTTCCGCGGTCGTCGCGGCGGGCTTGACCGCTACCTTGACCGGGTTGGTCAGATACTTCGACGCGAGCTCCTCGATGGCTTTCGGCATGGTCGCCGAAAAGAACAGGGTCTGGCGCTTGCGCGGCAACAGGCCGACGATGCGGCGCAGATCATGGATGAA
>JBMOGO010000144.1:0-5848 GCA_049318305.1 Polymorphobacter sp.
TTTTGGACGCCGATCACCCCGCTAACAGGATCCCTTTTGCACGCCGATCCACAATGATGTGGGAGGCGCGCAGCAACCCCGGCTCGGCAATTCCCGTCAACGGGCACCGCGCGTCCCACCGCGCCATCAAGGCATTACGAAACGGGCCCTGCCCGATGCGCGTCTTCTGCAACGCCCAAGCCTCGGACAGCACAGCGTTCTCCAACGTCGCGTCCGCAACGCCCTCGGCGATGCGATACCGGCCTTGCCCGTCAAAGATCAACACGCCTTGATCGCGGAGCTCCTGGAGGACACGGCTGAGGGTCTGGGCCGGCGTGGCACCATCGGAGCCGACGTCTGCGATGATTGTGGGGAGTTCTTTGGCGATGAGGTCAGCGCGAGTGATGGCCACGCCGGCGCGCGCTTGGCGCTGGAGGGCGGCCCATGTTGCTTCGCGCCATGTGGTCATTGTTACCTAACCTGTAGAGCATTATTACTCTGCTGCTTTGCTGCGCTGCTAAGATCGATAATGAGCCGCCAAATGTAAATCAACGGCCGGCGCGAGATGCACCCATCCTCCATCGACACGCGGCAGCCTGTCGGCAACCGAAACCAATCCTCGATACCGGCGTGCTCGATCGCGACCGGGCCGCGTTCGAAATCCGGCTCGGCTTCAAGTGCGCCTGCTGTTCAGGGGTGCTGCCTTACCACACCCCCCTTATGGCGCGGGCACTGGGCTAATTCCAACCGGATGTTCCGGTTGCTCAACAATTAGCAATTGTAAAATCTATCGCAATCAAATATCGTGTTAACGATTAGAAAGTGTTTTCCAGATCGTTTCGGGGGTAACAAATGATTTTTCGGCTTTTTGTAGTCACTATGGCGCTCGCGCCGTCCCCGCTTTTTGCTCAGAATTTTGCACCGCAACCTGTTCCACCCATCGCCGCGCCTTCTACGGATCGGGCTGTATTGCGAACAGGCACGGAAGTTCAATTGCGCCTGATGGAAGAAATTACGACCAAAAAGAAAAAGATGAGGGTTGGTCAACGGGTTCGCCTGGAAACTGCTGAAGCCGTAATTGTCCAAGGCGTGACCATTGTACCGGTCGGAAGCACTGCCGTTGGCGAAATAACGGATGTTGAGAACAAAGGTATGTGGGGAAAATCAGGCCATTTTGGTGCTCGGGTACTGTACATGACAGTGAATGGCCGTCAAATACGGCTTAGCGGTGCCTTTGATGACAAGGGTGTTGCTGGTGGTGTAGGGGCCGTTGCTGTCTCCGCGATCGTCTTCTTGCCAGCGGGCTTTTTCATGACGGGCACCAGTGCCAAGCTTCCTGCCGGTACAATCGTCAAAGGCTTTGTGGATGAAGACGTTCCGCTGGAAATGGCGGCGGCAGGTCAGGCGCCATTAACGGTTGGGTCCCAGACTCCGGCGCCAGTTGTTGTTGGCGGCACATCGACAAACGCACCAATTTTGGCCTCGGTCCCAGTTGCTGGCGCCGGTCCTGCAAAATTGAAGGCGAAAACTCCATCAGGCTTTTGTTATGACGTCCCGAAAGGATATGTCGGTTCTGGTACGATCGAAAAGCCCGCAACTACAACAATGACACCCGCCTGTTGGGAGGTTTCTACAGCAACTTGAGAGGCCCTGAATCCGATACGCCGTAAACCGTCCGGCGCAGGGGTTTGGCGGTTAATTGTCCACTACAAGACAGCACGGCGCGCACGAAGGTATAGAATTATCGGAGAACATCGTCTCTGTTCGCCTGCGTACGGTCCACCACCTCAACGCTCGCGGCTACTATTTCGACGTACGGCTTGCCGTCTTTTGTGACAGTTACACGCTCGCCGCGCAGCGCGGCAGCGGCTGCTTCTGAAAACCGCGCTTTGCCTTCGCTCACAGTCAGTTCCATGCTCAACTCCCCTTATCGAACCACCGCTCTCCCGCTCGTGACTATATGTAGTCACACCGCCGCATTCACAAAACCCCACACCTTCGAAATCACCACCGAGCCCTCCCCCACCGCCGACGCCACCCGCTTTACCGACCCGGCGCGCACATCGCCGACCGCAAAGATTCCCGGCTGCGACGTCGCATAGGGCGAATCCGCCCCCGCTTCCGCGCCGGTGACCACAAAGCCCTTGGCATCCAGCGCAACCAGCCCCGACAGCCACGCCGTATTGGGCGCGGCGCCGACCATGATGAACAGCGCCCGGGTCGGCACCTGCCGCGTTTCGCCGGTGTCGGCGTTGCGGATCGTCACTGCATCCAGATGGCCGTCACCGTGCAGCGCGCTCACCTCCGCGCCATATTCGATGGTGATGGCGGGGTCGGCCTCCAGCCGGCTCGACAGATAGCTCGACATGGAATCGGCGAGCGACTGCCCGCGCACCAGCAGCCGCACGCATTTCGCCGAGCGGCTGAGGAACATCGCCGCCTGGCCGGCCGAATTGCCGCCGCCGATGATGATCGCCTCGGTGCCGCGGCAATAGCGCGCCTCGATTTCGGTGGCGGCATAATAGACGCCGGCGCCTTCATAATCGCCCAGCCGTTCGATCGGCAATTGCCGGTATTGCACGCCGGTCGCCACCACCACCGCCTTGCCGCGCACCCGGTCGCCGCTTTCGAAGGTAGAGCAGAAACTGCCGTCGTCCAGCCGGTCCAGCGCCGCCACCCGGCGCGGCAAGGCAAAGCGCGTGCCGAACTTCATCGCCTGCACTTCGCCGCGCCACACCAGGTCGGCGCCCGAAATGCCGGTGGGAAAGCCCATGTAATTTTCGATCCGGCTCGAGGTGCCGGCCTGGCCGCCGATGGCGATATCCTCGATGACCAGCGCGCACAGCCCCTCCGCGCCGGCATAGACGCCTGCCGCCACGCCGGCCGGGCCGCCGCCGACGATCAGCACGTCGAACGCCTCGTCATCGACGAGATCGCGGTTAAGCCCGAGCAGCCGCGCCACCTTGTCTGGGGTCGGGTCGGCCACCACCGTATCGCGGCCGAAAATCACCGCCGGTGCGCTGCTATCGATGGCGCAGCTGGTCGCCACGGCCGCGGCCGCGGCGCTGCCCAGCGCCAGCGACTTATAGGGGATGCGGTTGCGGCTGGCGAAGGCGGCGATCTGGCGGACATTGCGGTCCTCGTCCTCGCCGATCAGCACGAGACTGCTGTCACCACTATCGAGCTGCCGCCGCCGCCGCGCCGAAAACACCGTGATGATGATGTCGGACATTTCGGGGATTTGCGACATCAGCACCAGCATGGCCTCGCGCGGCACCTCGATGACGCGGGTGTCCGACACCGCCCGCATCGAAAGCGACCAGCTGCCGCCGTTCAGAAAGGCGATTTCCCCCAGGAACTGCGTTGGCCCCAGCGTCGATGGCAGGTGCCGGTCATCGGTGAACGGGTTGACCACCTCCACCTCGCCCGCCTCGACATAGACGAACGTGTCGAACGGATCGCCCGGCCGCGACAAAACCGTGCCGGCGGGGTGGTCGACAATGCGGCCCGCCGCACGGAGCGCCTCGACATGCGATGCCGCCAGCGGCGTGCGCTGCATCTGCTGCAGATCGGCGCCGATGGTCTCCATCCCTGTCTCCGTTTTGCCGTGGGGCACCGACGATAGCGGTATTTGTATTACAACCAGATTATCGCTGCGGCGCGGCCGGTGTCGAGCCGGGCGGCACGGTGCTTGAACCGCCCCGCCGCTTCCCGTAACGCGGGCGCCATGACCACGCCCATCCGCATCGCTGTCCTTGGCGCCTCCGGCTATACCGGGGCCGACCTGGTGCGCCTGGCGTTGACGCATCCGCGCATCGAAATCGCCGCGCTGTCGGCCAATTCCAAGGCCGGGCAGACGATGGCGGAGATCTGGCCGCATTTCGCGCCCTACCCCGGCCTGCCGCGCCTCATCACCTCGGAAGCCGTCGATTACGCCGGCATCGACGCGGTCTTCGGCTGCCTTCCCCACGCTGCCTCGGCGAGCCTGCTCAGCACGGTGCAAGGGCCCAGGATTATCGACATTTCCGCCGATTTCCGGCTGAAAAACGCCGCAACCTATGCCGAATGGTATGGCGGCGCCCACCCGGCGCCGGCGCTGCTGCCCGGCGCCGTTTACGGCCTGACCGAATTTGCCCGCGCTGCGCTGCCCGGCGCCGCTCTGGTCGCCTGCCCCGGTTGCTACCCGACCGCCGTGCTGCTGGCGCTGCTGCCGCTGATGGCGGCCGGCGCGATTTCGCCCGATCGCATCACCATCAACGCGCTGTCGGGCGTGACCGGCGCCGGCCGCAGCCTGAAGGAAGCCAATCTGTTTCCCGAGGTCGCGGAGGCCGTCCACCCCTATGGCATCGGCCGCCACCGCCATATGCCCGAAATGGAGCAGGAACTCTCCGCCGCCGCCGGCGCACCGGTCACGCTCAGCTTCACGCCGCACCTCGTCCCCATGAACCGCGGTGAGCTGGTCACCTGCATTGTGGAGACCATGCGCCCGGTTGCCGATCTGCGCGCCATCCTGCACGCTCGCTACGCCGAGGAGGCGTTCGTCCATCTGCTGCCCGACGGCGTCGCCCCGGCAACCCGCATGGTTCGCGGCTCCAATCATGCCGTGCTCAATGTCTTTGCCGATCGCGTGCCCGGCCGCGCCATCGTCATCGCCGCCATCGACAATTTGGTAAAGGGCTCATCCGGCCAGGCCATCCAGAATTTCAATCTCATATTCGGCCTGCCCGAAACCCTGGGGCTGGAAGCAGCGCCACTGTTTCCATGATGATCGCAACCCCTCGCCTCATCCTGCGCAACTGGCGGGATGACGACCTTATCCCCTTCAACGCCATGGGCCGCGACCCGGCCGTGATGGAACATCTCGGCCCGCTGCAAACGCACGCCGACACCCAGGCCGCCATCATTCGCCTGCAAACGATCGCTGCCACCCACGGCCACACCTTCTGGGCCATCGAACGTCTTGAAGATGCTGCGTTCCTTGGATTTTGCGGACTGAAGATCGCCCCGGAGAACATTCCCGGAATCGAAGACGCCATCGAGATCGGCTGGCGCCTGCGTAGCGACGCCTGGGGCCAGGGCTATGCCCGCGAAGCCGCCACCGCCAGCCTCGCCTGGGGCTGGGCCAATCTGCCGGTTGATCGCATCATCGCCATCACCACGCCGGCAAACCTTCGCAGCCAGGGCCTCATGGAACGGCTCGGCATGGTGCGCCGCCGCGACCTTGATTTCGCGCACCCGGCGCTCGCCGCCGATGATCCGCTCAGCCCGCACGTCACCTATGAAATCTTCAGGTCATGAGCCTCTATCCGTTCGGTGACGACTTTCCGCAGGTCGCCGACAGCGCCTTCATCGCCCCCGGCGCCCGCATCATCGGCAATGTGACCATCGGCGCGGAATCGTCGATCTGGTACAATTGCGTGCTGCGCGGCGATGTTGAAAGCATCGTCGTCGGCGCCCGTTCCAACATCCAGGACGGCAGCGTCGTCCATGTAACCACCCGGCGCTGGAAAACCGAAATCCATGACGATGTGCTGGTCGGACACATCGCCATGATTCACGGCTGCGTGCTGGAAAGCCATGCCTTTGTCGGGCTGGGCGGCATCGTCATGGACGGCTGCGTTATCGGGACGGACGGCATGCTCGCCGCCGGCGCCATGCTGACGCCCGGCAAGCGCATCGCCCGCGGCGAGCTATGGGCCGGCCGGCCGGCGAAGCTGCTGCGCATGCTGGACGCCGACGAAATAGCCCGCAATCGCGGCGGGGCAGCGGGCTATGTCAGGTTGGCAAAGGCGCATCAGGAGAGCCTCCGGCGGGCAGGGCCTTAGGCCCTGCCCCCTATTCTTGCGATGGCACATGTGTACCCGATCAA
>JBMOGO010000145.1:0-5759 GCA_049318305.1 Polymorphobacter sp.
TTTTGGACGCCGATCACCCCGCTAACAGGATCCCTTTTGCACGCCGATCCACACAATGGGACAAGCTGGTTGCCAATCCGGACCTGATTCCAAACACCGCCAGCGAGATCATTCGTTGGCAATGCCCCGCCGCCCATATGCGCCGCACCGTGACGCAGGATGTTGATTTCCGGGGTCAGGTCTTCCGCAAGGGCGACAAGATTGTGCTCTGGTATCTCTCGGCCAATCGTGATGAAACCGTATTCGATGACGGCGCACAGCTTCGTGTCGACCGTGACAATGCACGGCGCCATCTGTCGTTCGGTCATGGTGTCCACCGCTGCGTCGGCGCACGCTTGGCCGAATTGCAACTTCAGATTCTGCTTTCCGAAATGATCAAGCGAAAGCTCAGGGTCACAGTTGCCGGGCCGGTGGAACGCGAAGCGCATCCGTTCCTTAGCGTCATTAAATCGCTTTTCGTCACGATCAGCAGGGCCTGAGGTGCGCATCCGCCGATTGCCAGGAGCTGGCCGTCCGGATTCCGTCCAACCCTAGAAATTCGACAACGGCGCTCAGTCACACCGGCGAATGTCGGCTTCTGACGAAAGCCGACGTCCAACGACCCCGCCACGAATGACCGCTTTGTCCCAGAAACCGTCATTCGCGCTTGATGCGAACATGACAAAACGCACGACCGTTTCCAAGGAGAGCTAAGGACACTGCGAGCGACGTGGATGAAGGCGCAAGACAGGCCGGCGGCTTGTATTCATGCCTCGTTCCCGATCATGATCGCGATTTCAGCCCATCATCTTAGGCGTGTGGCCTGCTGCTCAAGCTGTCGAAGCGCCGTCCGCCTGATTAAGCGGCCGGTCGATCAGCACCGCGAGCAGCAGCGCCGGGCCGCCGTGCGCCACCCAGGCGTGGTTGGTGCCGCGCTGGATGACCACCTGCCCCGGCTTGATGCGGGTTTCGCTGCCTTCGAGGATCAGCGAGACATCGCCTTGCAACAGGCAGATGACGTCGATCGAATGGGTTTCGTGCATCGCCGAGGCGCGGCGCTGGTCGATGATATGGCGTTCGCCGCCGAACATGGCGAAAACGGCGCGGGCGGTGGCGTCGGCCTCCGCTTTGGGGACGCCTTCGGGCAGCGGCGACACGACGAACCAGCGCACCTGGACGTTGCCCGGGCGCGGGCCGAGCACGGCCTGTGCGGCACCAAGGTCGGTGTGATCGCGCGGGTCGAGCGGCCCGCTGGCGCTGTCCTCCCAGATCTCGAACAGGCCGCCGAGGTTGGGATCGCCGGCGAACACCGACGGACCGCCATCAATGATGATGACCGATTCGCCAGCGGCGTTGTCGCCGGTGATGACGCGGCGCATGGCATCGGAGAAATCGGTCATGATCAGATGCGTTCCTTCACATAGCGACCCGGCGCATCCTCGATCGCCTTGTACTTGCCGCTGCCGGGCACCCGCGGCGCGACCTGCTTGCCCGAGCGCGGCGCCAGCCAGGCGATCCAGTCCGGCCACCAGCTGCCCTTGGTTTCCTTGGCCACCTTGACGAAATCGTCGAAGCGTTCGGGCAAGGTGTCGCTCGTCCAATACTGGTATTTGTGCTGCGACGGCGGGTTGACGACGCCGGCGATATGGCCCGACCCGGCCAGCACGAAGCGCTTGTCCCCGGTGAAATGGCTGGTGAGTTTATAGGCCGAGCGCGCCGGGGCGATGTGATCTTCCTTGCCGCCCTGGATATAGGCGGGGGTGGCGACGGTGCTCAGGTCTACGGCCACGCCAAGGACTGTGATGCCGCCGGGCACCACCAGCAGATTGTCGCGGTAGATGTCCTTGAGATAACTCATGTGCCATTTCGCCGGCACATTGGTCGCATCGCTGTTCCAATAGAGCAGGTCGAACGGGAAATAATCCTTTCCCATCATGTAGTTGTTGACGACGTAACTCCAGATCAGGTCGTTCGAGCGCAGCAGGTTGAAGGTCATCGCCATGTTGCGGCCATCGAGCCAGGGCTTTTCCGCGGTGAGTTTCTCCACCGCCTCCAGCCCGGCATCATCGACGAACACTGCCAGTTCGCCGCATTCGCTCATGTCGACCTGCGCGGTGAAGAAGGTAGCGCTTTCGACCTTGGCCGCCTCTTTGCGCGCTGCCAGCACGGCGAGCGTGGCCGCCAGCGTGGTGCCGGCGACGCAATAGCCGATCGTGTGGGTGGACGGCGTGCCGCAAATGTCGAGCACCACGTCGATCGCGGTGAGTTGCCCTTCGCCGACATAGGTATCGAGCGTTGCATCGGCGAGCGTCGCGTCGGCGTTTTTCCACGACACGACGAACACCGTCAGCCCCTGTTCGACCGACCAGCGGATGAAGCTTTTTTCCGCCGTCAGGTCGAGAATGTAGAATTTGTTGATCCATGGCGGAAAGATCAGCAGCGGCGTTTCATGCACTTTCGCTGTCGTCGGCGTGTACTGGATGAGCTGGAACAGGCGGTTCTCGAACACCACCTTGCCCGGCGTGATGGCGACGTTGCGGCCAACTTCAAAGGCGTTTTCGTCGGTCATCTTCATGCGCCCGGCTTCGAGGTCGCCGAGCAGATGTTCGAGGCCTTTGAGCAGGTTGGAGCCGCCGCTATCGACGGTTTTCTTCAACACCTCGGGGTTGGTGGCGATGAAGTTGCTCGGGCTGATGGCGTCGACATATTGCTTGACGAGGAACTGTGCCTTGGCCTTGTCCTTGTCATCCAGGCCATCGATGCCGGCGGTCGCCTCCAGCGTATAGTTGGACACGAGCAGATAGGATTGCCGCAGGAAATCGAACGCCGGCGCCTCGCGCCACGCCTCCCCGGCAAAGCGCTTGTCCTTCACGTCGCCAACGGGGCTGGCGACGCTGCCCGGCGTGAGGAAGGACTGCCACAGCGTCATCGCATCGCTGATGTAGCGGCCTTGCAGGTCGATCAGCCGCTGCGGATCGGCCATTGCCGCCACCGCCGCCTTTTGCCAGGTCGCCATCATGCCCATCGGATCGGGGCTGGCGACGCCGTCTTGCTCCTTTGACAGGAACTCCATCATCATCTGCTGGCCGCGGCCGGCAAGTTCGGTCCATTTCTGGAACTGTTCCAGCGGCTGTGTCTCGGCGGGCACTTCGGCCATATGATATTCCCCAGGGGCGTTGTCGATGACCATTCTGGACGCGAAGCCGGGCCGCGCCAAGCCTTTCCCGCAGGAACCGGCGCGCTCGCGAAATCCGCTCTTTCTAGGTATCGCGGATGCGGCTAAAACGACCAGGCGCCGCCGTGACAGCGCGGCGAAAATGGGGAGTTTTTTCGATGATCAAACTTATGTTCGTTTCCGCTGCCGTCATGCTCGCCGCACCCGTGCTGGCGCAGGATGCCATGGCCCCGGCCGCCCCCGCGATGCCGGTGTGCAGCGCCAAGGTTACCGATGGCTGCGTCCAGTCCGCCGCCGCTGAAAAGCGTGCCATGTCGGGTGAACAGGCCGACAAGCGTGACGCGCGCAACGGCGGCATGTGGGCGCCCGATGGCAAGACCAAGACCGCAGCAACCAAGACCGGCGCCGCGCCGCGCTGAACTGCGATTAATGTTGCAGCGCTGGTTAATCCGAGCACATTGCCCAGCCATGTGCTTTGACCGGCGTCTTGTCGCGCTATGAACGGCAGGTGCCGACAGCGACGCCGGCGCCTGAAGGGGAGAAATTGATATGATCAAACCGATGTTCACCATGGTTGCAGCCTTGATTGCCATGCCGGTGCTGGCCCAGGATGCAGCGCCCACGCTGCCGAAATGCAGTGCCAAGGTAACCGACGGCTGCCAGCAAACCACCGCCCAGGAAGCCCGGGCGATGTCGGGCGAGCAGGCCGACCGCCGCGATTCCGCCAACGCCGGCAACTGGAAACCGAACGGCGCCGCCGGTGCCGGTGCCACGGGTGGGCGGATCGGTATGATCCGCGGCAAGCTGGCGGCGGCCGATACCAACCTCGACGGCGAGCTGAGCCGCGAAGAATGGCTGGCGGCCGGCATGGACAGCGGCAATTTCGACGCGCTCGATCTGGATGGCAACGGCTCTGTCACCCGTGACGAACTGCGCGTCGTGCGGGCCGAACTGCGCGCCGGCGTGGCCGACGCCCGCACCCAGATGATTGCCGCCGACACCGACAAGGACGGCAAGTGGAGCAAGAGCGAGTGGACGGCCATCGGGCTCACACCCGAGGGCTTTGCCGCGCTCGATACCAACAAGGATGGCTATGTCAGCAAGGCCGAAGTAAAGGCTGGCAAGCAAAAGGCCTTGAAGGCCTATGACAAGGCAATGGCATCGGCCAAATAGGCGCTGCCACTCACCAACTCGCTAAAGCGGGTGGGGGGTGGCTCCTCCACCCGCTTCGCAATTGAACGATCGAGATTGGTGATGAACGACGATTTCTACCGCATCCGCCGCCTGCCGCCTTATGTCATCGCCGAAGTCAACGCGATGCGAGCGGCAGCGCGTGCCCGCGGTGACGACATCATCGATCTCGGCATGGGCAACCCTGACCTGCCGCCGCCGCCGCATGTCATCGAAAAACTCTGCGAAGTCGCTGCCAAGCCCGACGCGCATGGCTATTCGGCATCCAAGGGCATTCCCGGCCTGAGGAAAGCCCAGGCCGGCTATTACGGCCGGCGTTTCGGTGTCGATGTCGATCCTGAAACCGAAGTCGTGGTGACGCTCGGCTCCAAGGAAGGCCTCGCCAACCTGGCGCAGGCGATCACCGCGCCGGGCGACGTCGTGCTGGCGCCCAACCCGAGCTACCCCATCCACACCTTCGGCTTCATCATCGCCGGCGCGACGATCCGCAGCGTGCCGACAACGCCCGACGAACGCTATTTCGAGGCGCTCGAACGCGCCATGAAGTTCACCGTGCCCAAGCCGTCGGTGCTGGTCATGGGCTATCCATCGAACCCGACCGCCGAAACCGTCGACCTCGCCTTCTACGAGCGCGTCGTCGCCTTTGCCAAAAAGCACCAGCTCTGGGTGCTGTCCGATCTCGCCTATTCCGAAATCTATTTCGACGGCCAGCCGACGCCGTCGATCCTGCAGGTACCAGGCGCCAAGGATGTCGCGGTCGAATTCACCTCGATGAGCAAGACCTATTCGATGGCCGGCTGGCGCATCGGCTTTGCAGTCGGCAACAAGACGCTGATCGGTGCGCTGACGCGGGTGAAATCCTATCTCGATTACGGCGCCTTCACCCCCATCCAGGCAGCAGCAGTGGCAGCGATCAACGGCCCGCAAGACGTGGTCGCCAACAATCGCGCGCTCTATCATCGCCGCCGCGACGTGCTGGTGGAAAGCTTCGGCCGCGCCGGCTGGGACATTCCACCGCCGCGCGCCAGCATGTTCGCCTGGGCACCGCTGCCGCCGGCGCTGGCGCATCTCGGTTCGCTGGAGTTTTCCAAGCAGTTGCTGACCCACGCCGGCGTCGCCGTGGCACCGGGTGTCGGCTATGGCGAGGATGGCGAAGGCTTTGTCCGCATCGCGATGGTGGAAAACGAACACCGCATCCGACAGGCAGCGCGTAACGTGCGGAAGTATCTACAGTCGATGGGCGTCAACACGCCAGCCAAGGCGGCAAGCTAGATTCAAGGCCGTTGACGGGCCTCCGGCGGCTGGGGTCTTGGGCCCCAGACCCCATTTACGAGTTTGGCGCATCACATTTGATGTGGCGCTGCCGGGATTTTCAAAATGGGGTTTGGGGCCGGCGGCCCCAACCGCCGGAGGC
>JBMOGO010000146.1:0-5646 GCA_049318305.1 Polymorphobacter sp.
TCTTGTCGGTCGGTTTGCCGCTGCCATGGCCGGCGCGGGTTTCGATGCGGATCAGGTGCGGCTTGTCACCCAGCTTGGCCGCCTGCAACGCCGCTGCATATTTGAAGCTGTGGCCGGGCACGACGCGATCATCGGTGTCCGCCGTTGTGACGAGGATGGCGGGGTAATCCCGATCTCCTTTGGCCTTGCCGCTGCGGATGTTGTGATAGGGCGAATAGCCGTAAAGGTTGCGGAACTGCACCGGGTCCTCCGGTTCGCCATAATCGTCGGTCCAGGTGCGGCCTTCGGTGAACAGCGGGAAGCGCAGCATGTCCATGACGCCGACCGCCGGCAGCGCGGCGGCGAACAGGTCGGGCCGCTGGTTGACAACGGCGCCGACCAGCAGTCCGCCGTTGGAGCCGCCCTGGATGGCGAGGCCGCCGCTTGGCGTGATACCAGACTTGATCAGATATTCACCGCCGGCGATGAAATCATCAAAGACATTCTGCTTGTTCAGGCGCCGCCCGGCATCGTGCCATTCGGCGCCATATTCGCCGCCGCCGCGCAGCGTCACTTCGGCATAGACGCCGCCCATCTCCATCCATGCCAGCGCATCGACCTGGTAGGCCGGCAGCACGTTGATGTTGAAGCCGCCGTAGCCGTACATCAGCGTCGGCGCCGGGGTCTTCAGGCCCTTTTTATGGGCGACGAACATCGGCACCTTGGTGCCGTCCTTCGACATAAAGAAACGCTGCTCGACAACGAACTGCGCCGGGTCGAACGCCACCTTCGGCGCGCTGAACACCGTGCTGGCATTGGTCGCGGCGTCATAGCGGTACAGCGTCGTCGGCGCATTATAGCTGGTGAAGGCGTAATAGCTGGTGGTGGTGCCGGGCACCGCCTCGAACCCGCTGGCGGTGCCGAGACCGGGCAGCGCAACCGTGCCTTCGGGCTGGCCCGACAGGCTGTAGCGGCGGATCTCGCTGCGCGCGTCCTTGAGCGCCGCGACGAGCAGATGCTTGCCGATGATGGCACCGCCGGTCAGCGTGTCCTTGCCCTCCGTCACGACCGTGCGCGGGGCGCCGCCGGCGTTATCGAAGGCAACGACCCGGTAGCGCGGTGCGTCCTGGTTGGTGACGAAGTACAGCGTCGTCCCTTCGGCGCCGACCCAGCGCCAATCATGGGTGCGGTCGGCGACCAGCGTGTGCAGTTTCGAGGCCGGGTCAGCGAGGTCCTGGACGCGGATTTCATAGCTGGCGTCGGATCCGGTGCTCGACTGGATAATCAGCCAGCGGCCATCCTCGCTGGTATCGGCCTCGTTGTAATAGCCGCGATTGTCGGGGGAGGCATAGACTTGCACATCGGCGCTCTGCGGCGTGCCGATGCGGTGGAAAAACACGTTGTGGTCATAGACCGCCGAGACGAAATCCTTGCCCTTGGGGGAAGCCGGGTGGCGCGAATAGTAAAAGCCGCTGTTGTCGCCCTTCCAGCCGAGATGCGAGAATTTCACCCAGTCGAGATCATCGGCGAGCACCGTGCCGCTGCCGACATCAATGACCTTCATCGTCCGCCAGTCGGTGCCGCCATCCTGGACGGCATAGGCGACAAACTTGCCATCGGGGCTGGGCGACCATTCCGCGAGCGCGGTGGCGCCATCCTTGGCCCAGCCGTTGGGGTCGATGAGCGAGCGCGGGGCGGCGTCGCCATCCTGCACCATCAGCACCGACTGGTTCTGCAACCCGGAATTGCGGCGAAAGAAGATGCGTCCGCCGCGCGCCACCGGCAGCGTGACGCGTTCATAGTCGAACAATTGCGTCAGCCGCGACTTCAAGGTGTCACGCCCCGGCAGCGTGGCAAGATAGGCCTGGGTCACGACATTCTGCGCCGCCACCCAATCCGCGACCGGCTTTTCGGTGCGGACATCGCCTTCCAGCCAGCGATAGGGGTCGGCAACCTTGACGCCGTGCTGGATATCGGCCTGCGGCACGGTGGCGGTGGGTGGATAGGCGATGGGGGTAGCAGCAGACATGGAAGAAGCACCGATCAACAGGGCGGCAAACAGCGGGCGCAGGTTCATTTGGTCAGCCCGGTCCAGTAACCGGCAAAGGCCCACAGGTCAGCCGCTTCGGCGATGATCTTGTCGGTCGGTTTGCCGCTGCCATGGCCGGCGCGGGTTTCGATGCGGATCAGGTGCGGCTTGTCACCGAGCGGCGCCGCCTGCAGGGCGGCGGCATATTTGAAGCTGTGGCCGGGGACGACACGATCATCGGTATCGGCGGTGGTGACGAGGATAGCGGGGTAATTGCCCTTTCTGATGTTGTGATAGGGCGAATAGGCATAGAGCGTCTTGAAGTCCGCCGCCTTGGCCGGGTCGCCATAATCATCGACCCAATAGCGTCCTGCCGTGAAGCGGTTAAAGCGCAGCATGTCCATCACGCCAACCGCGGGCAACGCCGCGGCGAACAGGTCCGGCCGCTGGTTGACGACGGCGCCGACCAGCAGCCCGCCGTTCGAGCCGCCCTGCACCACCAGTTGCTGCGGCGTGGTCAGGCCCTGTTTCACCAGCGCCTCCCCGGCGGCGATGAAATCATCAAAAACATTCTGCTTGTTGGCCAGCCGGCCGCCGTCATGCCAGGCCTTGCCATACTCGCCGCCGCCGCGGATGTTGGCGAGAACGAACACCCCGCCCATCTCCATCCACGCCAGCCGCGACGCCGAAAACGCCGCGCCGTAGGAGAGATTGAAGCCGCCATAGGCCCAGAGCAGCGTCGGATGGGTCGTCTTGGGGTCGAGGTCTTTCCGGTGGCTGACGAACATCGGCACGCGGGTGCCGTCCTTTGATGTGAAAAACACCTGCGATACGACGAAATCATCGGGGTTGAAGGCAACCTTGGGAGTACGGATCGCCTCGGCGCTGTTGGTGGCGCTGTTATAGGCAAAGATCGTCGTCGGCTGGTTGAAGCTGGAAAAGGCAAAATGCGTGACCGGGCTGTCGCCGCTTTCAAAGCCGGCTGCCGTGCCGATGCCGGGCAGCGGCACCGTGCCAGCGGGTTTGCCGCTGCGTTCATAAAGCTGGACCACCGATTTCGCGTCGGCGAGCGTTTCGACGACAAAGCGGTCACCAACCAGCGACGCGCTGGTGATCGTCACGGCGCCCTGCGGCACTATTTCGCCGATCGTCCCGGTCATCGCGTCGACGGCGACGAGCCGATAGCGCGGCGCGCCCTTGTTGGTGGTGAAGAACAACGTCGTGCCATCACTGCCGGCGAGTTCCCAACTATGGTCGAGGCCCTTGATCAGCGTGCGCGGGCCCGCTTGCTTTCCCAGTTCTATGACGGTGATCTCATAGCGGTCATCGGTGCCCTCGAACGTGGTGATGACCAGCCAGCGGCCATCATCGGTGACTTCGCCACTGTGGTTGCGTTTCGGAGAATCGGGCGTTGCAAAGACCAGATTGTCATTGGCTTGCGGCGTGCCGAGCCCGTGGAACATCAGCTGCTGGTTGAGATTTGCCGACTGGAACTTTTCCCCGGCCGCAGGTGCTGCAAAGCGCGAGTAGAAAAAGCCGCTGCCATCCTTCAACCAGGCAATGTTGGTGCTCTTGGCCCATTCGACGGTATCGGGCAGGTCGGCGCCGGTCGTTACATCGCGGACCTTGATCGTCCGCCAGTCGGTGCCGCCGTCCTGCACGGCATAAGCGAGATATTTGCCGTCGCTGGAAGGCTCCCATTCCGCCAGCGCCGTTGCGCCGTCCTTGGCCCAGGGGTTGGGATCGATGAGGATGCGCGCCGGGCTTTCACCCTGCTGGACATACAACACAGCCTGATTCTGCAGGCCGGAATTGCGGGTGTAGAATTGCGAGGTGCCGCGCAACCGGGGAATACCGAAGCGTTCGTAATTCCATAATGACGTCAACCGTGCCTTGATCGCGTCACGGCCGGGCAAGGTCGCCAGATAATTATTGGTGACGCTGTTCTCGGCCTCGACCCAAGCGGCAACCTTGGGGTCGGTCCGCACGTCATTTTCAAGCCAGCGATAAGGGTCGGCGACGCTGACGCCGTGCTGGACATCGACCTGGTTGACCGTCGCCGTCTTGGGATAGGCCAGGGGTGCGGCAAAAGCTGCGGAGCCCAGCAAGGCATTGGCGATCAGCAATCTGGCAAGCATGGCGGCTCCGGCGGCAGGGAAGGGAATTTCCGTTCTTGCCGCCGGTGCACCGGATTTGCCAGCCCCTACTTCTTTGCCAACCGATCGAACTGCACCTGCTCCTCGCGCTCGACGGTATACGGCGGCGGGAAGTTTGCCGCACCAAAAGTCGCGGCGATCAGCTTGTTGGTATCGAAATAGACCTGCCAGTAATGGCTGGTGTGGCAATAGGGCCGAACCACCAGCACCGTGCCGCGTTCATTGAAATCGACGATCTCCACATCCGGCGCCGGATCGGCGACGACATTGGGGATCCCCGCCAGCGCCGGCTTCAACCGGGCAATGGCATCAAGCGGATCGACGCCGAACGCCAGCTGCGCCGTGCGATCGACACGGCGATAGCTGTGCGTGCTGAAGTTCTTGATGGTGTCGCCCGAAACCTTGCCGTTGCCGACGATGGTGACGACGTTGTCCGGGCTGGTGATGGTGGTGTTGAACAGGCCGATTTCGGTGACGGTGCCCTCTACCCCGCCGGCGACGACATAGTCGCCGACCTTGTAAGGGCGGAAGATGATGAGGAAGGCGCCGGCAGCAAAATTGCCGAGCAGCCCCGACCAGGCGGCCCCGACGGCCAGCCCGACGCCGGCAAGCAGAGCGGCAAAGCTGGTGGTTTCAACGCCGAAATAACCCAGGATGGCCACGACGAGAACGATATTGAGGACAACCGCCAGGATGTTGGCGATGTAACGTTGCAGCGTCGGGTCGAAATTGCGCGCGGTCAGCACGCGCGACATGACGCCGATGGCGAAACTGATCAGCCAGCGGCCGACCATGTAAAGCACGATGGCGCCGATGATCTTCAGCCCGACTGCCGTGACGATCGGCATCGCCGTTGTCCACCAACTGTTCACGTCCATTTGCCTACCCCTTGCTGCGTTGCCGAAACGATAATCGTGATTGCTGCGCAAGAACACCCCGCTCCGCCAGATTCGGATAATCGCAGCCGTTCGCCGGCATTGCCCAATATCGGCCAGTGTCCCTCCGGCGCGCGCAGTCCCACATCATATAAAGATATCTTTATGCTTGCTCCTGCGGCCACACCCGCCTATGTCGCGGGCTTGCTCCCCAAGACAGGAATTGCGCCGTGGCGACTTCAGCGACTTCGACTCTCACCGACTATGTCATTGCCGATATCGGCCTGGCCGAATTCGGCCGCCGGGAAATCCAGATCGCCGAGACCGAAATGCCCGGCCTTATGGCGCTGCGCAGCGAATTCGGCGCGTCGAAGCCACTGAAGGGCGCGCGCATCACCGGCTCGCTGCACATGACCATCCAGACCGCCGTGCTGATCGAAACGCTGACCGCGCTGGGTGCCGATGTGCGCTGGGCGACGTGCAACATCTTCTCGACGCAGGACCATGCCGCGGCCGCCATTGCCGCCACCGGCGTGCCGGTGTTCGCCATCAAGGGCGAAAGCCTGGCCGATTATTGGGATTATGTCGGCGACATCTTCAACTGGGG
>JBMOGO010000147.1:0-5533 GCA_049318305.1 Polymorphobacter sp.
CCCAGCGCCATGTCGGGTGTCCAGTCCGCACCCAGCACGTCGCGGATGGTGTCGCCAACGATCACGAAAAATGTGCCGAATACCGCGGGCGGCACGCCATAGCTGTCGTGCGTGGCGCTTTCGGATCGTACCAGCGTGCCAGCGTAAACCCCTTCGCCCAGGAAATCGACGATGCAATCGAACGCCTTGGCGAGCATTTCGCCGCGCACCGCACCGCTGCGATCATGGCCGAACAACGCCGCCATCTCAGGGTGACGCGCAAACAACCGGGCGTAAACCAGCGGTGTCAGATCACCGGCGCGGTCACCAGCCAATAACAGGCTGGTCTCTATGGCGGCGGCATGGCGAAATCCGGTCGCGATCATGTGCGTCTCCCCGGCGGCGAGGCTAAGCCGCCGCCGGGGAAAACACCATCAGAAGCGGAAACCGGCGGTCACGTTCCAGGTGCGCGGATCGCCATAATACACCGTCTGGATGTTGCCGACCGAGCTGAACTCCTGCCCGTCGGTGCGATAGCGCGCATCGCCGAGGTTCTTGACCCCGCCGCGCAGGTAATATTTTCCGCCCGGCGCGTCATATTGCACATAGGCGTTGGCCAGCCAGTAGCCAGGCTCGGTCAGGCCGGGCCGGTTGTCGACCGACAGGAAATGCCGGTCGACGAAGCGCGCGTCGCCGCCCAGCGTCAGCGTGCCGGCACCGCCCAGCGGAATAGCATAGTCGCTGCCGATCGACAGCGTCAGCGGCGGCGCGAATGCGGGTTCGCAGGTCACGGCATTGCCGGTGGGGTTGCACGAGAACGCCGGCGGGCGACGGCCATCGTTGAATTCCTGATACTTGGCATTGAGATAGCCTGCGGTCAGCCGGACATTCCAGTTGTTCACGGGACGCACTGCTGCTTCGAACTCGATACCCCAGATCCGCAGCTTGCCGGCATTGAGCACCGGGAAAGCCGCGACAGTGCCGCCGCCGACGCGCGCTTGGAAATCGGTGTAGTCGCTCAGGAAGACATCGCCCGAAAGGCGCACCTTGCCTCCCATGAAGCTGCCCTTGGCGCCACCTTCATAGGTCCAGACCTTTTCGGGCTCGAACGTCGTCACCAATGAAGAAACGCCATTAACCACGAACGTCAAGTCATTGAGGGAGTTGGCACGGCCATTGAAGCCACCCGATTTGAAGCCACGGCTGGCCGAGGCATAGACCAGAGTGTCATCTGTCGGTTTGTACGACAGCGTAACCGTTGGCGTCCAGGCATCGAAGCTGGCGGTGTCATCGGCATTCAGCGGCGGCGGCAGATTGTCCGGGAAACGGAAGCTAATGTTGTTGAGGAACGCCTGGTTGGAAATCGTTGTTGTAAAACGATTATAGCTGCGATCTTCCTTTGTGTAGCGCAGCCCGGCCGTCAGCGAGAATTGGTCGGTGAAGTCATAGGTCGCCTGGCCGAAGGCTGCATAAGATTTCGTGTTCTGCTTGTCGTCGATCAACCGGGTGAAAGTCACCGGGCCACCGAGGAAGGTGAACAGGTCATCGGCATAGGCCTCCTGATGCGAGGCGATGGATTCGTTGAGGTAATAGACCCCTAACACCCCCTTGAACTTGCCCATGTCCCATTTCAGCTGCACTTCCTGGCTGAACTGGTGCTGGTCGATGCCGACAAAAACATCGCCGATCTCGGCCTGGGTAGCGTCGATGTCGATGAACAGGTCGGGGCGCAGCTTGCGATAGGCGGTGATCGACGACAGCGTGAACTGGTCGTTCAAATCCCAGTTGGCGGTCAACGACACGCCCCAATGGTCGAGGCGCTGGCCTTCATCGCCCTTGAAGCTTGTCGAGGCCTGGAAATCATAGCGGCCATAAGGCTCGGCCGGCACCAACGTCTTGACGCCGGCGGGGAACAGGCTGGTCTGCAAGATCGGCGCGGTCGCATAGCCCAGCGTCAGCGCGTTGCGCTGGCGGGTATAATCGCCCGACAGCAGGAGTTCGAAACTGTCGGTCGGCTTGGCGCGCAGGATGGCACGGCCGGTGATGGAATCGCGGTCGTTATAGTCCCGCCCGGTGCGCGGATCAGTGACCAGCCCGTCGCGCTTGTCATATTGGCCCGCGACCGACAGCGCGAGCTTGTCGTTGATCAGCGGCACGGTGAGATAGCCGTTAAGCAGGATCTGGTTATAGCTGCCGTACAGCGCCGAGCCTTGCGCCTTTACCGTGCCGAGATCGGGCTTTTTCGACACAATACTTACAGCGCCGCCGATGGTGTTCTTGCCGTACAATGTACCCTGCGGTCCGCGCAGCACTTCGATACGCTCGACATCGTTGAGGTTGAGCAGCGCGCCCTGGATGCGCGACAGATAGACGCCATCGACATAGACGCCGACCGCCGGATCGAACGTCTGCAAGGCATCGGGTTGACCGATGCCGCGAATGAAGATGTTGGCGCTTGCGGCCGAGCCACGACCCTGGACGATGTTGAGATTCGGCGCCGTGCCCTGAAGGCCCGACAAGTCGATCGCCTGGAGGCGTTCGATATCGAGCGCCGTCATTGCCGTCACGGCAACTGGCACATCGATCAGCCGTTCATCGCGGCGTCGCGCCGAAACGATGATCTCCGAATCTTCCGAAATGCCCTCGGCAACACTTTGTGCGGCAACCGGCGCCAGCGGCACCAGCGCGCCCAGCGCGACCCCCAGAACCAGATGACGACGCAGCAGCGTGGAACCGATCATATTGCGCTCTCCCAAGGCCGGCGCATAACAGTTGCGCCGCGTTGTCTGCTGCAATACTGAAACCTGAACCACTATTCAACTAGGCGGTACAAACTGCGTATGGATGTGACCGAAAAGCCGCAATTGCCGCCGGACAAGACACCGCGAACCGATCGCGGGAGGAAGACGCTGCGCGCCATTCTGGACGCTGCCGCGGAAGAGTTCGGCGAACGCGGCTATCATGAAGCCGCGATCGCGCGCATCGCCCAGCGGGGCGGTGTCGCCATCGGCAGTTTCTACACCTATTTCGACAGCAAGGAGGCGGTGTTTCGCGCGCTGGTCGGCGACATGAGCGCCCAGGTCCGTGAAAGCGTCGCCCCGGTAATCCTTGCCGCACCCGACCGGCTGGCGGGGGAACGCGCCGGCATCGCCGCCTTCATCGGCTTTGTCCGCCAGCACAAGGCGCTCTACCGCATCATCGACGAAAGCGCCTTTGTCGCCGCCGACGCTTATCACAAGCATTATAACGATATCGCCGAAGGTTATGCGGCATCCCTCACCCAGGCGTTCGGACGCGGCGAGGTTTCGGAAGGCGACATGATCGTCCGCGCCTGGGCGATAATGGGCATGAACGTCTTTCTCGGCCTGCGCTTCGGTGTCTGGGACGACAGCGCCGACCCGGCCAGCATCGCCGCCACTGCCGCCGGCATGATCAGCGATGGCCTGCGCTGCTGATTGCCGCCGGAACGAAACAGGCGCACACTCGTTGCTCCATCGGCCTGTCCTAACGGAGCGAACGATGACCATGATCCACTATCGAATTGTCGAACATGATGGCGGCTGGACGTACAAGCTCGGCGATGTTTTCGCCGAAACTTTCGCGACCCATGACGATGCGCTTGCCGCCGCCCGTGCCGTCGCCGCAGAGCAACAGCTGAGCGACGAAACCGTGCCGATCAGCTGGCAGGACGAGAACGGCAAATGGCATGAGGAAGTCGCCCAGGGTGACGACCGGCCGCAGGCCGATGTGATTGACGACGCAGCGCCTTGACAGAGACATGACGTCGGCCCGCCAGCTGTTGGCAATCAAGTGTGTGCACACACTGGCATGGGCGATTTTTGTCGGGGTGATTCTCGGGATTCTCGTGGCCGCTGTCAGTGGTCAATTCAAGCTGGCTGGCGGGTTGAGCCTGCTGGTCTGGGGCGAGGTGCTGATACTCGCCGTCAACGGCATGCGGTGTCCGCTGACCGGCATCGCGGCTCGCTACACCGAAAATCGCGCCGCCAACTTCGATATCTTCCTGCCGCTGTGGCTGGCACGGTGGAACAAGCACATTTTCGGAGCATTATTCGCCGCCAGCCAGGCCGTGTTGTGGTTCATGTGGCGCAGCAATTTGTTCAGCGCCGCTTGAACGGCCAGTTGACCACAGCACCAACGAACAGCGCCCACCACACCAACACGGGCTGAAACAGCAATCGCGGCACATGATAGCCCAGCCCCTGCTGTGTACCGCCCAGCGCGATCCCTTCCATGGCGTGCTTTATGTTGGCGGGATAGACCGCCACCGCATAGGCGGCCAACATGACGCCGGCCCACCAGCGCAGGCGCGGCACGAACAGCGCCACCGCACCGGCCAGTTCGCAAACCCCGGTGAACAGCACGACCTCACGCGGAAACGGCACCCAATCAGGCACGATCGGCATGAAACCTTCCGGCGATTTCAGGTGAATCACTCCGGCGGTGAAATAGAACACCGCCATCAGCCAGCGCATTGCAGTGCGCAACTGTTCCTGTCGATGCCCGAGCGCCGCCGTCACGCCGCGCTACCAAGGTCGCGGTTCACCGCCACCTGAAACTCCTTGCTCAGCGGAAAGCGCTGAGCGGGCAAATATTGCAGCATGACCACCACCGCGACCTGCCGCACTGGATCGACCTGGAACAACGTACCCGCCGCACCGCCCCAGCCATAGGAGCCTGGCGGTACGCCATCGCCGCCCTTGCCGCGGGTATCGAAAAGCGTCACCCGGCCGCCGGCGCCAAAGCCCTTGTCGCCTTCGTAGAACAACCCCGCCGGCATCAGGTTCGACATTGCTGCCCGCGCCGTGCCGCGCGGCATCACCGCGCGACCCTCGAACTTGCCGTCGCCGAGCAGCATCTGAGCAAAGCGCGCATAGTCCCGCGCCGACGACAGCAAGCCGGCACCGCCGGCCAGCAAGCGCGGCTTCGCGGCCCAGTCGCTCCGCCCCGGCCCATCGATCAGAACCGGCGCCGCTAGCGGCGTCAGGTCGGGCCGCACCCAGGCATAGTTAGACGACAGCCGTGCCCGGTCGGCATCCCGCAAGCCAAAGCTGGTCGACCGCATCCCCAGCGGATTGAACAGTTGGTTGGCCAGCACCTGGTCGAAGGGCTTGCCGGTCAACCGCTCCAGCAAGCCGCCCGCCAGGTCATGCGACACCGAATAGCGCCACATCGTCCCCGGCTCGGCATGCAGCGGCAGGCTGGCCAGGCCGGATACAAACCCCTGCAGGTCGGGAATGGCGCCATCGCCGGGCATCACCCCGGCCGTCGCATTGCCGGGCATCAGCCCCAGCCGGCGATACTCCTTCTCCAGCGGACCATTGTCGATGATGGTGTATGACAGCCCGGCGGTATGGGTGATCAGGTTACGCACCGTGATCGGCCGCTCGGCCGGCCGCGATTCAAGCCCCTTTGCCGGATCGACCAGCACACGCATCGAGGCAAACTCCGGCAGAACCTCCGAAATCGGCATGTCGAGCGACAGCTTGCCGGCCGCCACCTGCTGCATGATCGCCATCGCCGTGACCGGCTTGGT
>JBMOGO010000148.1:0-5495 GCA_049318305.1 Polymorphobacter sp.
ACAGCATTCGGCCAAAGGCGTGCAGGGGGACACGCGCGGCCCGCCGCAGGCGCATTTCTTGGGGGTAAGTCGGGGTTGGCCCTTTCAATCGTGGCGGCCGCCCATCACAATCAAGCCATGCCCAACGCCGGATTCGTCCATCTGCGCCTGCACAGCGCCTATTCGATGCTGGAAGGCGCCATCCAACCCGAGGATCTGGCCAAACATTGCCGCCGCGGCGGGTTTCCGGCGGCCGGGCTGGCGGATCGCGGCAACATGTTCGCCGCCATGGATTTTTCGGCCGCCGCCAAGGATGCCGGGGTGCAGCCGATCATCGGCGCGATGGTGGCGGTCGAGCGCCCAGGGTCGCGCACCGCGCTGACGCGGGCGGTTTACGACTGGCTGGTGCTGTTTGCGCAAGATTCTGCCGGCTATGGCAACCTCATCTCGCTGGTCAGCCAGGCGCATCTGGGCGCCGATCCGGCCGACGATCCGCACCTGATGCTCGCCGATTTCGACGGGCGCACCGATGGGTTGCTCTGCCTGACCGGCGGTGCCGATGGCGGGCTGGCGCGACTGCTCGCCGATGGCCAGCCGGCCGACGCCTATGCCGATGCGCTGGTCCGGCTGTTTCCGGGGCGGCTGTATGTCGAAATCTCGCGCTCGGGTGACGCCATCGAGCAGCGCGCCGAGCCGGGTCTGCTGCGGCTGGCACTGGCGCGCGACCTGCCGATCGTCGCGACCAACCCGGTCAAATTCCTCGATGAACGCGTCCATATCGCCCATGATGCGCTGCTCTGCATCGCCGATTCTGCCTATGTCGAGGCAGAGGAACGCCGCAAGTCCAATCCCCAGCACCGGCTGAAATCCGCCGACGAAATGCGCAAGGCGTTCGCCGACCTGCCGGAAGCCATCGCCAACACGCTGGTCATCGCGCAGCGCTGCGCCGTCGCCGCGCCGGCGCGCAAGCCGATCCTGCCGCGCATGGCAACGGATGGCATGAGCGAGGACCCGGCGTTGGTTGCGGCAGCCGAGGCCGGGCTGGACAAGCGGCTGGCGACGCTGGGCATCGCCGGCGAGGCAGCAACCCCCTATCGCGAGCGGCTGGCGTTCGAATTGAATGTCATCAACGAGATGGGTTTCCCCGGCTATTTCCTCATCGTTGCCGACTTCATCGCCTGGGCCAAGCGCCAAGGGATTCCGGTCGGGCCGGGTCGTGGTTCGGGCGCCGGGTCGGTGGTAGCCTGGGCGCTGACCATCACCGATCTCGATCCGCTCGAGCACGGTTTGCTGTTTGAACGCTTCCTCAACCCCGACCGCGTGTCGATGCCGGATTTCGATATCGATTTTTGCGAAACCCGGCGCGTCGAAGTCATTCATTATGTCCAGGAACGCTATGGCCGCGACCAGGTCGCGCAGATCATCACCTTTGGAAAGATGAAGGCGCGCGCCGTGCTGAAGGACGTCGGCCGCGTGCTGCAGATGCCCTATGGCCAGACCGACCGGTTGAGTAAGCTGGTGCCGAGCCACCCGACCGACCCGTGGACGCTGGCGCGCACATTGGGGCAGGGTAAGGACAAGGACGGCAAACGCTATGAAGGCGTGCCGGAGTTCATTGCCGAGCGCGACCGCGACCCCAAGGTCAAGCGGCTGATCGAGATCGCCCTGCAACTCGAAGGGCTACCCCGCCACTCCTCGACCCATGCCGCCGGCGTGGTGATCGGCGACCGGCCGCTGTCGCAGCTGGTGCCGCTGTACCGCGACCCGCGGTCGGACATGGCGGTGACCCAGTTCGAAATGAAGGCGGTGGAAAAGGCCGGCCTGGTCAAGTTCGACTTTCTCGGGCTGAAGACGCTGTCGGTGCTCGATCGCGCCGCGAAACTGCTGGCCGCGCGGGGGGTGAAGGTCGACTGGTTGGGCCTGCCGCTGGATGACCCGGAGGTCTACAAGCTGCTGGCCCGCGCCGACACGGTGGGGGTGTTCCAGTTCGAATCCGAAGGCATGCGGCGCGCGCTGGGGCAGGTGCGGCCGGATTGTTTCGGCGACATCATTGCCCTGGGCGCGCTGTATCGGCCGGGCCCGATGGACAACATCCCGTCGTTCGCCAACCGCAAGCACAAGCGCGAGGTGGTGGAGCTGCTGCATCCGCTCATGGAGCCGATCCTGCGCGAAACCTATGGCATCATCGTCTATCAGGAACAGGTGATGCAGATCGCCCGGACGCTGGCGGGGTACAGTCTGGGCGAAGCCGATCTGTTGCGCCGGGCGATGGGCAAGAAGATCCACGCCGAGATGGTGGCGCAAAAGGAGCGCTTTGCCGAAGGGGCGGACAAGAACGGCATCGACAAGAAGACCGCCAGCGCGATTTTCGACCTGGTGCTGAAGTTTGCCAACTATGGCTTCAACAAATCGCACGCCGCGGCCTATGCGCTGGTCAGCTTCCAGACCGCATGGCTGAAGGCGCATCACCCGGTGGAATTCTTTGCCGCCTCGATGGCCTATGACATCACCAACACCGACCGGTTGGCAGCGTTCACCGAGGATGCGCGGCGCAGCGGCGTGCGGATGCTGCCACCGTGCATCAATGCCTCGCAGGCGGATTTCAGCGTAGAAAATGGCGCAGTCCGCTATGCCCTCGCGGCGCTGAAGAATGTCGGGGAAAAGGCGATGGAAGTCGTCGTCACCGGGCGCGGTGGCGGCTATGGCTCGCTGCCGGCGTTTTCGAAATCGGTCGATCCCAAGCTGCTCAACAAACGCCAGTTGGAAAGCCTCATCGCGGCGGGCTGTTTCGACGCGATCGAGGCCAATCGCGCCGGGGTGTATCTGCTCGCCGAAGCCATATTGGGGACGGCGCAGGCCGCTGCCGAAGCCCGGGAGTCGGCGCAGACCGCGCTGTTCGGGGAAAGCACCGACCAGGGACTGGCGATGCTGGTGCCCAATGCCAGCTGGACGATGGCCGAGACGATGGCGCAGGAAAAGGAAGCCTTTGGCTTTTACTTCTCCGGCCATCCGGTCGAGGCGTGGCGCCCGGTGCTCGATGCCCAGGGCGCGCTGAGCTTTGCCGAGGTCGCGGCGCTGCCCGCCCCCGCCGGCGGCGGCAAGAAGGGTGTGGTCATGGCCGGGCTGATCGAGGAGGTGCGTTGGCGCACGCCGCAGACCGGCAAAGGCAATCGCTACCTGCTGATCACCCTGTCGGACCGCAGCGGACAATATGTCGCCAGTTGCTTCGACGAGGATACGCAGAACCGGTTGGAGGCAATCGCGCGCGATGCGCCCTCGGTGCTGGTGCAGGCCGAACTGATGTGGCGGGAAGGCGAGGACGTGCCGCGCGTCACCGTGCGCGGCGTGACGCTGCTGGCAGAGATGGCCAAGCGGGCGCGCGGCCGGCTGGTGGTCACGCTGGCCGATATCGCCGAAGTTGCCACACTGGCGGCGCTGGTTGGCGACGCGCGCGCCAAGGGCCGCGGCGAACTGGTGGCGCAGGTCGAAACCGCCGCCGGGCTGGCGCGGCTGTGGTTGGGCCGCGATTATCTGCTCGATGCCGAAACCATGGCGCAGGTGGCCAAGGCCTTTGGCGCCGACCGGGTGACGGCCGAAGCGCTTGATCCGCCGCGGCTGGCGCTGGTGGGATAAATCGTGATCGGGGGAAAAATGGCGCGATCGCTCGCAGCGCTGGCGTTTATCGGGCTCGTCGGTGCGGCACCCTTCTCGGGTCTATCAGCTGCCGATATCGCCGACAAATTTTTGACCGTCACGCCGGAACAACTGGTCTGGCGGCCTGTACCAAACAGTTTCGGCGTCGAAAGCGCGGTGATTTCTGGCAATCCCGCCAAGCCCGGTGTGTATGTCGTGCGCGTTCGTTTTCCGCCGCACGTCATGGACCGGCCGCACTGGCATAGCGGCGACCGCCATGTCACGGTGCTGAAAGGCACCTGGTTTGCCGGCACCGGCGTGCGGTTCGACCCCGCCAGCGCGGCGCCGTTGCCGGCCGGCAGTTACATGTTCCATCCTGCGGGCGGCATTCACTGGGATGGCGCTTATGGCGACGAGGAAGCGATCGTCCAGATCATCGGTATCGGCCCTATTGAATCGACCGATGTGGACAAGACCCTGCAGTCCTGGGTGCGCGTCGATCGCTAGGCTGGGCGGGGGCGTTTCGCCGCGGCACCGGCGGGGTGGTGTTTCGCCGGAATATCGTTAAAGCGGCGCTCCACGTCCGGAACCGGCGGCAATGCCGGTATTTCCAAACGCGCGTCGGCATTCCCCGGCAGCGGCTTTCAGAAAAGCACTAACCCCTCGCAATGTCTTTCATTTCGTCGCCGGCACCGGGCCGGATCGATGCCGTCATCACCTGGGTCGATGGCGCCGACCCTTTGCACCGCGGCAAGCGCGAAGCCTGGCTGGCGCGGGCCGACCGGCCGGCGAACAGCAATGGCACCAATCCGCACCGCTGGGCGTGCAGCGACGAGCTTGGCTATTGCCTGCGCTCGATCGGCAACCACGCGCCGTGGATCGGGCGGATCTGGATCGTTACCGATGCGCAGACGCCCGATCTGGCCGGGTTGCCGCAGTCCTTGCGCGACCGCATCGCCATCATCGACCACCGGCTGCTGTTTGCCGGGCATGAGGACGCGCTACCGACCTTCAATTCGCTGGCCATCGAAAGCCTGTTATGGCGCATTCCGGGGCTGGCCGAACGCTTTGTATATTTCAATGACGATGTGTTCCTGACCGCGCCGCTGGCACCGGGCGATGTGTTCGATGGCATGAAGCCGGTGCTGCGCGGCAAATGGGTGGACCATGAAGCGCTGGCGGCGAACCCGGCGCTGCATGCCGACCCGGCGCGGTTGCACGACCTGCTGCAGATCAACGCGGCGCGATTGGCGGGCTTTGGCCCGGGCCGGCTGTTCGCCGGGGCGCATGTCGTCCACCCGATGCGGCGGTCGGTATTAGCGCAGCTGTGGGAGGCGCATCGCGGCGCGTTCGTTGCCAATATCGCGCACCGGTTCCGCGATGTCGGGCAGTTTCTGCCACAGGGACTGCACAACCATGTCTGCATCGCCGCTGCTGATTGCGTGCTGGCCACTGCCGACGATCATCTGCATGTCCGTACTGGCGCGGTGCTCGATTATCCGCTCGCCGATGTGCGCGCCTATCTGCGCCGCGCCGTCCGGCCGGAGGTGAAATTCCTGTGCGTCAACGACTTGCCGCAGGTCGAGGCGATGATTCCGGACACGCGGTTCTGGATCGAGCAGGCGATCGGCGGGTATCGGGAGGCGGCCTGAGCTCACACGTCGGGGTTGAACACACTCCAGCCCATCGCCTGCGCCAGTTCCTCCAGCGCCTTTGTGCCGAGCAGCGAATTGCCTTGCGGGGACAGGCCCGGTGACCAGACCGCGATGCTGGCGCGGCCGGGCGCGATGGCGAGGATGCCGCCGCCGACGCCGGATTTGGCCGGCAGCCCGACCTGGAAGGCGAATTCCCCCGACGCGTCATAATGGCCGCAGGTCAGCATC
>JBMOGO010000149.1:0-5477 GCA_049318305.1 Polymorphobacter sp.
GCAGGACTCGCGACTTACGCCGACTTCAGCAAGATGGGGTCAGAACACCGCTAACAGGTCATCGCCAGAACCGCGAGGATCAGCCGATACATGCGGCATCCTCCCGGTGGCGCCGGCAGAAATCATGCCAGGCCGGCGGCGTCATTGCCGGCCGCCCGTCGGGCATCGCAGCAGCGCGCGGAATCGCGTCGCAGGCCGCGGCCCCCTGCCCCAGTTGCGCCGTGCAAAACCGGAACCAACCCGGTGGACTTGGCGCAAGACCAGCAGGACGGACGCGGTCAGGCGTCAAGGCAGCCGTGGTCGCAGTTGCACCGTGCGCGCAACCCGCCATGGGTAGCATCAGCCCGCAACACACCGTCAAAGCCGCGAAGTCACCGATACGCATGAACCGGATAACGGGCGTGACAACCCGCCGTTTATCCGGCTTTGCGCAGCAAAATGGTTAAGCGGAATCGACCATGCGACGGTTACAGCTTTTCGCGGAAAGCGTTGTCCCGAAGGCGGGTGACCGGCGTCAGGATATAGCTGAGCACGCTGCGTTCGCGGCCCAGCACATCGACCTCGGCGGTCATGCCGGCCCCGATCGGCAGGCGCGCACCATCGGCGCCAATGATGGCGGTCGCATTGGTGCGCACCCTAATGGTAAAGTGCGATTCGCCGGTGCGTTCGTCGGTGACAGCATCCGGCGCGATCCGTTCGACAACCCCCGGCAATGAGCCATAGATCGAATAGTCATAGGCGCTGACCTTGATATTGGCCTTTTGCCCCAACCGCAGGAACGCGATATCGGACGGCTTCACAATCGCTTCGATAACCAGCGCATCGCCTTCCGGCACCACTTCCACCAACGGCTCGCCCGGCCGGATCGAACCACCGATCGTTGCGACCAGCACGCGGTTGACCAGCCCCGACATCGGCGCCCGCACCTCGGTCCGCTGCATCCGGTCGGCAAGCGGTGCCAGCGACTGGCTTTGCGCCGCGATCTCGCCGCGCGTCGTTGCCAGCGCTTCCGATGCCTGGGCACGAAACCGTTGCTCGAGGTTGCGGATCGCACCCAGCGCCTCGCTGCGCGCCGCCTCGGCACGGCGACCGGCCTGCGCCGCGGCATCGAGCGCGCTGGCGGCCTGGCGTTCGGTTGACTCGGCGCGGACCAGCGACATTGTCGGCTCCACGCCCTTTTCGACCAGCGGCAACAGGATTTCGACTTCGCGGCGGGCCTGGGCCAGCGCCTCGGCGCGCGCGCTGGTTTCGGCTGCGGCCTGGGCGGCACCGCGTTCGGCCTGCTGCAACCGCGAACGCGCGATCTCACGCTCCGTCGCCACGCTGGAAAGCTGGGCATTGTGCAATGACCGTTCATTGGCGACCAGCGCCGACGCTGCGGTTTCCAACGCCGCGGGGAACACCAGCGGACGTCCCCGCGCTTCGGCATCAAGCCTTGCAGCCCGCGCCTGCAAGGCGTCGATCGATGTGTCGTTGCGGGCAAAATCTGCCGTCGATGCGGTCGCGTCGAGCCGCAGCATGGGTTGGCCGGCCTTGACCCGGTCGCCGGCCTTGACGAGGATCGCCTTGACGATGCCGCCTTCGAGGTTGGACACGACTTGCAACCGGCTCGACGGGATGACCTTGCCATTGGCATGGACCACCTCCTCGACGGTTGCCAATCCGGCCCACAACAGCATCGACGCCGTCAGTGCGACGATCACCCACAGCAAGACCGAGGCGAAATCACGCTCCAGCAAGCGGTCGGGCGCGCCTTCGAGCGTCTGTTCGACAAAATTGGCCATTACGCCTGCCCCACTGCCAATGACCGCAACACATCGTCGCGCGGCCCCTGCACGGCAATCTTGCCGGCGTTCAGAATGATGATGCGGTCAACCAGTTTCAGCATCGGCTGGCGATGGGTGACCAGCAGGAAGGTCCGGTCTTTCAACTCGGCCTCGAGCCGCGATACCAGGGCATTCTCCGACTGGCTGTCCATGGCGCTGCTCGGTTCGTCGAAAATGATCACCGGCGGCCTGTTGCCCAGCGCGCGCGCAATGGCGATCGACTGGCGCTGCCCGCCCGACAGCCCCTCGCCGCGATCGGCGAGTTTAAGGTCAAAGCCATTCGCCAACTGTCCGACAAAATCATGGGTGCCACTGAGTTTTGCCAGTCGCAGCAGTTCGGCATCATCGATAGCCGGGTCACCAAGCGCGATATTGTCCCGGATCGACCCCGAAAACAGCGTCACGTCCTGCAGCACCGAACCGATATTGCGGCGCAGATCATCGGGATGCAGTTGCCGGACATCGGCGCCGTCGATCAAGACCTGGCCTTCACTGGGCTGGTAAAGCCCGAGCACCAGGCGCGCGATCGTCGATTTGCCCGATCCGACGCGGCCGACGATGGCGACCTTTTCGCCCGGCGAAATCTCGAACGAGACATCGTCGAGCACGCGCGTCGTCGTGCCCGGATAGTGAAAAACGACGTTCTTGAAGGCGATGCGGCCTTCCAATCGCTGGCGCCGTACCGGGTTGGCGTCTGCCGCTACTTCGCCGCCGGCCGACATGAAGCCATCGAGCCGCGCATAGGCTGCCCGTGTGCTGCTCAACCGGGTCAACAGCCCGGCCACCTGCCCCAGGGGCGCAACGCAGCGCCCGGCGAGGATCGACGCCGCGATCAACGAACCGCTGGTCAACTTGCCATCGGCGATCAGGAAGACGCCGTAAAGCACCACGCCGACATAGACGATCTGTTGTGCCGAGGCAGCGACGTTGGTCGCAAACGCAGATAACAGCCGGCTGCGCAGCGCGACATCGGCGCTTTCGTTGACAGCCCCCTGCCAACGCTTTTCCAGCATCGCGCCCGCCGCCGTCGCCTTGACGGTTTCAAGCCCGCCAATGGTTTCGACCATGACGCCCTGTTTGGAAAAACCCAGGCCGAGCACGCTGCCGGCCATCCGGTCCAGACCCGGCTGCACCACCATCGCCGAGCCGATGACCAGCGGAATCATCAGCAGCGGCACCAGTACGACCGGCCCGGCAATCGCCCATATGACGACCAAAAACAGCAATACGAAGGGCACATCGACCAGCGCGACGATAGTGGCGCTGGCGAAAAACTCACGCAGCGTTTCGAACTCGCGCAGCAGGCCGGCAAAGGCCCCGCTCGAACCCTGCTTGTTGGCCAGCCGCATCGAAATCAACGTCTTGAACACCGATGCGCCCAGCTTGGCATCGACTTCGCGCCCGGCGACATCGATGAAATAGCCGCGCAGCATCCGCAGCACAAAGTCGAAGACCATGATGATGCCGATGCCGATCGACAGCGCGATAAGTGAATCGGTGGCGTTGTTGGGGACGATGCGATTATAAACCGTCATCGAATACAGCGACGTCGCCAGTGCGAAGACGTTGGTCAGCACTGCTGCAATAGCCACCTTGATGAAGGTGGCGCGATGTGCCGCCAACGGCTCTGCCAGCCACGGCGACAACCAGGCCGTGCGCGTGCGCATCATCGGTCATTCTCCCCGCCGGCAGCAACCACCGCCGGCGTCATGCCAAAAAATTCGATCAGGCCGCCTTGCCGCGCCAGCAGTGTATAGCGCGCGACGTCAAGATCATAGTTTGTCTGCGCCAGCGTCAACGCAGACTCGAGCAGATCACGTTCCGCCCGCAGGACATCGAACAAGGTGCCACGCGACACCCGAAATTGCTCGGCGAACAGGTCACGCGCGCGCCGACTGTCGAGATAGGCCGCCTGCAGCGGCGCCAGCGATGCCGCCAGCCCGTCGACATCGGCAGCGGCAATACTGCCTTCGCGGTCAACCGCCGCCGCGATGCGATCCACCGATAGCCCCGCCGCACGCCGGCGCGCCGCCAGTTCGGCGACACGCGCTGCCTCGGCCCCGCCCGTCGAAAACCGTTGCCGCAGCGTCAGTTGCGCCCGCACATCATAAGCCGGCGTCGATCCGCGCAGAACATCATACCCCGAGCTGCTGATCCGGGCATCGATCCGCGGCAACCGGTCGGATTTCGCCGCATCGAGCGCCGCTTGTGCCGCCCGTTCCTGGGCGCGCGCCGCAACCAGTTCGGGCCGCACATCATCGGGGTGCGCCGCTCCGTCAACGCCGCTACCGGGGCGACCGAGTTGACCGGGTGCTTCACCGAACAGCTCGAAATACCGTGCCTCGGCAGCCTTGAGCCGCCGCTCGAAGCCTATCGTCTGGCTTTGCGCTGCCGCAAGATAGGATCGCGCCCGCGCCACGTCGCCGCCGCTGTCCACCCCGCGTTCGAACCGCAGTGCCGCGCCATCGGCCAGTGTGCGCATGCGATCGACATTGCTGCGCGCCAACGCCGTCGCGGTCTGTTCCGCCAGCACACCGTACCAGGCGGCAACCAGTTGCAGCAGCGCCGTGTTGCGCGTCGCATCGAGATCGGCCCGTGCCGCATCGGTGGTGGCATTGCCGGCCCTTATCCGCGCCGACGTCGCACCAAAATCGGTGACCAGCTGATCTACCGAACCGATGATGTCGTTACGCCGCAATGGTGACAGGTTTTCGACCTGGGTCGTTGGTGACTGCAAATCGCGCGTAATGGTACGCGCCCCGATAAAATCGAGCCCCAACCCCGGAAACAATCGCGATCGCGCCTGGTCGCGTGCGGCACGTGCGGCCAACACGTCCTGCGAACGTTCGCCGAGCACCGGCAAAACTATCGCGGCGGCCGTCAACCGGGCGGTAAAGTCGACACTGCCTGCCCGGTCGCCGAGCGCACGCAGGAACGCATCGCTTTCGGCGGTGATGGCCTGTGGTCGATCGGAAGGCAGCGGAATCGCTACGGGCGTCGCCTTGCCCGCGACAGCGGAGACCAGCAGAAGCCCGGAGGCGAGGCCAGCATAACGAACCGAATTCACGATGATTTCAACCCAGTTGATGGCAAATTGCAGGACGCGGTGTACCCGCCGTGCGATGATATTCCAGCAGCCGACGCACGCCGAAGCCGCTGTTCAAGCCCGAGCATGGGGCCGTTCCGGTTCCGCGCCGCCCAGCCGCACGATCGCACGCCTCGCCGGCGCTTCGAAGTAACGAAGCGATACCACCGCTGCAAGATAAAGCACGGGCAATGATGCCAAGACCCCCAAAGTCCGTGCCGGCAATGAAGTGCCGAGCAGCCGCGGAAACAAAACGGCGAGGAACACAGTCGCGACCAACGGATGCAACATGTAGAGCGAATAGGTCAATGGCCCCCGCGAGGCGAGCCAGTTGACCGACAGCCAGGTTGGCGTGCCGGCACGGTCGCAAGCATAGGCCAGTGTCACCACCAGCCAGACCAGCGCCAGCGTTGCGTACTGGTCGACCCGCACGACCATCAACACAACCATCACGACGAGCGCCACCTTGAGCAGAAGCGCGGGGCGATATCGCGCGAGTGCCGTCGAAAACTCATCGTGATGCGCGTGCAACCAGACACCAAAGGCAAAGCCTGGAATGGCGCGCA
>JBMOGO010000150.1:0-5362 GCA_049318305.1 Polymorphobacter sp.
GCTTCAAATCGTTCCGCAGCCATATCTGGACCGATACCGACCCGGCGCGCACCGGCACATTGCCGTTCGTGTTCGAAACCGGTTTCGGCTTTGAACGCTACACCGATTATGCGCTCGATGTGCCGATTTACTTCGTTTACCGCGACGGCAAGTACATCGATGCGGCGGGCCTCAGCTTCCGCGACTTCCTCGACGGCAAGCTGAGCGTGCTGCCCGGCGAAAAGCCGACCATCGCCGACTGGAAGGACCATTTGTCGACGGCGTTCCCCGAAGTCCGCATGAAGGGCTATCTGGAAATGCGCGGCGCCGATGGCGGCCGCTGGGACCGCATCTGTGCGCTGCCGGCGTTCTGGGTCGGGCTGTTGTATGACGATGTCGCGATGGATGCGGCGTGGGACCTGGTCAAGGGCTGGAGCCATGCCGACCATGACCGGCTGCGCGCCGAAGTGCCGCGGCTCGCCCTGCAGGCGGCCAGCCCCAATGGCGGCACGCTGCAGGACCTGGCGAAGCAGGTGCTCGACATTGCCGACAAGGGCCTCGCCCGCCGCGCCCGGCTGAACCGCATGGGTGATACCGAACAGGGCTTCCTCAACCCGCTGCGCGAGATTGCCGCCAGCGGTCTGACCAATGCCGACCGGATGCTGGCGCTGTATCAGGGCGCCTGGGACGGCGATGTGACGAAGGTGTATGCGGCGGAGAGTTATTGAGGCGCGGTCTGCCGGGCATAGTCATCGGCATCGAACCAGCCTAGCGATGTCTGGATCGTGCCATCAGTAGCCAGCTGCCATTCTTCCCAGCCGCTGATATTGACCGGGTTGCCGCTGCCGGAGTGGGTGCCGGTAAAGGTCCACAAATAGGCGACATGGCTGCCAGCGGTACGGACGGCGTCGCAGCACAGCGCCAGATCCGGGATATCGGCGAAGAAGCCCGATGCCATGGCGGCGACGCCGTCGCGGCCATGCCACGGCGTGCCGGCGTTGATGGTAATGCTGCCATCGCACGCAAAAAAGGCGGCGACGGCGGCCGGGCTGCCGGTGTTCCAGGCAGCGGTATAGGCATCGGCAAGGGATTGCGCCGCGGTCACAACGCGCGCCGCGCTGCCGCGTACAATGCGATAGCCCCGGCATTGGAGACGTTCAAACTCTCCATAGCAGCCGAAATCGGCAGCTTTGCCAACTGGTCGCAGCGTTCCCTCGTGAGGGCGCGCATGCCTTCGCCTTCGGCGCCGAGGATCAGGCAGGGCTGGGTCTTGGCCATCGCGGTTTCCAGGTCGGTGTCGGCGGTGCCATCCAGGCCGATCCGCCAGAAGCCGGCCTCGCCGATTTCGTCGAGCGCGCGCGCCAGGTTGACGACCCGGCACCACGGCAGGGTTTCGAGCGCGCCCGACGCCGAGCGTGCCAACACGCCTGATTCGCCCGGCGCGTGGCGGTCCTGCGTCACCAGTGCGCGCGCATTGAAGGCGGCGGCGCTGCGCATGATGGCGCCGACATTGTGCGGATCGGTCACCTGGTCGAGCACGATGATCGGGCGGTTTTCACCGTCATTGGCGGCATCGGCGAGCACGTCGCCGAGCCAGACCGATTCGAGCGGCTCGACTTCGAGCACAAAGCCCTGGTGCGGCGCATCGGGTGGCACCAGCCGGCCCAGGTCGGCGTCATCGCCATATTGGACGTTTAGGCCCCTGGGGATGACCACGACCTTCGACGTCGCCGGCGTCAGGTACAGTTTGCGGAACATCCGTTGCGGGTTGTCCAGCGCCGCGAACACGGCGTGGCGGCCGTACAGCCGCGGATAGGTGGATTTTGGCCCGTGATTGCGGGTAACTGGTCTGCGTCCCATGCGAGGGGCTTAGCGGCAAAGCCCCGCGCTGTCATGTGGGCATCAGGCGCCGGGTTTTGCCGCAGCGACAGCAGCGTCGAAATCGGCCGCCGACATGCCAAGGGTAATGCCGCCGGGGCCGCTGCTGAAACCGGCTGCGGGCACACGAACTTCGCCCTTAAGCGTCTCGACCAGCACTGTGTCGCCTTCGACGGTCTTGACCTTGCCGATCACGGCGGCGCCGGTGATTCCGTGGATGTCGGCGCCGGGAACCAGTTGCGCCATCAACGCCGCCTTGGCAGCGGTGGCGGCCTGCGTTGCAGCACCATCGAGCTGCTCACGGGTCGCCGCAATCACAGGCCCCTTCGGGCTGGTGCCGAACGACGCCTGCGGAATGGCGAGCTTGTTGGTGCCGGTGTTGACGATGACATTGCCACCGCTGACCGAATCGACGGTGGCAATGGCATTGCCGGCGGTATCGTAGATCGTCGCGCCGGGCGTGATGGCAGCGGCCGCTGTCGCCGCCTGGGCCAGCGCTGCGGTGGCGCTGCCGCCAGTAAGAGCAATGGCGATACCAAGAATGGTCAGTTTGCGCATGATTGTTACTCCTTCAAACCAAGTAACGCACATGAGTTTCCAAGGATGCACAATAGGCAATTTGACGCGGCCAGCCGTGGCAAGCCGGGGACGGAGCGAAAATTTCGGATCGAGTGACGTGGTGGAGGGGGTTGGATTTGAACCAACGTAGGGAAAACCCGGCAGATTTACAGTCTGCTGCCATTGACCGCTCGGCCACCCCTCCATTGGACGCCTGACGAGAGAGCGGGCCTAGTGGCGAATGGGCGCGCGGGTGTCAACGATTGGTTTGCAGGCGCGCTCTGCAACACCCGCCTAGCCCCGGTCGGGTACCACCCGGTCGCGCCCCATCCGCTTGGCGTTGTACAGCGCCTTGTCGGCGCGTTCGACCAGCGTGTCGCTGCTGTCGTCGGGGCGATCGCCGGAGACGCCGGCTGAAAAGCTGACCCGGCCCATGCTCGAACCATCGACGGCATTGCGAATGATCTGGCTGGCCAATTCGGCGCGAGCGCGGTCGATGATCGCCGTTGCCGCCATCACGTCATGGCCGGGCAGCACGGCAACAAACTCCTCGCCGCCAAGGCGGCCGACGGTGCCGCCGCGCGGCGCGATGCGATCGGCGACATGGCGGGCGACAAAGCGCAGCACTTCGTCGCCCAGCGCATGGCCGAAGCGATCATTGAAACGCTTGAAATGATCGATATCAAGCATTGCCACCGACAGATGTTGCCCGGCGGCGCGCATCTCCGACTGGACGCGTTCCAGCATTTCGAACGTGCCGCGCCGGTTGAGCACGCCAGTCAATGGGTCGGTAATCGCGGCGCGTTCGGCGGTGCCCAGCTTTTCCGACAGCGCGCGGGCTTCGGCCGCGGCGGTAGCGAGTTCGCCTTCCAGCCGGGCATTGGCAACCTGCATGGCGGCAGTCGCTGCACTCAGTTGTTCGAGCAGCTCTGCCAGCGCGGTCGCATCGAGCGGGGTTTCCAGCGCGGCGCCGCCATCGGCAATGGCGCGGCCATATTCGGCAAGGTCGGTGCGCCCGGCCTCGATGCTGTGAGTCAGGGCTTCGGCCTGACCATGCGCCGCCTCGACCAGCGCCGCCACCTCGGTGGCGCCGACTTCGCCGCAATGGCTGCGGCGCAGCGCCGCGACGGCGGACAGATCAAGGCCGCCGCTCGTGATCGCCGCATCGACAGCCAGCGACAGGTCATGGTTCTCGTCGCGCACATAGCGCCAGAGCAAATCATAGACTTCGGGTTGTGGCGGCAGCCGTGTCTCCAGCAACAGCACGCGGATCTGGTCGAACCAGGCAAGGCCGGCCGTATCTTGCGGCGATGCGGGGGCATCGGCCAGCAACTGGCCAGTCTGGATCGTCATGGAAACCCTCCGTGCATGTCGAGGGTTTGAACGGCGGCAGCGCGGGTGGATTAAGGTCGGCGCCGCGACAATCGTTCTGGAGCGGGCGAAGGGAATCGAACCCTCCTAGCTAGCTTGGAAGGCTAGTGCATTACCACTATGCTACGCCCGCTCGGAGCCGGTCCTTTAGGCGGCATGGCCTCAGGTTTCAACCGCCTCTTGCGCCGCGGTACCAACCGCCACTTGCGCTATGGGGGTGCCATCGGTATAGCCCGCAGCCCGACCCTAGGAGTGTAGCTCAGTTGGTAGAGCATCGGTCTCCAAAACCGAGGGCCGGGGGTTCGAGCCCCTCCACTCCTGCCAGTCACGCTTGAAAAGGCAGGGCTGGCGACAGACTTAGGGTTCGGGTGATTGCGGTACCGGTTGTGCGCCCCGGCAATGTGGGGCAACGGCCGGATTTTGGTGTTTTTTGACGTCTGTTTCGGAAAGAGTGACTGATTCGATGGCGATCGAAGCGAAGGCAAAACCGGCTCCTGCCGTGAAACCCCGGGTTTCCCCCGGCGAGTTCGTGCGCCAGGTGCGCGCCGAGGTCGCCAAGGTGACCTGGCCGACGCGCCGCGAGACCATCACCACGACGATCATGGTGCTGATCATGACGGCATTGCTGTCGGTGTTCTTCCTCGGCGTCGACCAGGTGCTCGGTCGCTTCGTCAAATTCCTGCTCAGTCTCGCCGGTTAAGGGCCAAAACCTCCATGTCGCGCTGGTACATCATTCACGCCTATTCGGGTTTCGAGAACAAGGTTCGCGAAGCGATCCTGACCGAGGCCACCCGCAAGGGCCTCGACGTGTTCATCGATGAAGTTTCGGTCCCGACCGAAACAGTCAACGAAGTCTTCAAGGGCAAGAAGCGCGCCGTCGAGAAGAAAGTCTTTCCGGGCTATGTGCTCGCCAAGCTGGACATGACCGACGACGTTTATCACCTCGTCAAGAACACCCCCAAGGTCACCGGATTCCTGGGGCAGCAGAACAAGCCGCAGCCGATTTCCGAAGCCGAAGCATCGCGCATCCTCAACACCAAGGTTGAAGACACGCCGTCGGCCAAGATCAAGCGCAAGGCGAATTTCGAAATTGGCGACCAGGTCCGCGTTCTCGACGGGCCGTTCGCATCGTTCAACGGCCTGGTCGAGGAAATCGACTTCGATCACGGCCGCGTCAAGGTTTCGGTGTCGATCTTCGGCCGGGCAACCCCGGTCGAACTCGCCTTCGAACAGGTCGAGAAGCAGAAGTAGAACCTTCGCTTCCCGACTTTCACCGTGGGAGGCTGGTTCGCTGGCCGTTTGCACCACTACAGGAGAGCCATCATGGCAAAGAAGATTACCGGCTATATCAAGCTGCAGGTGAAAGCCGGCAGCGCCAACCCGTCCCCGCCAATCGGCCCGGCGCTCGGTCAGCGGGGCGTCAACATCATGGAATTCTGCAAGGCGTTCAACGCCAAGACCGAATCCCTTGAAAAGGGCACCCCGATCCCGACCGTCATCACCGTCTATGCCGATCGGTCATTCAGCTTCATCACCAAGACGCCGCCGGCGAGCTTTCCGATCAAGCAGGCCACCG
>JBMOGO010000151.1:0-5315 GCA_049318305.1 Polymorphobacter sp.
CATCTCATGCCGTGGAACTTCAAGCCCTGAAGGGCCTCGGCACATCGCTTACGGAACGGCAGCTTACCCCGATATATGCCATTCACACTCGTCGAGGCAGCCTCGACGATTTGGGGGCAGGAATGTGTCATTTCGCCCGCAGGCCAAATGCTTGGCCGACCAAACCGCCGCTGCGTCAAGCCGCGTGGGCGGCGATAAGCTGCACTGATTTCAGCAGGGCAATAATCTGATGATATGAACGCATGGCGTGCATATTCATCACTCCCGGCATGGGGATCACCAAAAGGCCGCGCGTGGTGCGCTCGATGATGCCCATGGCGATCATGCGATTGATCTTGCGGCGCACGGTTTCGGGCGGTAGCCCGACGCGGCGGGCGATGAAGTTGCCGCTGACCGGGCGGCGCTCTTCACGCGGGGTCGGACTGTCGAGCCAAGCATAGGCCTTTGACAAAACAGGATCATGGGTGATCTGGCGCTTGTTCTCGACATAAATGGTGAAATAAACCGCAGCGCTGTCGCGATCGGCACCAAAAATCAGCGAACCCTCGACCAGTGTACGCGACATGTATTTGCCGATGAGGATGGCGACCAGATTGCTGTATGCATCAATAACCGTGTGATCGATGGCGAGTGCAGCAGCCAGATCGGCTAGCGGCGCCGCATCATAGCCATTGTTGATGATCAGCCGATCCAGATCCGCGATCAGCGTGTTGAGGCGGACGGACAGATTTTCATATTCATCGCGCAGCGCATTATCGGCGAGATAATCCATATTGATAATGACGCCGCGATCATCGGTAACCGCCAGTCCGCGCCCCTTTAGCTCCACTATCTTGCGGCGCACAGTTTCGGCATCGAGATTGAGTGCTTGGGCGATGGAGGCCAGCGGTACCGGCCGGCAATCGGCGGGCGGCACAAAGCACTTGCGATAGCGCGCCGCCAGCGCGGCATCGGCCAATATATATTCGGTGTTGGCCAATTCGGTGAACAGGCAGATTGCCGCCAGCTTGGTGTCACCGCCGAAAAACGCGAACCATTTCTGCGCGATATCATAGGACCATTCATCGATAATGCGCGCGACGGCGCGCAGCGGCTGCTGGCCCTGGCGTGGTGCGCCGTTGTTCATGCACTCCCCCCCTCCGCGCGTGATAAACGACCGCAGCCAAGCCGACCACCCCATTTTGAGTGTGTGCGACCTTGCAGACCCGTTTGGACTTAAGGGATTGACAGCCTGTATGTCCGCCTGCGGGTGGGTGGCACATGTCAAACCAGCCGGGGGCGTCCGCTGTCCGGACGAAGTTAGGGGAATACTCACCATGAAGTCACTCAAGATTTTGCTGCTCGGTGCCTGCCTGGCGCTCGGCACGGCCGCCGATGCTGCCAATTCCCTTGCCACGCTGAGCTTTTCCGGTGCGGCGCTGCAAAGCGGCGGCACGTTGAGCGGATCAATTACGTACCAGTATGACACGCTGACCAACAAGCTTACCAGTGTCGACTCAGCACTGGTGACGACGACGCAAGGCACAACGCCGAACCCATTCCCGGCGTTCACTTGGGCCTTCAACGTGCCCGGGAAAGCGACGAATGTGACTCAACTCGATTTTCAGGATGCGTCGGATGGAGGGTCACATCAGGTCGGGTTGTTCGACAGCGTCACAACCTTCGATGGTCTTTATGGCGCCTTTGTGCCCTTTTCTGGCGTGGGTACGGATGCCAAGTTGATCACTGGTAATTCGTCTTTTGGATCGTTTTTCTACTGCCAGGGCCAAGCTTGCGGCGCCAGTGCCGCGAACACCAGTTTGCTTTCGGCAGGCACGAGCGTGGGTGTGCTGGGCACCGGCGCGGTGCCTGAACCCGCCAGCTGGATGATGCTGATCGCCGGCTTTGGCATTGTCGGTGCCGCACGGCGGCGGCAGCGTCTGGCTGCGGCCGCCGCCTGAATCCACGAACCATGAATGGCCGGCGTGTCGCAAACCCGCGAGGCGCCGGCTTTTTTGTCACCGCCGCCAAGGCACGATCATCTGTTCGGCAAAGCGCGCCATCGCCTCGGCCGGCGGGCTCATCGGTCGATCCCCCCGGCGGCTTCGTATTTGCCGCAGTTTGTCGGACAATTTTTCGACCATCACTTTCGACGCCGGTCGGATTCCAGACTTGTGAGGCGAAGTAAAAGCCGGCCACTCGTGGCGCGGCAGAGCTGTTTACAAAAATGGCCCTCGATCGGGGGCTTCTTGCATTGCGGCCTCGGCGATGACGGCGTTGGCCGTTTGACGTCCTCGCTGCAATCCCAGCGCGAATGACGACTCCGAGCGAAAGCAGCCGTTCAGCGACCCCGCCAGGAATGGCCGAGATGTCCCAGATGCGGACTTCGTTTGCCTCCCGCTGTTACCCCTTCGGCGGCCAAGGAATGAACGACGATGTCCGCGCGATATACGCCGCATAGTCCGGCCGCTTCTTCTTGAGGCCTTTTTCGAGCAGCGCCGCGCCGCTCCATTTGACCAGCGTGAAGGTCAGGAACACCGGGCCGGCGATCGTCCACAGCCCGGCGCCGGCGCCGATCGCGACCAGCCAGATGCCCCACCAGGTGCAGGCGTCGCCGAAGTAGTTGGGGTGGCGGGTATAGCGCCACAGCCCGGTATCGAGCACCTTGCCATGGCTGGCGGGGTCGTTGCGGAATGCCTCCAGCTGCAAATCGCCCAGGCTTTCGAAACCGATGCCGATGACCGCCAGCGCGATGCCGATGCTGCCCAGCGCGCCGATGGCGGCGCCGGTATCGGCGAGAATGCCCGCCTGCGCTGGCATCGAGACCAGCCACAACAGCGGCCCCTGCATGGCGAACACCATGACCAGCGACGCCTTGGAAAAGCTCCAGCCGCGCTGCTTCATGGTGCCGCCGATGATGCGTTCATAGCGCGGATCGATGCCCAGCCGGCGCCAGCGCAGAAGCAGATGGGTGCCCAGCCGCAGCCCCCAGATCGTCACCAGCATCAGCAACGCCCAGCCATGCGGCCCCCGCGGCCCGCCGGGCAGTTGCGCCGCCGACAGCAGCGCCAGTCCGACCATGCCATAGGCCCAGACCGCATCGATGAAGCTGGCGTCCTTCAGTGCGACCGAGACCCGCCACAGCAGCAGCATCGCCAGCATGATGGCGCCAAGGTTGATCGCCAGTGCCGATATCATCACGCGATTTCCCCGATGCCGCCAAAAGCGGCCATGTTGTTGTCGCTCGACGCGACGATGTTGGCCATCGCGTGTTGCGGATGTTTTGGCGTCACCGACCGGTAATAGGCTTCGACCTTGGCCATGTCCGCTGCATAATTGCCGCTCGGCATCATCGCCGGGCCCAGGCCGCCGACTTTGCGGGCATAATCCATCAGGCCGCAGACCAGCGGCACACCGGCGCCCATGGCGATGTGGTAGAAACCGGTGCGCCATTTGCGCACGGCGCTGCGCGTGCCTTCGGGCGCAATGGTCAGCACGAAATCGTCACGGCGGCGAAACTCCTCGATCATCGCCTGGACATAATTGCCGCCGCGCGAGCGATCGACCGGGATGCCGCCATTTTCGCGCATCAGGCCGTTCAGGGGCCAGCGGAACAGCTCCTTCTTGCCCATGAAATGCGCGCGCACGCCCAGGTCATGGGTCAGGCCGATGAAATACAGGAAATCCCAGTTGGATGTGTGCGGCGCCGCGATGATGATGCAGCGGCGCGGAATCGGCCCTTCGCTTTCGGCGCGCCAGCCCTGGCGGTGGTAAAACGCCACCAGCGCAGCGCGCGCCGTGCGCGACACAAGCCCCGGAGCCGGGTCAAAGCTGGATCCCCCCATAATGCTCCTTACGTGCCGGTTCCCCCCAGCGTCGCAGTCATCATCATGTCACAAGCCCTCCGATGTCAAAAACATCTTGGACGGCATAAGGTCGCGTGCCTATGGTTGGGGCATGATTGCACGCACCATCACCGCCTATGTCGCCACCGGAATCGCCTTTGCGCTGATCGATTCGGTGTGGCTGATCACCATGTCGACCCGGCTCTACAAGCCGGAAATCGGTTCGATGATGGCCGAAAACTTCCGCCTCGGCCCGGCGGTGGTCTTCTATCTGCTCTATATCGCCGGCGTGATGATCTTTGCCGTGCAGCCGGCGCTGGCTGCCGGCAAATGGCAGACGGCGCTGGTGCAGGGGGCGCTGTTCGGCTTCTTCTGCTACATGACCTATGACATGACCAACTATGCCACGCTGAAGGTGTGGAGCCTGAAGGTCACGATGCTTGACCTTGTGTGGGGCACGTTCCTCACCGGCTCGGCGGCCGCTGTCGGCACGCTGGTAACGCAGAAATTCTTCCCGAATTAAGCGACCACTGCCCGCTGCCGCCTCATCACCGCGCCGACAAGGCCGAAGCCGGCGATCAGCATCGCCCAGGTTGCGGGTTCGGGCACGGCGATGCCGGCAGCAGCGGCGACTTCGCGCGACAGGGCGCGGTGCACCTGTGCCGTCGGGTGGATGCCGTCGAAGCTGAAATAGCCGTTGCAGTTGATCACCCCGGCGACGACCGGGCGGTTGCCGATGCAATTGCCGCTCTGCGTGAAGGGCGCGACGCCGAACGACCCGGGATCGGTCGCCAGCGCGATGAAGAAATTCTGGTAGGAGAAGCGCAGCAGTTCGGTCGACCCGAGCAGCGGTTCGACGCTGTTCAGCCGCGCCTGCAAAAGCCCCTCGACGGCGAAGCCGGTAGCGGTGGTGTTGGGGATGCCGGTGACCAGGATGCGGCTGGCGCCGGCGGCGGACAGGGCAAGCAGGCTGCCCTGAACGGTGTCGAGCAGTGCTGTCGTATAGGCAGCGCTGTTGGCGAATGCGCCGATGCTGCCGCTCTGCAGACCGAACACATCGTTGCCGCCCAGGTTGATGATATAAAGCGCATCGGGATCGGCGATGCCGCCGGTCGCGGCGAAGTGGAAGCCGAGTTGCAGCGCCAGGTCTGGAACAGGATCGCCGTGGTTAACGACGCGAGCGCTGCCGAACGAGTAATTGCTGCCGCCGAGCAGTGACGGTGTCGTCAGGCTGCCATAAAGGCGCTGGTTGATGATGTCGGTATAGTCGGGGCCATTGGTGAAGCGGCCGGGGAAATAGCCGGCAGCGACGGGATTGAAGAAGTCGCCGCCAACGGAGGCGTTGATGTTGCCGGCATCGGTCAGGCTGTCGCCGAAGATCACCAACTGGCTGGGGCGCGCCGCCAGCGCCGGGCTCGCCGCGATGGCGGCGGCGGTGGCCAGTGCCAGCGCCCGGATGAAAATGGTCATGGCTTGCTCCCCAGTCGCTTC
>JBMOGO010000152.1:0-5275 GCA_049318305.1 Polymorphobacter sp.
AGGGTGGCCGGGCGGGGAGCGGGCAGGCCCCGACTTCTCCAACATATCAACGTTGGCATTTGGCGCAGAAGAAACTCGAACGGCCAGACTGCACAATCCGCTCAACGGGTTTTGCGCACGACGGGCAGGCGTTGCCTTCCTGTCCATAAACCGAAAACGTCTTCTGGAAATAACCCAGCGTGCCATCGGGTGCCGCGTGATCGCGCAAGGACGAACCGCCCGCCGCGATGGCTTCCTCCAGCACCGCCGGAATTGCTGCTGCCAGCGCCTTCAGCTGCGCGCTCGCCACCGTACCGCCGGCGCGCGCCGGGTGGATGCCGGCGCGGTACAGCGCCTCGCAGACGTAGATGTTGCCCAGCCCGGCGATGATGCGCTGGTCGAGCAGCAGCGCCTTGGCCGGCGCCAGCCGGTCGGCAAAGGCACGCGAGAGCAAGGCCAGCCCGAAGTCCGGCCCCAGCGGCTCCGGCCCGATGCCGGCGAGCAGCGGGTGCTGGTCGGCGGTCGCGGTTTCTACCAAGTCGAGCGACCCGAAGCGCCGGGCATCGTTGAAGGCGACGACGCGGCCATTGCCAGTTTCAAAAACGACATGATCATGCTTGCCGATCTCTGCCGGATCGACGCGCATCCGGCCCGACATGCCGAGATGCAGGACCATCGTGTCGCCGCGGTCGGTATCGACAAGGCCATATTTGGCGCGGCGGCGGCAGGCGATGATTGTGGCGCCGGTCAGCCGCTGCCCCAGCCCATCGGGGAATGGTCGGCGCAGATCGGCACGGTTGAGCGTGACGCGCGTGAAGCGTTGCCCCAACCAGACCGGGGCAAGGCCGCGCATGACAGTTTCGACTTCGGGAAGTTCGGGCATGGTGCGGCGATCGAAAGGGCGATTTCAAACCGAAACCGCGAAGAAACAGACACGCGACATAGGGCGCGTTTGCGGTGCCGCCAAGGGAAGGCTAGAGGCGTGGCATGAGCGAACCGACCCCCAAGACCGTCAGCTTCGGCTATGAAGACGTCGACCCGCAGGAAAAGACCCGCCGCGTCGGCGAAGTCTTTGCATCGGTCGCCAAGCGCTACGACATCATGAACGACCTGATGTCGGCCGGCATGCACCGGGTGTGGAAGGATGATTTCGTCCGCGCGCTGAAGCCGCAGCCCGGCGAGCGCATCCTCGACATGGCGGGCGGCACCGGCGACATCGCCTTTCGCATCGAAAAATCCGGCGCCAGCGTGACGGTGGCCGATATCAACCCCAACATGCTCGACGTCGGCATCGAACGTGCCGCCAAGGCCGGCATCACCTCGATGATCTGGCGCGAGGAAAATGCCGAGACGCTGTCGTTCCCGGACCGCAGTTTCGAGGCCTATACGATCGCCTTCGGTATCCGCAACGTCACCGATATTCCGGCGGCGCTGGCGGAAGCGCACCGGGTGCTGACCTTTGGCGGACGGTTCTTCTGCCTGGAATTCTCCACCACCGAATGGCCGGGGTTCGGCGAGGCCTATGACGTCTATTCCGAAAAGCTGGTGCCGCGCATCGGCAAGCTGGTCGCCAATGATTCGGAAAGCTATCGCTACCTGATCGAATCGATCCGGCGCTTTCCCAAGATGCCGGCGTTCGCCGGGATGATCGAGGCGGCCGGGTTCAAGAACGTCAAATATCGGCCGATCCTGGGCGGTGCCGTCGCTGTGCATTCCGGCTGGAAGATCTAATCTCCGCATGACCGCCACCATCGTCCATCTGTCGCGGATGCTTGTCTGGGGCCGCCGCCTCGCCCGGCATGGCGCGTTGCGCCCGTTCGAGGATCCACGTGCGCCGCGCAGCATAAGGCTGGTCGCGCGTATCGCCCGCATCGGCACCGGCGCACCGCAAACGCCGGATTTCGCCGCCGGCCTGGGCGCTGTCGGCCCGGCCGCGGTCAAGCTGGGCCAGGCGCTCGCCACGCGGCCGGACCTGATCGGCATCGAAGCGGCGACCGACCTGGTTCGCCTGCAGGATTCGCTGCCGCCGCTGCCGTTTTCGGCGCTGGAGGCCAGCCTCAACGCCGGCCTGGGCGGGCCGTGGCAGGAGCGGTTCGAATCGATCGACCCGGTTGCCATCGGTGCTGCCTCGATGGCGCAGGTGCACCGCGGCGTCACCAGGGACGGCCGCGCCGTTGCCATCAAGATGCTGCGTCCCGGCATCGAGGCCACACTCGCCACCGCCATCGACACCTATGAATGGGCTGCCGGCCATATCGAGCTGCTCGGCGGCGAATTTGCCCGGCTGCGGCCGCGCGCCGTCATCGCCACCTTCAAGGGCTGGACCGAAGCCGAGCTCGACCTGCGCCGCGAGGCGGCATCGGCCTCGGAACTGGCGGAAATCCTGCTCGGCGAACCCGATTTCGTCGTGCCGGCGGTCGATTGGGGCCTGTCGTCGCGCCGCACGCTGGTCATCGACTGGATCGACGGCATCAAGCTGAGCGACACCGCCGCGCTGGCAGCGCTGGATTTCGACCGGCGCAAGCTGGCCGAGGTGCTGGTGCACGGTTTCCTCGCGCAGGCGATCGCGCAGGGGTTCTTCCATGCCGACATGCACCAGGGCAATCTGTTCGTCATTCCGCCGCGGGATGGGCATAGCGCGCGTATCGGGGTCATCGATTTCGGCATCATGGGCCGCATCAACCGCCGCGCCCGCATGTACCTCGCCGAAATCCTGTTCGGGCTGGTCACCGGCAACTACAAGCGCGTCGCCGAAATCCATTTCGAGGCCGGCTATGTCCCCGGCCACCACAATGTCGGTGCCTTTGCCACCGCGTTGCGGTCGGTGGGCGAACCGATTCGCGGCAAGCGCGCCAAGGATATCGCCATCACCGACCTGCTGGAGGGGCTGTTCGCCATCACCCGCAGTTTCGACATGGCGGTGCAGCCGCATCTGCTGCTGCTGCAAAAGACCATGGTGATGGTCGAAGGCGTGGCGCTGACGCTCGACCCGCATGTGAACATGTGGGAAGTCGCCGAACCCTATGTGCGTGACTGGGTGCGCGATGAAATGGGGCCGGAAGCGGTGATCGCCGATCGCCTGGTCGAAAATGCCCGGGCGCTGGCGCAATTGCCGCGTATCCTGCGGCAATGGGTGGCGGCCAACCCGATTCCGGGCGCCGCACCCGATGCGCCGCCTTTGCCGCCGTTGCCGGCGCGACGCCAGCGCGCCGGTTGGTCATCGATCTGGCTGGTCATCGCCGCCGCTGCGGGCGCGGCGGCGATGCAGTTCCTCGGCTGACGCTGCGCCTCAGGGCGTCGGCGCGGCCGGTGCGGCAGCGGCAGCGGCAGCGGCAGGCGCTTCCGCTGCGACTTCGGCGACCGGCACCGGGCCATCTTCCACCGTGACATCGACCCGGCGCGCTCCCGCCAGCGAGTCGACGGTGTCGGTGGTATCCGCCGGCTTGACGAGATCCATCGCGGTCAGCGGCACACCCAGCTTGGCGAGCGAATCACGCACCGCAAAGGCGCGATTTTTCGACAGTTCAGCATTGAATGCCGCATCACCGCGCGGATCGTTGAAGCCCGAGATTTGGAGATGCGTATCGGGATGTTCGGCAAGCCAGGTCCGCAACGCTTCGGTGCGCGCTTCGAAATTGGGGTAGATGTCGGACTTGGCGGTATCGAAATAGATCGAGACCACGGGCTTGCCGTCGACTTCGGTGTTGGTGATACCGGCGCCATCCGGAATTGCTGGCGCTGGCGCTGCAACCGGAGCAGCGGCGACTTCCGGAGCGGCCACGACCTGCGGCGCCTTTGGCGTGGACAGCAGCCACAGAAAGCCGACGCCGCCGAGCACCAGCACGCCCATCGGCAGCCACTGCATCAAGCCGATCGCGGCGCCCGGCCGACGCTGCGGCTCTTTCCGAACGGCCGCTGCTGCCATCAAGGGCAGCGGCGCAACCGCCGTATCGTCATCAGCCTTGCCGCCGCCGAACAGGCCGAGCTTTCCATAGGCTTCGGCGAGCAGATAATAGACAGTGACGCGGTTGCGCGTGGGATCGCCCTTCATCCGCACGCCCACCGCGGCAATGGCAGCATCAAGATCGCTATCCGGATCGGTCAGCGCCAGTTTCTTCTTGAGGAAGTTTTCGCGGACGCGGTCGGTTTCGGTCGAGTCGGTGAACGAGACCAGCGACGAATCGCGGTTCCTGAGCGCAATGCCGCAGTAGCGAACGATTCCCGCGATCACGCCGGAATCGGCATCCGGGACATATTTGTAGACGTCAGTTGCCCAATCTTCAGCCATAATTGTCTCACTCCCCGTCAACCGGATGCAAGCCATGCGTAGTCATGGCGCTTCCCCGGCGTCGAATCGGAAGCTAGCGCGATAAATCGTCGCGGTAAATACGTTGCGCTCCTGCAAGGACAGCGTGCAAATCCGGCCGGCGCGGTGGCCCAATGCCGCTGATCCAGCAACGCGACTTCACCCCGGCTCGAAGCGCAGCGGCGATAGCGACAGCCGCAGCATCACCGCATGGGCCGTAACAAGATCGCCCGAAGATCGAAAGAAGTGACGGACGCGGCTGACTCGCCATGCGACACGCGGACGGCTAAACCCCCGAACATGAACGGCAAGACCATCCTGCTTATCGTCGGCGGCGGTATCGCTGCGTTCAAGGCACTCGAGCTGGTGCGCGAACTCCGGCGGGCCGGGGCGCGGGTGACGCCGGTGCTGACCGAAGGCGGCGCGCGCTTCGTCACGCCGCTCAGCCTGGGGGCGCTGGCCGAAGCGCCGGTGCGCACGTCCCTTTGGAATCTCGAGGACGAAGCGACGATGGGCCATATCGCCTTGTCGCGCTCGGCAGACCTGATCGTTGTTTGCCCGGCGACCGCCGATCTGATGGCGCGCGCTGCCGCCGGCATGGCCGATGACCTGGCAACGACGCTGCTGCTTGCCACCGACACCCCGGTGTTGATGGTGCCGGCGATGAATGTCCGCATGTGGCTGCACGCCGCGACCCGGCGCAATGTCGCCGTGCTGCGCGGCGACGGCGTGACGGTGCTGGAGCCTGTCGACGGCGAAATGGCGTGCGGCGAGTTCGGTCCCGGGCGGTTGCCCGAAGTGCCGGCGATCATGGCCGCGATCGCGGCGCAGTTCGGGGGCGGGCGGCTGGCGGGGCAGCATGCGCTGGTCACCGCCGGGCCGACGCATGAGGCCATCGATCCGGTACGCTTCCTGGGCAACCGCTCATCGGGCAAGCAGGGCTTTGCGATTGCAACTGCGCTCGCGGCACAAGGCGCGCGCGTGACGCTG
>JBMOGO010000153.1:0-5209 GCA_049318305.1 Polymorphobacter sp.
TCGCCGAACCCGCGGATGGCGGCGAGCGCATCACCTTCTCCGAAAAATTCGCCTGTCCGGTCTCCGGCTTCACCATCGCCGAGATCGAGCCGCGGCTGTTCTCCTTCAACGCCCCGCAAGGCGCCTGCCCGGCCTGCGACGGCCTCGGCGAAAAACTGCTGTTCGACGTCGATCTCATCGTCCCCAACCACGCGCTCAGCATCGAAAAGGGCGCCGTCATGCCCTGGGCCAAATCCAACCCGCCCAGCCCCTATTACATGCAGGTCCTGGGCAGCGTCGCCCGCGCCTATGATTTCAGCCTCAAATCCCCCTGGTCCGCCCTGCCCGAAGCCGCGCAGCACGCCATTCTCCACGGCACCGGCGGCAAGGCCATCCCGCTGCGCTTCGAAGACGGCCGCAAGGCCTATGAAGTCGTCAAGCCCTTCGAAGGCGTCATCGCCAACCTCGAAAAGCGCCTGCGCGCCACCGAATCAGCCTGGATGCGCGAGGAACTCTCCCGCTACCAATCCGCCGCGCCGTGCGAAGTCTGCCACGGCGACCGGCTCAAGCCCGAAGCCCTCGCCGTCAAGATCGCCGGCGAAACCATCGCCGATGCCGTCCGCCGCCCGGTCTCCCAGGCCTTCCCCTGGGCGAAGAACCTCGCCGAAAAACTCACCCCGAAACAGCGCACCATCGGCGAACGCATCCTCAAGGAAATCATCGAGCGGCTCGGCTTTCTCGATAATGTCGGGCTCGATTACCTCAATCTCGATCGCAAGTCCGGCACGCTGTCGGGCGGCGAATCGCAACGCATCCGCCTCGCCTCGCAAATCGGCTCGGGCCTGTCCGGCGTGCTCTACGTCCTCGATGAACCCAGCATCGGCCTGCACCAGCGCGACAATGACCGGCTGCTCGTCACCCTCCGCCGCCTGCGTGATCTCGGCAACACCGTCCTCGTTGTCGAGCATGACGAAGACGCCATCCGCAGCGCCGATTACATCGTCGACATGGGCCCCGGCGCCGGCGTGCATGGCGGCGAAGTCGTCGCACGAGGCAGCCTCGCCGACATCCTCGCGACCGAAGGCAGCGTCACCGCCGATTACCTCAGCGGCCGGCGCTGCGTCCCCCTGCCGCCCAAACGCCGCAAGGGCACCGGCAAGAAACTGACGGTCAAGAACGCCCGCGGCAACAATCTGCAAGGCGTCACCGCCTCCATCCCGCTCGGCACCTTCACCTGCATCACCGGCGTCTCGGGCAGCGGCAAATCGACCTTCACCATCGATACGCTCTACGCCGCCGCGGCGCGGGAGCTGAACGGCGCCCGCCTCGTCATGGCCCCGCACGATGGCGTCGACGGCCTCGCCAACCTCGACAAGGTCATCGATATCGACCAGTCCCCCATCGGCCGCACGCCGCGCAGCAACCCCGCGACCTACACCGGCGCCTTCACCAACATCCGGGACTGGTTCGCCGGCCTGCCCGAATCCGCCGCGCGCGGCTACAAACCCGGCCGCTTCAGCTTCAACGTCAAGGGCGGCCGCTGCGAGGCCTGCTCCGGCGACGGCCTCATCAAGATCGAAATGCACTTCCTGCCCGATGTTTATGTCACCTGCGACGTCTGCCACGGCGCCCGCTACAATCGCGAAACCCTCGACGTGAAGTTCAAGGGCCGCAGCATCGCCGATGTGCTCGACATGACCGTCGAAGACGGGCTCGATTTCTTCAAGGCCGTCCCCCCCATCCGCGACAAACTCGCCATGCTCCACGAAGTCGGGCTCGGCTATGTCAAGATCGGCCAGCAAGCCACCACCCTGTCCGGCGGCGAAGCCCAACGCGTCAAACTCGCCAAGGAACTCGCCCGCCGCGCCACCGGCCAGACGCTCTACATCCTCGATGAACCCACCACCGGCCTTCATTTCGAAGACGTCCGCAAACTCCTCGAAGTCCTCCACGCCCTCGTCGACCAGGGCAACACCGTCGTCGTCATCGAACACAACCTCGACGTCATCAAAACCGCCGACTGGATCATCGACCTGGGCCCCGACGGCGGCGACAAGGGCGGGCAAATCGTGGCGACCGGCACGCCGGACGTGATCGCCGCCTGCGCGGCCAGCCACACGGGGCACTACCTCAAGCCGCTGCCAACCTCTCCCCTCGCGGGAGAGGTCGGACTCGGCACCGCCGAGCCGGGAGAGGGGGAAGCCCCGAAGAAGAAGCGTACCGCCAAGGCGTAGGGAGCAGCGCCTCCGGCGGCTGGGGCCTCGGCCCAGACCCCAATTGTGGCAATAATCCCCCTCTCCCGCCTACGGGAGAGGCGAGAGACGGCGTAGCCAGCCCGGGTGAGGGTGTTCTTAACGCGCCTAAACAAGAATACACCCTCACCCGCCGCGCTGGCGCGCGTGCTCCCTCTCCCGCAAGCGACTTAGGGGAGCTACGCTCCGAAATACCCCCTAGCTGACATCTTCTCAGTTATCTTTATCTTCCCTATCTTACTTATCGTAAGTCAGTGCGAGCATGTGTTCTTGTGCTATGACTCGATTTGACGCCTTACCTATTGTGTTCACTTCTTTTGCTGTCTTGTTTTCCTCTTTCTGCTCTTCTGTCTCTGCCTTGACGTGTTCAATAGCCCTAACTACAATGGAAAAACCTCTCTCAACGCGCTCTAGTAGCTGTTTGAGAAGCTTCTCAATAGCAGTCCTAACTTCTGCGTTCCGTTCGATAGGCCTCAGGCCAACAAGTTCGGTGACCTTAATGTCTATTGCTAGGCGCATCTTTTCACTAGTATCCTCATCAATTAACGCCTTTACTTGAGCTGCCGTCTTTGCATTTAGATTGCTCGTTTCAGCTCGCAGCTTACGATTCAGTTCTACCACACCCCACGTCGCTACTGCCCAAGCCATTAACTGTCCTACTAGCTTGGCAGTATCCAAAGAAAGTTCTATAACTATCGTAGGGTCGGTAGTTGACAAGGTTTGCAACTTCAATGGTTGCACCGAACCGGTAACGATTTCATTTAATGTGTTCAGTAACCGAACGATAAACTTGATCTCTTTCTCAAATTTCGAAAGATCATTGTCAAATATATCTCGTGGAACAGTAATTTTGCCTTCAGCTTCACCTTGTCTAATATCTGCTTCCTCGACACCGAACGATCTCAATGTTTCGTCGGCTGCCCTAAGTTTTGCAACATATAGAGATCTTTGTTGAGCAATCTCGTTTAGAACATCACGCATAACCGCTGGTGTAGCTTGAGCCATCCGAAGCTTGCTATCGACGCTATCCAGAAGCTGCAAGGTGAACCATTTTTCTGCCCCGATTTCCGGCATATTTTGTCTAGTTCCGGGATTGAACTCTGCTATCATTTTTTGAAAAGCAATTCTCAAACGATCTATAGCATCCAATAGACCTTGCTGGTAAATTGCTTCAGTTGGGTTAGAAGAAATGTTGTTTGCAGAATTGACTATTTCATTCATAATTGCAGATAGAGATAAGCGATCATCGTCTGCTACTAGTTCGGACGAGAGTTCAACAAACTCTGCTAGGTTCATATTTTTTTATTTACCTCCTCTACCCCAACGAGCTCCGCAATCATTTGCGATTCGTCACGCGCAAGCCTTCCAGATTCACGAACTAATGTAAAATCCGAAACTTAATATTCGAATCTCGCTGGCCACGTTCGCAAGGGAGGAGTTGTTAGCATACCGTCGCGGCAAAGCCGCTCCGTCGGATGGCCTCGTCGGGCAATACCCAACGGCCCGCCGATCGGGCACTGTGCAAGGTCTCGAAATAGCTGCGCCATTTCTCACTGCCTTGGCCTCACTCACTCATGATCTTGTCCGCCTTCTTCTGAATATACCGCTGGTGGCTGCGCGTCATCGTGCCGCCGTCGGCGATCGCCAGTTGCGCTGCTTCGGCCTTCAGCGCCATCGCCTTTTGCAGGCGGGCTTCGCGTTGTTCGGGCGTGTCGGGGCGCTTGAACGCTCTGGAATTGCCCTCCAGGGCGGCCTGGTTGTTGCGGTCGTTGAGGTAATCGGGGATCGGGCTGGGGGGTTGCGCTATTTGCGCCAGCAGGTGGGATGACCCGAGCAGGCACGCCGCAATTGCCACGACAGTCTTCATCATAGGCTCCCCCTCGTTCTGGCACGAACGCCCCCGTCCCGAATGCACAGGATTAGCGGAAGCAAGGGCTTGATCAAGTGGCGAGGCGCGCTGGTGGCGTGTTTTTGACGTGGTTGCACATTTTTCGCTGCCGGTGATCTGTATAGGATCAAAGGGGTGCAGGGGGTCACCCCCTGCCCGCCGGAGGCTCTGCAATCTCGCGGCCGGCGGCCAAGCCGCCGAGACCGGCTGCGTGCAGGAGGAACGCAGGAAGAGCGCGGCGGAGCCGCGTCGTCGGACGGGTTCGGGCGGCTATCCGCCCGCCCCGCCGGCCGGGCGCTGCGGCGAGTCTCGCCGCTGTGCTGCGCACTGCGGCTTGCCGCCTTGGCCCGTAAGACGTATCTTACCCCCATGTCTTCCCAAACCCATCTTTCCGCCAAAGGCCAGATCGTCATTCCACGGGATGTACGCGATCGGCTGCGCTGGACGCCGGGGATGCGGTTTGATGTGATCGAGCGGAGCGGCAGTGTTACCCTGGTGCCGCGGCCGGAAACGCCGCCCTTTGTTATCGCCAGCCTTGATGCCCTGCGCGCCTTTGCGCCGGCGGCGCCGGCGCAGGCGGTGGACGCGATCAGCGGGCTTGATGATGCGGCGCTTGCGGCGTTGCTTGGCGACGATTGATCGCGGCCGTTGCTCGCCATCGACACCAATATCCTTGTTCGCCTGATCGCGCGTGACGATGCGGCGCAGGTGGCGCTCGCCGAGGCGCTGGTGTCCGCGCCGTTCCTGTTGTTGCCGACCGTCCTACTGGAGACGGAATGGGTGTTGAGGGCGCGCTATACGTTGCCGCGGGAGCGGATCGCCGATGGGTTTGCGATCATTGCCGGTCTGCCCACCGCGACGGTCGTATCGGCGCGGGCGGTGGCACATGCCATCGCGCGGTGGCGCGACGGCGGCGATTTCGCCGATCATCTACACCAGGCGCTGGCGGCGGAAACCGATGCGACGGGGTTTGCAACGTTTGACCGGAAGCTGGCGGGTGCGGCCGGTGCGCCGTTACAGGTGACGTTGCTCTGACAAATGGGGTGCAGGGGGTCACCCCCTGCCCCTTCCTCCTCTCCCGCATGCGGGA
>JBMOGO010000154.1:0-5178 GCA_049318305.1 Polymorphobacter sp.
AGAGCCGGTGGTGCCAGCCTTTTCGAAGCTGCCGTTCTTGATGAGGTTGGTGACCGCGCTCGCCGGAGCGGCGGTCGCGGCGATGGCGAGCACGGTGCTCGCGAGCAGGAGATTTTTGATGATCATGGTCGGACCCTTTGGTTGATATCGTTAGCAAATACACAAAGGCGGCGCGGCCGATCCCGCTGGACCGGCCTGACACCTTCTACATGCATTCTGCACAAATAATGCCAAAAGTGTAAACGACGTATTTTCAACAGTTTGCTTAAAATGAAATTACGAAAGTATAAAAATATCCGACAGTTTTGCTTCTAAATCGTTAACAGACCCGTCGATCCGCGCCCAATCCGCCGCCTGTGAGCGTGCCCAGGTCGCCTGGCGTTTCTGGTACTGCCGGGTCGCCGCCGCCGCCGCCGCAAGCGCCGCGTCCAGCGTCATGGTGCCCGCCAGAACGGCGCCGAATTCCGCCACCCCAAGCGCGCGCAGGACCGGGCGGTCAGCCGGCAACCCGCGCGCCAGCAGCGCTGCCACTTCCGCCAGCGCGCCGGCCGCGACCATCTGCTCCAGCCGTGCCGCGGCGCGCGCGTGCAGCACCGGCCGCGGCACCTCCACAACCAGCCGCCGCACGTCGAATTCCGCCGCAATCCCGCCGGTGCGCGTCGCCTGCCAATGTTGCAACGACCGCCCGGTACCGCGCACCACCTCCAGCGCGCGCAACACGCGCTGCCGGTCGCTCGGCCGCAACTGCGCCGCCACCGCCGGGTCTTCCACCGCCAGCGCTGCCGCGGCCGCCGGAGTCTCCAGCGCGCGCACCGCCGCCCGCACATCCGCGTCGATATCCGGCACCGGCGCGATCCCTTCGATCAGCGTCGTCAGATACATCCCCGACCCACCGACGAGGATCGGCACGCGCCCGGTGGCCTGCACATCGGCAATCGCCGCCTTGGCCAGCGCCGCCCAGGATGCCGCATTGGCAACGCTGTCTCCGTCCAGCACCCCGTACAACAGGTGCGGCACCGCCGCTTCATCCGCCGCCGATGGCCGCGCGCTGATGATGCGCAGATCGGCATAAAGCTGGCTGGCATCGGCGTTGATGATGGTGCCGCCAAGCATCGTCGCCAGCTGCATCGCCATTGCCGACTTGCCGCTGGCGGTCGGGCCTGTAATGACCGCGACCATGGCTTTCGAACCGCTCATCATCACCCTTGTCCACGAAGGCGCCTTGTCGGCTGCCGACGCCGCAACTGCAAGCGATGCCGTCGCCCAGGCCGGCGGCGCCCCCGCCGGGTGGGAGTGGATCGACACCGGCGACGCACTCGACATCCCGGCGTCCGCCATCACCGCCGCCACCGCGCGCGCGGCGCTCGAAGCCGCCCTGCCCCATCTCGATATCATCGTCCAGCCGGCCGCCGGCCCGCGCCGCAAGCGCCTGCTCATCGCCGACATGGATTCCACCATGATCACCTGCGAATGCATCGACGAGCTCGCCGACTATGCCGGGCTGAAGGCCGAAGTCGCCGCGGTCACCGAAGCCGCGATGCGCGGCGACCTGGATTTTGCCGCCGCGCTCGATGCGCGCGTCGCGCTGCTCGCCGGCATGGGTGCAGCCGTCATCGACCAGTGCCGCCGCGAACGGGTCCGCCTGATGCCCGGCGCGCAGGCTTTGGTGCGCACCATGGCCGGTGATGGTGCCCACACCCTGCTGGTTTCCGGCGGCTTTACCGCCTTTACCGCACCTGTGGCTGCCGAAATCGGCTTTGCCGCGCAAGTCGCCAACACGCTGCTCATCGAAAACGGCCGGCTGACCGGCAAGGTCAAGCGCCCGATCGTCGATGCCGCCACCAAGCGGGCGCAATTGCTCGGCGCCGGCGTGCCGCTGCCCGCCACGCTGGCAGTGGGTGATGGCGCCAACGATATCCCGATGCTGGAAGCCGCCGGCCTCGGCATCGCCTATCACGCCAAACCCCGCGCCGCTGCCGCCGCCGACGCCGCGGTCCGCCACGGCGATCTGACCGTACTTTTACGCGCCCAGGGCTGGCGTCGAAGCGATTGGAAACGCTAGCCGTTAACCAAAAGTGTCGGCCTGCTTTACACTTTAGTAACTATTACATTAATGTCATGTGGGCAAGCCGCTGTCTATGCTCGCAAATTGTAAAATTAACTCTTTTGGCATAAATTGTGCAGAACTCTTTGCGAGGCACGCGCTCGCGTGCGCCTTTGTTGCATGCGTTCATCGCCATTTTTTCGCCAAAACAGGGACCCATCACCATGAAAATTCTCACCCTCACGCTCGCCGCCGCGCTCGTCGCTGCGGCCGCACCTGCTGCCGCCAACAGCTTCACCAACGGCGGCTTTGAAAGCCTGACCAACGGCCCCGGCCAGATCGGTTTCAACACCGATGCCACCGGCTGGACGATTGGCAACTATCCCTACACCTTCGTCTTTGCTCCCGGCACCGCCGATAGCACTGGTTCGAACGGTATCTTTGGCAACTTGTCGCTTTGGGGCCCGAACAACGGCTCCGCAAACGGCCTGACCGCGAGCAGCCCGAACGGCGGCAATTTCATCGCCATGGACGGCAATTTCCCCGGCGAGCCCACCGGCCCGCTCAGCCAGACCATCTCCGGCCTGACCGTCGGCAAGACCTACACCGTCGGCTTCAAATATGGCTTTGCCCAGCAGTTCGGCTTCGATGGCGAGACCATCCAGAACTGGACGGTCAACTTCGCCGGCCAATCCGCCACCACCGCCGACTTCACCGTTCCGAATCATGGTTTTACGGGCTGGATGAGCACCAGCTATGATTTCATCGCCAACAACGCCACCGAAACCCTGTCGTTCGTCGCCTTTGGCAATGTGCCGGTGCCGCCGTTCGCGCTGCTCGATGGCGTGACCTTCACGCAGGAAGTGCCCGAGCCCAGCACCTGGATGATGCTCATCGCCGGCTTCGGCCTCGTCGGTTTCGCCGCACGTCGCCGCCGCGATACCGTCAGCGTCACCGCCTGATCCGGCTACCGGGCCGGGTTCGGATCAACATCCGAACCCGGCCCATTGCCGCAGCCCTTTGAAGCCGCGCTGCCGACAGGCTACATCCCCATCATGCAATCGCTGCTCTCTCAAAATCTCGCCGCCTGGCTGGTGCCGGTCGTGCGCAGCGCTATTTCGCTGGCGCTGATGATCGCTATTTTCGTGCCGCTGGAACATTGGTTCGCGGTGCGCCCGGCGCAGCGCTTCGCCCCTGGCTGGGCGACCAATCTCGGCTGGTATTTCCTCAACGGCCTCACCGCCGTCTTCATCCTCGGCCCGCCCGCCGCCGCCATCGCCGCGCTGGTGCATTTCGTGCTGCCCGACGCGGTTACCTCCGCCGGCGCAGCGCTGCCGCTATGGGCGCGCATGGTCGCCGCCATGGTCGTCGGCGAAATCGGCTTTTACTGGGGCCACCGGCTCAGCCACCAGATCCCGCTGCTCTGGCGCTTCCACGCCGTCCACCACAGCGCCGAGCACGTCAATTTCCTCGTCAACACCCGCGCCCACCCGGTCGATATCGTCTTCACCCGCCTATGCGGGCTCACCCTCCTATACGCCACCGGCCTCGCCTCCACCGTCGGCCCCAATCCCGGCCTCATCCCGGCGCTCGTGCTGTTCGTCGGGTCACTATGGAGCTTCTTCATCCACGCCAACATCCGCGTCCGCCTCGGCTGGTTCGAAGAAATCCTGTCGACCCCGGCCTTCCACCACTGGCACCACACCCGCGACGACCACCGCGACCACAATTATGCCGCCATGCTGCCCTTCGTCGACCGGCTGTTCGGCACCTTCTACCTGCCGCGCACCTGGCCCGCCGCCTATGGCACCGACACGCCGATGCCGACCGACCTGCCGGCGCAGCTGTTGGCGCCGTTCCGGAAATAACGCCGTTAAAGGGCCTCCGGCGGCTGGGGCCTTGGCCCCAGACCCCAATTGCTGGTTTGGTGCATCACACCGCCACTGGTGCCTTGGGTGCTGGTTAACTGGGTTTTGGGGCCTGCGGCCCCAACCGCCGGAGGCTCTGCCTAAGCGCGAAGCAAGATCAGGCGATAATCAGGCTGAGACACGTCAGCCCGGCCTCCGCCTTGGCGAATTCGCTGATATCGAGCACCACGACCGCAAACCCCGCCGCCGCGATCCGCGCCGCGGTCTGCGCCCCGGCGGCATGGAACACCGTGGTTCCCACCGTCAGGCTGTTCGCCGCAAAAGGCTCATCCGGCGCGCTGGCGATATGGCGGCGGCCGAACACCGCCGGGTCGATCCAGCCGGTGTTGACGACCACCAAATCATCGGCGAGCGCCGACACGGCGGTTTTCAGGTGCAGCGCGCGGGCAAGCGGTACCCCGGTAACGCGATAGCCCAGCGCTGCGACGGCATCCGCGACCTGGGCGACGGCGGCAGCGTTGCTGCGTAATGTCAGCCCGATATAGATGTCGCGGCCGACCACCAGCACATCGCCGCCATCGAGTGTGCCCGGCGCCGTGACGATAAAGTGCGGCCGGTCGACCGGCAGATGCGCCGCGATTTCCGCCACCTCCCCGCGCCGCGAGTCCGCCCCCGGCCGGGTGCGGATGACCATTTCGGGCAGGATGACCGCGGTATCCTCGACAAAGCAGCTGTCGGGATAGGCGGGCAACGCCGGCAGGATGCTGACCTGCGCCCCGGCGGCCTCCAGCGCGGCGCGATAGGCGGCGTGCTGGGCGTCGGCGCGCACCATATCGACCGGCACCCGGTCGATATGGGTCAGTTCGGCCCGGTCGAGCGGCCCGGGCAAGCGCGTGATGGCATGGCTCATGGCCGCACAGTGGCGCTGCGGTTCAGCGGCGGCAACCCCCCTCTCCCGCTTGCGGGAGAGGCGAGAGGCGCGGCGTCGCGGAGGCGGCATCCGTCGCGGGCCCAAGGTGAGGGTGTACCCCAGCGCGGAACCAAGCCTTGACAATTATCACCGATTTGGTTATCAGAGCGAGCTATTCGCTCTTTGACATTGCCAGCCACGACCCGCGACTCCGGGAAAGCTGCGTTTGAAAACCCGCAACTGGGTGACTTTCGAGACTTTCTGACCACAGCAGCACTAAATGCCAACGTTCGCACAACCCCCTCTCCCGCTTGCGGGAGAGGCGAGACGCACGCCAGTGCGCCGGGTGAGGGTGT
>JBMOGO010000155.1:0-5048 GCA_049318305.1 Polymorphobacter sp.
CCATGAAATTCACGAACGCGCCGAAATCAACCATCGACACGACCTTGCCGGTGTAGATCTTGCCGACTTCGGCTTCCATGGTGATGCCTTCGATCCACTTGCGGGCGGCGGCGATCTTTTCCGGGTCCGACGAAGCGATCTTGACGGTGCCATCATCCTCGATGTCGACCTTGGCGCCGGTCGTCGCGACGATTTCGCGAATGACCTTGCCGCCGGTGCCGATAACGTCACGAATCTTGTCCTTGGGCACCTGCATCGTTTCGATGCGCGGCGCGTGGGAGGACATTTCCTCGCGGGTATGATCGAGACCCTTGGCCATCTCGCCCAGGATGTGTTCGCGCCCGGCCTTGGCCTGGTGCAGCGCGACCTTCATGATCTCCTCGGTAATGCCGGCGACCTTGATGTCCATCTGGAGGGCGGTGATGCCTTCCGATGTGCCGGCAACCTTGAAGTCCATGTCGCCCAGGTGATCTTCGTCGCCCAGGATGTCGCTGATGACCGCGAACTCCTTGCCTTCGAGGATCAGGCCCATGGCGATACCGGCGACGGGACGCGTCAACGGCACGCCGGCGTCCATCAGCGCCAGCGAGGCGCCGCAGACAGTGGCCATCGAGGATGAGCCGTTCGACTCGGTGATGTCCGACAGGACGCGGATCGTGTACGGGAAGGCTTCCTTCGACGGCAGCACGCCGTTGACCGCGCGCCAGGCGAGCTTGCCATGGCCGATGTCGCGGCGGCTGGGGGCGCCGAAGCGACCGACTTCACCCACCGAATAGGGAGGGAAGTTGTAGTGCAGCATGAAGCGTTCGTAGCGCAGGCCATCAAGACCATCGATCATCTGTTCCGCATCGGCCGTGCCCAGCGTCGTCGTGACGATCGCCTGGGTTTCGCCGCGGGTGAACAGCGCCGAACCATGGGTGCGCGGCAAAAAGCCGACAATGGCTTCGATGGGGCGCACAGTGGTGGTGTTGCGGCCATCGATGCGAATGCCGTCCTTCAGGATGGCATTGCGGACGATGGCGCCTTCGACCTTCTTGACCAGCTTGGAAGCCCTTAAGGCTTCGGCGGGCGCGGTGCCGGCGAACATCTCCTTGACGGTCGCCTTGGCCTTGCCCAGCGCCGACTGGCGATCGGCCTTGGCGATGATCTTGTAGGCATCGGCGATGGTGTCGCCAACGGCATCCTTGATCTTGGCCAGCGTCGACGTGCTGTCTTCGATATGGAGGTCCCAGGGTTCCTTGGCAGCGGCTTCGGCGAGGCGGATGATCGCATCGATGACCGGCTTGCCATGGTCATGGGCGAACATCACGGCGCCGAGCATGACCTCTTCCGAAAGCTCCTTGGCTTCGGATTCGACCATCAGGATGGCATCCTGCGTGCCGGCGGCGACGAGCTCGAGCGAGCCGGCCTTGACCTGCGCCTTGGTCGGATTGAGGATGTATTCGCCATCGACATAGCCGACGCGGGCAGCCGAAACCGGGCCCATGAACGGCACGCCCGACAGGGTGAGTGCGGCCGACGCGGCGATCAGCGCCAGGATATCGGCTTCGTTCTCGCTATCGTACGAAAGCACCTGCGCGATGACGAGGACTTCGTTGTAAAAGCCTTCGGGGAACAGCGGGCGCAGCGGGCGATCGATGAGGCGCGAGGTCAGCGTCTCATGCTCGGTGGCACCGCGCTCGCGCTTGAAAAAGCCACCCGGAATGCGGCCGGCGGCGGAATATTTTTCCTGGTAATGGACGGTCAGCGGGAAGAAATCCTGGCCTTCCTTGACGGATTTTGCAGCCGTGACGGCGCAAAGGACGACGGTTTCGCCATAGGTGGCGAGAACGGCGCCATCGGCCTGGCGGGCGATATGGCCGGTTTCGAGGGTCAGCTTGCGGCCGCCCCATTCGATTTCCTGCTTGTGGATGTTAAACATGGGTTTCGTCTTTCGTGTGCGCGCTGCGACCCTATTGTCGCCGCGCTGTGCGGGCTCGTTTCAGGCCCGCGGCCTTTGACCGAAGGTCTGGTGACCTATGGCCTGAGTGGCAGTCGGCCGCGTCATGCGGTCCTTGCTGCCGTCCGGCGCCCGCGACCATCGCGGGCGGCCAGATAAACGAACGGCCCCGGTGAAGGGGCCGTCCGGATTACTTGCGAAGCCCCAGCTTCGCGATGAGATCGGTGTAGCGCGCACTGTCGATCTTCTTGAGATAATCGAGCAGCGAGCGGCGCTTGTTGACGAGGACGAGCAGGCCGCGACGGCTGTGATTGTCCTTGGCGTGCGTCTTGAAATGTTCGGTCAGGTTGGCAATCCGTTCGGTCAGGATCGAAACCTGGACTTCGGGCGAACCCGTGTCATTGGCGGCGCGGGCATTGCCCTTGATGACTTCGGCCTTGCGTTCTGCGGTAATCGACATCGGATACTCCTTGTTTGAAGCCCGAGGGCTAAAGATTGAACCCGCGGAGAACCCGGACCTCCGAAAGGTCGATCTCGACCAGCGCCACGGGAACAGAGCCGAGGCAGGCGAGATAGGTGCCGGGTTTGGCAGGGTGCCCGAAAAGTCTGCGCCCCTGTCGGAGTGCCGCCGCTTCGTCGGGATCAACAGCGAGAGCCGGGATGTCGTCCAGCCCCGCCATCAGTGGCAGGATGACCTGTTCTAGCGCCGCCCCCTGCACCGCCTGCGTGAATTTGTCCAGCGATATCGCCTGTTCGATACGGAACGGCCCGGCCCGGGTGCGGCGCAACATGGTGACATGGCCGACCGTGCCGAGCGCCAGCGCGATATCGCGCGCCAGGCTGCGGATATAGGTGCCTTTCGACACACCGGCCGAAAATGTCGCGGTGTCGGGCGTCGATTCGCTCAAAATCATGCTGTGGATGGTGACATGCCGTGTGGCGAGTGCCACCGTTTCCCCGGCGCGGGCCAGCGCATAGGCGCGCTGGCCATCGACCTTCAGTGCCGAGTATTGCGGCGGCACCTGGTCGATGGGCCCGGTAAAGCGCGGCAGGATGGCGGTGATTTCGGCAGTCGTCGGCCGCACGTCGGACGTGGCGGTCACGGCGCCCTCCGCATCCTCCGTGGCGGTCGCCGTGCCCCATTGCACCGTGAAGTCATAGGCCTTGGTCGCGTCGAGCATCCGCCCGGCCAGCTTGGTCGCCTCCCCGATGGCGATGGGCAGCACGCCGGTCGCCAGCGGATCGAGCGTGCCGCCATGGCCGATACGATCGGGGCGGATGCCGGTGCCGCGCAGGATGCGCTTGGTCGCGGCAACCCCTTGCGCCGACGAAAGGCCAAGCGGCTTGTCGAGGATCAGCCAGCCGTTGAGGGCGTCAGCGGCCAAGCAAGAGCTCCGATTCCTCGCCCGGCAGCAGCGAGAACACGCAGGTGTCGCGAACATGGCCGGTCCAGGTGATCTTGTTGGACCGCAGCACGCCATCGAGTTTTGCGCCCAGCTTGCGCACCGCCGCTTGTGACCGTGTGTTGCGCACATCGATATCGAAGACTATGCGGACGATGCCGCAGGCGCGGGCATGGCCGATCATCAGGCGTTTCAGTTGCAGGTTGAAACCGGTGCCGCGCACCGCCGGGTGCAGGAAGGTGCCGCCGATGGCGACGCAGCGGTTGGCGGCATCATGGTCGTACCAGCTGGTACAGCCGACCAGCCGGTCACCGCGGAATACCGCATAGACCTGGCGGGCGCCGGCGAGCATCTTGTCGAACGACGGGTCGAAATGCTCGCCGACCATCGAATAGGGGTACATCTGCCAGATTTCGGCATCGGCAGCGGCGGCGCTGCGCAAGGCTTCGCGGTGGGATTCGCCCAGCATTTCGAGCCGCATGTCGCCGTCGGCGAGCGGCACGTAAAGCTCAGTCGTCGTCGCCAAGGTCGTTTTCCTCGTCGCGGATGTCCGACAGGCGGCGCGGCTTGGCGGTCGCATCGAGATCGCGGGCAATGGCCGGGCGGCGCAATATGGCATCGATACGGGCGCCGGCGTCGAAACTGTCATCGGCGCGGAAACGCAGGTCGGGGGTGTATTTTGTCACCATCTGGCGCGCGACTTCGCCGCGCAGATAGCGCGCATGGCTGGCCAGCGCCTTGACGACGGCCTGGTCGTCGCCGCCGCCCAGCGCCTTGATGAACACGGTGGCGTGGCGCAGATCGGCGGTAACGCGGACTTCGGACACCGACACGATGGTGCGCTGGAGCAGTTCGTCGCGCAGTTCGCCGCGGCCGAGCACTTCGGCGATGGCGTGGCGCACCTGCTCACCGATCCGTTGGAGACGGATCGAGCGGCCTTGGGAATCCGGGGTGGCGCGGGGCATGGTCGTTACTCTCCCCTCCCGCTTGCGGGAGGGGTCGGGGGTGGGAAAAACTGTTGCCGGGGACGAGGCACTGCCCACCCCCAGCCCCTCCCGCAAGCGGGAGGTGAGACAATCAGAGCGTTCTCTCGCGCGATTCGACCTCGAACGTTTCGACGATATCGCCCGGTTTCACATCCGAAGAGCCTTCGATGGTGATACCGCATTCAAAGCCCGACTTGACCTCGGCCACGTCTTCCTTGAACCGCCGCAGCGACGCGATCGAGCCATTGTAGATGATGACATCGTCGCGCATGACACGGGCACGCAGCGCCTTTTTGATGAAGCCCTCCGTAACCCGGATACCCGCCGCCTTTCCGGTCTTGCCGGCCTGGAAGACTTCGAGCACCAGCGCGCGGCCGACGACATTTTCGAGCAATTCCGGGCCAAGCTGTCCGGCCATCGCTGCCTTCACATCGTCGATCAGGTCGTAGATGACGTCGTAATATTTCAGCGCCACGCCATCGCGCTGGGCGATTTCGCGGGCCTTGGCATTGGCGCGGACGTTGAAACCGATGATCGGCGCGCCGCTCGCCTTGGCCAGCGTCACATCGGATTCCGTGATGCCGCCAACCGACGACAACAGAACCTTGGCCTTGATGAGATCGGTCGAGATCTTGTTGACCGCCCCTGCAATGGCTTCGGCCGACCCTTGCGTGTCCGCCTTGATGACCAGCGGATAGGTCTGCGCCTTGGCGGCACGCA
>JBMOGO010000156.1:0-5043 GCA_049318305.1 Polymorphobacter sp.
TGGCCGCAGGCCTGGCTTGGCCTGACGTTCAACTGGGGCGCGCTGGTCGGTTTTGTCGCCATCACCGATCCGGCGCCGGCGATGGCGCTGCTCTATGCCGGCGGCATCGTCTGGACGCTGGGTTATGACACTATTTATGCGCTGCAGGATATCGAGGACGATGCGATGGCCGGCATCAAATCCAGCGCGCGGGCGCTGGGCGCGCGCGCGCGCGTCGGGGTCGCGGGTTTTTATGCTGCGGCCTTGCTGATGTGGGCGGCGGCGCTGCTGGCGGTGCGGCCCGACCCGCTGGCGTTGTTGGCACTGGCGCCGATTGCTGCGCATTTCGGCTGGCAGGTGTGGCGGTTGGCCGATCTCGCGCCGCAGAACGCCCTGGCGCTGTTCCGGTCGAATCGCAGCGCCGGCTTGCTGGTATTTCTGGCATGTGCGGTGTCGGCGCTAAAGCTCGCCTGAAATGGCTGCGGGCCCGCGCCGAGTTGGCATCGGGCCCGCGCCTGTCCGGTGCGAGGAACCATCGTGTTGGGCGCGATGATCGCCTGCAACCCCGGCAGACCGACCCTGTGCGCGCATCACGAAAAGGCCGACCTGGCGCAGCGCCATCCGGCGCCCGTCGCACAATCCTATACGAATGATCGGCGCCTGGTGAATTGCATGGAAACGACAAAAGCGACTTGTTTCTAAAGTCTTAAAACGCCCGGATCGTCGCCGCCGCACAGCCAAATGCAACTTGCGGCCATCGGCGCGGATGACATCGGCGCTGCAACACCTTAAGTCCGCATCATGCTTACAGTCCCCCAGGCCCTCGACCGACTCGATTCCGCCCTCGCCGCTGCAAAAGCCGCCGGCGCCGATGCCGCCGACGCCTTGTATGTCGGTGACGGTTCGACCTCGGTCAGCGTCCGCCTCGGCAAGCTGGAGGACATCGGCCGGTCGGAAGGCGAAGAGGTCGGCATCCGCGTTTTCATCGGCCAGCAGTCCGCCAGCGTATCGTCATCCGACCTGTCACCGGCGGCGCTCGCCATTGCGGCGGAACGCGCCGTTGCCATGGCGCGGCTGGCACCGGATGACAAATGGGCGGGATTGGCGCCGGCCGAATTGTTGTTGCGCACGCCGCTGGTCGATCTTGATATCGATGACGGCCAGGACCCCAGCGCCGAAACGTTGCGCGACATGGCAATGGCCGCCGAGGACGCGGCGCGCGCGGTTGAAGGCGTCACCAACAGCGAGGGCGGCGGCGCATCCGCCGGTCGTGCGGTCACCGCGCTGGCCACCTCAACCGGCTTTCGCGGCGGCAAGCGATCGACCAGCTATGGCAGTTCGGCCAGCGTGCTGGCGGGCAGCGGCGGCGACATGCAGCGCGACTATGCCTGGCATTCGGCGCGGCACTTCGACGATCTGGAAGCCGCGGCGATCATCGGCGCCCGCGCCGGGCAGCGCGCGGTGCGGCGCCTCAATCCGATCAAGCTGGAAACCGGCGCGATGCCGATCCTGTTCGACCCGCGCATTTCATCGTCGCTGGTCGGGCATCTCATCGGCGCGATCACCGGCAGCGCCATCACCCGCGGCACGAGTTTCCTAAAGGATGCTCTGGGCACGCAAGTGTTCGGCAGTGGAATCACCATCATCGATGATCCGCTGCGCCCGCGCGGTTTGCGTTCACGCAGTTTCGATGGCGAGGGCCTGCCGGTGCAGAGATCGGCGCTGATCGAAAATGGCGTGCTGGTCGGCTGGCTGCTCGATGCCGCCAGTGCGCGCCAGCTTGGCCTGCAACCCACCGGCCATGCGGCGCGCGGCACATCGGGGCCGCCGGGGGCTGGCGCCACCAACCTGCATCTCGAACCGGGCAGCGACACGCCGGCGGCGTTGATGGCGGGCATCAAGCGCGGCTTTTATGTCACCGAACTGATCGGCATGGGCGTCAACGGCCTGACCGGCGACTATAGCCGCGGCGCGTCGGGTTTCCTGATCGAGGACGGCGAGTTGACGGTGCCGGTTGCCGAAGTCACCATCGCCGGCAATCTGAAGGACATGTTCAAGGCGCTGGTGCCGGCGAATGACCTGCAGTTTCGTCATGCCACCAATGTGCCGACGCTGCGGATCGACGGGATGACGGTCGCTGGAGCGTGAGCGGAAGCGCAACAACAGGCGCTGGAGCGTGAGCGGAAGCGCATCAACAGGTGCTGGAGCATGAGCGCAAGCGCATCAAGAGGCGCAGGTGCCTGATAGAGAACGCCGCTCCGAAAGTGACCTGTCGGTTGCGGTCCGCGCGGCGCATGCTGCGGGTGAACTGGCGCTGCGCCATTTCCACGCCAAGTCCGAATGGTGGGACAAATCGCCGGGCAATCCGGTCGGTATCGCCGACCTGGAGGTCGATGCCTACTTGATGGACCGCTTGCTCGGCGCGCGGCCGGCCGATGGCTGGTTGTCGGAGGAAACTGCCGACACCGCTGACCGGCTGACCAAAAGCCGGGTCTGGATCGTCGATTCGATCGACGGCACCCGGGACTTCATCCGCGGCCGCACCGGCTGGGCGGTATCGGTGGCGCTCGTCGAGGATGGCGAGGTGATCGTCGCGGCGCTGTCGGCCCCGGCGCGCGGGCAATTGTTCGCTGCGCTGAAGGGGCGGGGTTCGCAGTGCAATGGCAAGCGCCTGCGCGTTTCAGAGCGGACGACGCTGCCGGGCATCCGCCTGCCGATCGATGTCGCCAACATGACCGCCAGCTTCTGGCCGGAGCCCTGGGATGGCGAAGCGGTCGAAAAGCCCAACAGCCTGGCGCTGCGCATGGCGAAACTCGCGTCGAACGAGGCCGACGCCTGGGTGGAGGGGCGCACCATTTCGGAATGGGATGTCGCGGCATCGGCGCTGATCCTGACCGAAGCCGGCGGCGTCGTGACCGATCGCGCCGGGGCGCCGCTGCGCTTCAACAAGCCGCAGCCGGTGTTTCACGGCATTTCGGCGGCAACGCCGGGCCTGCACACGGTTGTGCGCGACCGGCTCGACCATGCCCTCAAGGCGTTGGCGGCGCGGAGACGGGCGGCACCGCCAGCCGCCTGATCTCGATCTTGGGGCACCGGTCCATCACCACCTGCAAGCCGGCGGCTTCGGCCCTGGCGGCGGCTTCGGGATTGCTGACCCCCAGTTGCATCCAGATTGCCTTGGCGCCGACCGCGATGGCAGCATCGACGATCGGCCCGACCGCGTCGGAACGGCGGAAGATATCGACGATATCGATGGGCACGCCGATCTGGCCCAGTTCGTCCCAGACATATTCGCCGAGCACATGCTGGCCGGTGATCGCCGGGTTTACCGGCAACACGCGCAAGCCACGGCCCTGCAGAAAGTCCATCACGCCATAACTCGGCCGGTCCGGCCGGTCGGAAGCGCCGACCATGGCGATGGTGCGAGCGCCGGCCAGCAGGGCAAAAATCTCGGAATCGGTGGTCAACGGCATGACGACTCTCCTTCTGATCGCCGCAATGATGCTGTCATCGCGCCGAAAAGCACAGGGTGACGGGCGCGTTACCCTCGGCTAGACAATGCCTCAAACAACCTTGGGAGCCATGTCATGCGCGATTATCGCAAATTCTACATTGATGGTGCGTGGGTCGATCCGGCGATTGCGAAGCAGCTCGATGTCATCAACCCCGCCACGGAAGCGGTGGCCGGCGTCATTTCGATGGGCAGTGCCGGCGATGCCGATGCTGCGGTGATGGCGGCGCGCCGGGCATTCCCGGCATTTTGTCAGACCAGCCGCGCCGATCGGCTCGAGTTGCTGCAGAATGTCCTTGCTGAATATCAGAAGCGTTTCCCCGAAATCGCCGCGGCGATAACCGAGGAAATGGGTGCGCCGGGCTGGCTGGCGATGCAGGCGCAGGCCGCCATCGGCGTCGGCCATCTGATGACGGGCATCGAAGTGCTGAAGAATTACAAGTTCGAGGAATTGCGCGGCACGACGCTGATCACCCATGAAGCCATCGGTGTTTGCGCCTTCATCACGCCGTGGAACTGGCCGATCAACCAGATCGCCTGCAAGGTGGTGCCGGCGCTGGCGACCGGCTGCACGATGGTGCTCAAGCCGTCGGAAGTCGCGCCGTTCTCGGCGATCCTGTGGGCCGAGGTGATGCACGCCGCGGGCGTTCCGGCGGGCGTGTTCAACCTCGTCAACGGCGATGGCCCGGTGGTCGGCGCCGCGCTCAGCAGCCATCCCGAAGTCGATATGGTCAGCTTCACCGGCTCCACCCGCGCCGGGATCGAAGTGGCGCGCAATGCAGCCCCGACCGTCAAGCGCGTCCATCAGGAACTCGGCGGCAAATCGCCGAACATCATTCTGGATGATGCCGACCTGACGGTGGCGGTAACCGGCGGCATCAAGTCGTTGATGGTCAACAGCGGCCAGTCGTGCAACGCGCCGACCCGGATGCTGGTGCCCGCCGCCAAGATGGAAGCCGCCAAGGCCATCGCCAAGGCCGCGGCCGAAGCCACCACGGTCGGCTCCCCCGATGGCAATGCCGCGATGGGCCCGGTGGTCAGTGAAACGCAATGGACCAAGATCCAGGCGCTCATTCAAAAGGGTATCGACGAAGGCGCCACACTGGTCACCGGCGGCACCGGCCGGCCTGACGGCCTCGACAAGGGCTATTATGTCAAGCCGACGATCTTTGCCGATGTCACCAACGACATGACGATCGCGCGGGAGGAAATCTTTGGCCCGGTGCTCGCCATGCTGCCGTATGAAACCGAGGAACAGGCGATCGCCATCGGCAACGACACGGTTTACGGCCTTGCCTCCTATATCCAGGGCGATCCGGAACACGCCCGCAAGGTCGCCCGCCAGATGCGCACCGGCCAGGTCAACATCAACAACGCCGCCGGTGACATGATGGCGCCGTTCGGCGGCTACAAACAGTCGGGCAACGGCCGCGAATGGGGCGATTTCGCCTTTCATGATTTCCTCGAGACCAAGGCGATCATCGGCTGGGGCGCGGCCGAGGCAGCGGAATAGCACTGCTCCCCTCCCGCTCACGGGAGGGGCCGGGGGTGGG
>JBMOGO010000157.1:0-4930 GCA_049318305.1 Polymorphobacter sp.
CTTTTGCACGCCGATATGCCCTTCAAGTGGGTCCCGTTTGAACGCCGATTGACACTTTGACAACGGCGGCATTAGTTATCGCTGTATCGCAAGCTGCGCAGGGGCTTGGCGCATTTAGTTACAAACCCGACTAGCACCCAGATCTAGAACGGCACGTCGTCGTTCAGGTCATCGTCAAACGCCGCTGGTCGCTTGTTGCCACCGCCGAAATTGCCGCCGCCGGCCGGCGCGCCGTAATCGTCACCGCCGCCGCCGCCATAGCCGCCACCCCGGTCGCCGCCGCCCTGGCCACCACCGCCGCCGTCACGGCCGCCGATCAGGCTCAATTCGCCCTTGAACGGGCCGACGACGATTTCGGTGGTATAGCGATCGGCGCCGCTCTGGTCCTGCCACTTGCGCGTGGTGATCGCGCCTTCGATGTAAACTTCGCTGCCCTTGCGCAGGTACTGCTGGGCCACCTTGCCGATGTTTTCGTTGCGAATGACGATGTTGTGCCATTCGGTCTTTTCCTTGCGCTCGCCGGATTGCTTGTCACGCCAGTTTTCCGATGTCGCCATGGTGAACTGAGTTACCGAACCGCCATTGGCAAAGCTTTTCGTCTCCGGATCCTTGCCCAGCCGTCCGACCAGAATCACCTTGTTCACGCCTGCCATGTGTCGAATTCTCCTCTTTCATTCATCCTAGAGACGCAGCGCAGCGCCCGCAACGCCGTGGCTTGCCAAAACCGCCGTTATCGCCGATTTTCGCAGTGCAGCATCCCGGGGGCCTTAATGAGCGACGAGATCGAAGCGCTGGGAGCTATGGTTACCGCCGGCCTTGCCGCCGACGCCATCGATCGGCCGGTGCCGGGGGCCGCCGGCCATGGCAGTTGCGCCAACTGCAACACGTCGCTGACCGGCAGTTTTTGCGCCAATTGCGGGCAAAAGGCGCATCTGCACCGCAGCCTGCTCGATGTCGGGCATGAATTTGTCCATGGCCTGACGCATTTCGACGGAAAGGCGTGGAAAACCCTGCCCATGCTGGTTTTCCGGCCGGGCACGCTGACCCGCGAATACATCATGGGCAAGCGCGCCAAATATGTGGCGCCGGTGCCGTTGTTCCTGCTCGTCGTGTTCCTGATGTTCTTTGTCTTCAGCTTTGTCAGCATCAAGGATAATATCGGCGGCGGCGCCACTGGCGAGAATGGCCAGCAACTCACCCAGGCGCAGGCCAAGGTGGAGTTGCCCAAGGTCGAGGCGGAACTCGCCAAGCTGAACGCCGAGATCAAGGCTGCCGAGAAAAACCCCGAACCGGGCGCGGTCGCCGCGTTGAAGGGCGCGCGGGTCGGCGTCACCGCGGCGCGCGATCGCGTCAGGGCGCGCGCCGCCGGCGAAATCGACACGCCGCTCGACATTCCGGGCGAGCTTGCGCGAGAGATGGAAGGCAGCAATCCCAACGTTAATTTCGGCAGTGAAACCCTCAATGCAAAGGTCCGCAAGGCGCTGAAAAACCCTGAGCTGGTGTTCTACAAGGTGCAGGGGAAGGCCTATAAACTCAGCTTTCTGCTGGTGCCGCTGTCGCTGCCCTGGCTGTGGTTGCTGTTCGCGTGGCGGCGCGAGGTGAAGATGTACGATCACGCCATTTTCGCGCTCTATTCGATCAGCTTCATGTCGCTGCTGTTCGTCATCGGCAGCGTGGCGTTGTCGCTCGATGTGACGTCGGAATGGCTGTGGCTGCCACTTCTGCTGGCGCCCTTGGTGCACATGTATGTCCAGTTGAAGGGCGCTTATGCGCTGACCCGTGCCGGCGCCGCCTGGCGTGCCGTGGCGCTTGCCTTTGCCTCGTTCATGACGCTCAGCGTCTATGCCGTGCTGATGATCGCGCTGGGCGTGCTCGACTAAACGCTACTCGGCGGCATCCTGCTCGGGCGGCGGCAACAACGCTGCCGACAGTTCTGGCGATGTCGGCAGCATCGGCACTTGCGCCACTGGCACGAGCTCGGCCAGGTCCTCCAGCCCGGTGGCGGCGCCCATGTCCTTGAAGCGGCGCGCCCGGCTCATCACCCGCGCATCGGCCTGGCCGACCAGCTTGTTCCAGTTGCCGACCGCAGCCTCCAGCGACTTTTGCACTGCGGCGAAATTGCCGCCCATGATGCGGATCGAATCGTACAGGTCCCGCCCCAGCTTGGCGATTTCGGCCGCCTCCTTGGCCAGCCGGGCCTGGTCGCGCAGCGCGCCGACGGTGCGCGCCACGGCGACAAGGTTGACCGGCCCCGCCAGCACGATCTGCCGCTTGAAGAAATCGTTCATCAGGGTGCGGTCCTGCTCAAGCGCCGCGCCGAGGAAGTTTTCCCCCGGTACGAACAGCACGACGAATTCCACGGCATCCTTGCCGACCGCCTTGGCATAATCCTTCTTCGCCAGCCCATCGGCATGGGTGCGCACCGCACGGGCATGGGCGGCGAGAAACGTCTGCCGCACCGCGCCATCCTCGGCTTCGGCGGCCGAGACATAGGCATCGATCGAGCATTTTACGTCGATGACCAGCACGCGCCCGCCGGGCAGGTTGATCTTGAAATCCGGGCGTTGCTTGCCGTCTTCCCCGTCGACCGACCATTGCGTCTCGAAATCGATGCCCTCGACCAGTCCTGCCGCCTCCAGCACGTTGCGGCACTGCTCCTCGCCCCAGCGCCCGGCGACCTTGCCCGATGAACGCAGCGCAGTTTCCAGCTTGGCCGCGGCGCCGCTGACCTTTTCCTGGCCCAGCACGACATTGGCGAGCTGCTGCTTCAAGCTGCCATAGGCCTCCGTCCGCGCCGCCTCGACCTCGCCGAGCCGCGTTTCATATTTGACCAGGGTTTCCTTCACCGGCGCGATCAGTTCGGCCAGCTGGTTGCGGTTGGCCTCCAGCCCCGCCCCGGCGGCTTCGCGTTGCCGCGTCATCAACGCCTCGGCACTTTCGGCAAGCCGGGCCTGCGCGCCTTCCAGCGCCTTGCCGGCGAGTGTCTGGAACGTTTCCAGCGTCCGCGCCACTTCGGCGGCGTGCGCCCGGTCGCGCTCGGCTTGCGCTGCCCGCACGGCGCTCAATTCACCCGCCAGCTTTTCGCGCTCGAACTCGGCATCGCGCAGCTCCTCGTTGCGCTGGGTCAGCATCAACACTTCGGTGGCATGCTTGCCGCGCTCCTCGCGCTGCCGGCCGACCTCCGCCGCCAGCTCGCCGGCTTCACCGCGTGCCGCATCGCGCTCCGTCCGCATCGCTGCCAACGGCCGCGCCCACAGCGCCCAGCCGAGCAACAAGGCGATGGCAAGGCCAGCAGCGGCAGCAAGCAGAACTTCGGTCAAGACGAGCCTTTCGAACGGAACAAGTGCGGAACATTAGCCGGGCGGAGCGCCGCCGAAAAGGGTCATTCGATGCGGCGCCGGTTCGGCCCGCTTTGCCGCCCGGTCGATCGCTGCCTGAACCATCGATTGCAAACTCGCCGCAGCGACGGACCGGCCGGTGTGGAATGCTGGCAATGACGACGCGCCGTTTCGGGGCTAAACTGCTGGCTTTGTGGTGCCGAAAGTCCTGAAAGTCACCGTGATTGAGATTGGCGACTTTTGCTGTAGGATTCCCGCGACGGCGTTGGCACCCGCGCCAGATCCCAGCAATTTCAAAGAGCGGATACCATCGGCACCTTGGCAGAAATGCCGCGTGTAGGACAGCCGGAACTACGCCGGATTTTCCGCGCGACCGCGCCAGCGTCTCGCCTCAATCACGGCAAGACCGCCCATCTCCCCCCAGCCGGGAGAGGCTAACGGCTGCTTCCGACCCACTTCCGGCCATTTCGTCGTCGGTACGTAAACGGCCGCTTTTTTCAAAACCAGCCATCTGCCCCTGGTCGAACGGCTTTTAATGGCTGCCGTCTGTACTGCGCGGCGCAATCAAACCGTTCAACGCAATTTTGGCAGCGTCGCAACGTCGAAGGGCCGGACAAGAGCCCAACGTGCGCCGGCCATTCCGGCCAATCGAGCATGAAAAGGGCGGGAGCCTTTCGGCCCCCGCCCCTTGTCGTGATGCGGGTTTGCCAATCAGGCAGCGACAGCCACCATGCGGCGGCGGCGGCGCGCGGCGGCGCCGGTCAGGCCGAAACCGGCGATCAGCATTGCCCAGCTGGCGGGTTCGGGGACCGCGCCGGTGGCGTCGAAGGTGGTGGACACGCTCGCTGCTGTGCCGCGGCCATCAAGATAGCCGCTGTACAATGTCGTACCAGCTGCGTTGAAAACACTGACGTTGTACTCATCGCGGTCATTGGCGTAGTCGCTCCGGGTGAAGATCGTCAGGCTCGCCAAGTTCGCCGCCGCGAATGTAATGTCGAGATAGTCGCCGGACGGCCCACCCGAATGATACAGGTCGTTATCGTTGGCAAAGCCAGTGTTGCCGTCAATTGCTTTGCTCGGCAAAGCCTGTTCATAGACCGTATTGGCGCTCGCCGAACCACCGTTGGTAGCAAGTGCAACGTTCACCCCGGTGACGTCGAACGCTTGCAGCTCGGCAACCTGAATAAAGGTAGTGAGCGAAGATGCATTGGTAACCCTGATCCTCGTGGCGCCGGTGACGGTGACGGCACTGGCAGAGGTGGCGGCGAGCGCCGCGGTCGCGAGCAAAAGGCTGATGAATTTGGTCATTTCGTGTCCCCTGTGAGTTGATCGAACCAAGTAGCAGCGAAACTCACCGCCAAGGTTCGGGGGCTTCCGTCACGCAGGATCATCCCCCAAAAAAACCCGTATTATGGGTTTTTACGAGCATCGGGGCTGAAACGATATGTCTCCCTCATAAAAAAGAGAGGTTATATTCGGGTTCGTCGACGAGCAGCCCGCAGCAGCTGGCTTGCTGCTGCTGAATTTTCGATGTCGTGCTATCAGATTGGGAGCTGTTGCAATCTCAGCAAGTGATCAGGGACCGCCGCTGC
>JBMOGO010000158.1:0-4797 GCA_049318305.1 Polymorphobacter sp.
CGACATGGGATTCGGAAATGGCGCCGTCGGCCTGGCACGGTGTCACCACCGTCGTTATGGGCAATTGCGGCGTCGGTTTCGCGCCGGCCAAGCCCGACAAGCACGACTGGCTGATCGGCCTGATGGAAGGCGTCGAGGACATTCCGGGCACGGCGCTCGCCGAGGGCATGACCTGGAACTGGGAAACCTTCCCCGAATATCTCGACGCGCTGGAAGGCCGCGCCCGCACGGTCGATGTAGCGACGCACGTGCCGCATGGCTCGGTGCGCGCCTATGTGATGGGCGAACGCGGCGCCAACAACGAAGCGCCGACCGAACATGAAATCGCCCAGATGAGCGCCATCGTCGAGGAAGGGCTGCGCGCCGGGGCGCTGGGCTTTTCCACGTCGCGCACCGTGCTGCACAAATCCATCGATGGTGAACTGGTGCCCGGCACCACTGCCACCAAGGAGGAGCTGATCGGCATCGGCCGCGCCGTCGCCCGCGCCGGGCATGGCGTCTTCGAAATGGCCAGCGACCTGCGCCGCGAATGGGATGAATTCGGCTGGATGGGGGCGCTGTCGAAGGAAACCGGGCTGCCCGTCACCTTTGCGATGCTGCAATCGATCGCCAAGGAATTGCCCTGGGAAGAGCAGATGGCCGAAACGGCGAAATGGAATGCCGATGGCGCCAACATCGTCGCACAGATCGCGCTGCGCGGTACCGGCATATTGATGGCGTGGCGCGGCACGGCGCATCCATTCGCCTTCCGCGCGTCGTGGCAGGCCATCGCCGCGCTGCCGTGGGAGCAGCAGTGGCAGAAGCTGACCGACCCGGCGTTCAAGGCGCAGTTGCTGGCAGAGGACAATGACATTCCGCCATCCGATGTGCAGGCGCTGTATTTCGCCATCGCGATGGGCTGGGGTCTGCAATATGCGATGGGCGAAGGCTTTGATTATGAACCCGGCCGCGAACAAAGCATCGAGGCGCTGGCCAAGGCCGCCGGAGTCAGCGGCGCCGAATATGCCTATGACCTGCTGTGTTCGGGCGGCGGCACCGGCTTTATCTATTTCCCTATCCTCAACTATGCCGATGGCAACCTGGATTTCGTCAAGGGCTTGCTGGAACGCGACGATACGGTCATCTCGCTCAGCGATGGCGGCGCCCATTGCGGCACCATCTGCGACGCGGCATCGCCGACCTTCCTGCTCCAGCACTGGGTACGCGATCGGGCGCGCGGCCGCATCAGCATCGAAAACGCCATCAAGCGGCAGTGTAGCGATACGGCGCGCCTGTATGGCATGAACGATCGCGGCCAGTTGCTGCCGGGGATGCTGGCGGACATCAATCTGATCGACATGACCGCGCTCAAACTCGGCGCGCCGTGGATGGCGTTCGACCTGCCCGCCGGCGGCAAGCGGCTGCTGCAAAAGGCACAGGGCTATGTGGCGACGATCAAGCGCGGCGAGGTCACGTTCCGCGAGGGCGTGATGACCGGGGCGCTGCCCGGCGTGCTGGTCCGCGGCCCGCAGGCGGAACCGGTGATGGCACTGGCGGCCGAATGAAAAACCGCGGCGTCGGCCGATCCGGCCTGCCGGGTCAGCCGACGCTCGGCCCGGTGATCAGCTGACGAGACGCGGGATCGAGCTGCCCAGCTGGCCAGATTTCGGACACCGCAAAACCATGCGCATGTCGTTGTAATCCTTGTCGCCTCCGGGCGGCGGCCGGTCTTCCCAGCCATAATACATGTATTTGCCGGGCTCACAGGCGCGGGTTTCCTTGAGTGCGTCGCGGAATACGCCTTCCTTGCTGGCGACATTGGTGTTGGCCGGGCCGCCCGATTCGACCGGGGTGCAAAGCGCCTTTGAATCGCAAAGGATCGTCTCGACCAGCTTGCCCTTGCCGAACAACGCGCTCGATTCAACGCCGTTGGCCAGCGTGGTATCGGTATAATAATTGTTGATCGTCGTTTTCCAGAGATTGGCCGGATTTCCATTCGCACCGATGAAGTTCCGCAGGTAAAAACTCACGCTCTCGCCGGCACCCGTACATGTCGGCCAATTGCTGGTCGATGGCATCTGGATACTCTTCGCCGGATCGAGGTTTAGCGGCAAGCCCGTGATGCCGCCGCGGCGGTTGTTGTTGCCGATCAGCTTCATCGGGCCCCGCCCGGCGGCGCCCTTTGTTGCATCATAGCAATAGGCATAGAGTTCGTTGAAATCGCCGGCGTTCGCCTGCAGCGTCGTCACTTCGGGCGGTTCGTAGAAAATGTTCTGCGGCTTGGCTGCGATGGCGGTGACCTTGATGGTCAGGGCTTCATCGTTCAGGAACACCGAAAAAATGCGCTGGGCGGCATTGCCGCGCGCTTTGGACCGGATCGCAATCACCCGAACCGCATTGGCAGCAGCTGTTGAATCGGGAACAAAGCCTGTCGCAACGTCGTATTTGCCGATCGTTACGTCGCTGGCCTTGGTGACGTCACCGAAATCTTCCGGCACGTTCCAGTTGACCATTTCCACAGCCTTGCTGACCGGCGTGGCGGAACTGCCGCCCAGATTGCCGACACCGGCCAGCGCGCCGGCATCGGCCGCGGTCTGCATCCGGGTCTGGGCGAGGCGATAGTTGGAATAATCGACAGCCAGCGCCATGCCGCTGAGCATGATCGGCAAAAAGGCCACGAACGAAATGCCAACACCGCCGCGGCGATCACGCAGGAAGTGTAAAAAAGCTGAAAACATGCCGCTGCGCCCTAGTTCTCGTACGGCAATTCTTGCTTCACCGCGACTTCGGCGGTCAGCGTCAATGGAAACATCTTGGTGAAGATCTTGATCGGCGTGGCGCTGCCGGCGGAGGCGCTGACCTTGAGCAGGATCCAGCTTTTCGAGGCATTGGCGGCATCGGTGCGCGATACCGTTACCACCTCGCCCTTCATCCAGGCCGGCATGAAACGATCCACCTCGGCCTGCGCCTTGGTCGTGGCAATTCTGTTCACCGCTATCGATCGCGCGGCGTTGTTGGCGCCGAACTGCATCGAACTGTAACCGTAAAACACAAAGCCATATTCGATGACACCGAGCATCAGCGAAAACAGCACCGGCGCCACCATCGCATATTCCATGGCCGCTGAGCCGCGACGATCACGGCATAGCGCTGTGAACGGGTTTACACCGAGCGCCCGAATCAACTTAACCACACCAGACGTCATCAACGGCCCCAAAGGCGCGCGGCCTGGCTCGGCGCGCTGCGACTATGCAGAAGACTAAAGGGCGAAGACATCACAAAAGTCAATCCGTTAGGTAAAAGTCTTGCAATTTAACATTAGGTAAGTTTCTGTGTGACCATAGGCTTAAGCATCCATCGAGGATGCGCATGGACCATGGCAAACCGCCGTAAAAAAGTCAACAAAATGTTAAGAATACCGCACTTGCAGCCCTGCCGTTGCCGTCGGTAGCGCGGGATTTTGCTGATTTTGTGGCACGACAGATGCCGAAAAGGCCGATCAGCCCTTGATCAGCCCGCCGGCCGGATGGCCACCCGAATCACCTGCAACCGACTGCCAGACCGCGATAGCGGCAATCGCCGCCGTGTCGGCACGCAGGATACGAGGCCCCAGGCTGACACGAACCGCCCGGTCGAGCGCCGTGATGGCCGCGGCTTCCTCCGTCATGAAGCCACCTTCCGGCCCGACCAGGATCGCCGCCGGCCCGGGCCGCACCGCGCTGGTCAGGGCCGTACCGCCGGCTTCATCGGCAAAATACAGCCAGCGATCGTCGGGCCATGTCGCCAGCAATGCCGGCAGCCCGACCGCGTCGCCCAGCGCCGGCAGGGCAGTGCGGCCGCACTGTTCCGCCGCCTCCACCATGTGCGCGCGCAGCCGGTCGAGGTTGAGCTTGTCCACCACCGTCCGCCGCGTGATCACCGGCACCAGCCTTGCCACGCCGAGTTCGCAGGCCTTTTCGACGAGCCAGTCGATGCGGCCGCGCTTGATCGGCGCAAAACACAGCCACAGGTCGGGCACCACTTCCTGCGGGGCTGATTGTGCGAGCAGTTCGGCCAGCACCGCCTTGCGGCCGACACTGGTCAGCCGCGCCGCCCATTCGCCATCCCTGCCATTGAACAGCCGCACCATGTCGCCGGGCTGCCGCCGCATGACCTGCGCCAGATAGTGCGATTGCGGCAGCGGCAACGTCAGCACGGCGCCAGCGTGAAGCGGCATCTCGACATAAAGTCGCGGTGTCGTCGACAGCGATGTTGACAGTCGGGGCTCGGCTTCGCTCATGGGGGCGTGGCTAGCACAGCATCCCCCGAACCCAAACCCGATGTCACGCCCGATGCCAGCCCCGGCTGGATCGACGCGCTGCCCGCCGGCGCGCAGCCCTATGCCCGGTTGGCGCGGCTCGACCGGCCGGCCGGCAGCTGGCTGCTGTTCTGGCCATGCGCCTGGGGCGTGGCGCTGGCCGACGGGCTGGTAGCCGATGGCGCGTTGCTGCTGTGGTTCGGTATCGGCAGCATTGCGATGCGCGCCGCCGGCTGTGTGTGGAATGACATCATCGACCGCGATCTCGATGCGCAGGTCGCGCGCACCCGGGCGCGGCCGGTCGCCAGCGGGGCGGTTTCGGTCAGGCGCGCGCTGGCGCTGGCCATCGCGCTGTCGCTCGTCGGGCTCGTGGTGGTGCTGCAATTGCGGTTGGCAGCGCAGCTGACCGCGGTGGCCAGCCTGGCGCTAGTTGCCGCCTACCCCTTCATGAAGCGCATCACCTGGTGGCCGCAGGCCTGGCTCGGCCTGACCTTCAACTGGGGCGCGCTGGTCGGTTTTGT
>JBMOGO010000159.1:0-4791 GCA_049318305.1 Polymorphobacter sp.
CGGCGACCGTCAGCGCGATCGCCAGCACCACGCCGATCGCCAGGCCGGCGACCAGCCCGATCGACGTTTCGCCGAACAGGATGCCGACGATCGGGCCGATAACCAGGCCGGCGGCAATCAGGCAGCCGCCGCCACGCATCGGCGGGCGGGAATTGGTCGGTTCGGGCGGTGTGGTCGACATGCGGGTGCTTTGGCACGGCAACCGGTGCAACGCCAAGCCCCGGCGGCGTCGCATCGCCTTTGCGCGGCTGCCGCACTCGGCTAGGACAAGGCGGTGCAAGCCTGCGACCCGAACCTGAAACGGCACTGGCGGCGATTGCTCGCCGCTACCGCACTGCCGTTGCTGGCCACCCCGGCTCTCGCGGAGCAATCCGTCGGCGCGCCGCAACTAGCGCCATCGGCCACGGCGGTACCGGCCACGGTGGAAGCCCCCATCCCCGATCTCGGCCCGGTGGACATCGATACCGGCGAACCACGCATCGAGGATTTTGCGCCGCTGCCCGGACCATTGGGGGACAATGTGCCCTGGCCAACGGTCGAATCGACCACCGAGGGCGAGGCGGTCGTCGCCGCTGCCGATGTGCGCTACACCGTCAGCATCACCGGCCTGTCCGCGCTGCGCCTCGACGACGAATTCCAGTCGCTCTCGGCGCTGTGGACCAAGAAGGGCGATGTCTCCAACTTGGCGCAGATCAACCGACGCATCGCCGAGGATCGCGACCTCATCGACCAGTTGCTGCGCTCGGTCGGCCATTATGGCGGCAACACCAAAGTCAGCGTCACCGCGGCCGCCACCGCCAACGGCCCGACCCAGGTCAGCCTGATCGTCGATCCCGGGCCGATCTACACCTTCGATTCGATCAGCGTTGTCGCGCCTGATGGGGCAACCGGCGCGCCACCGGCGTCGTTGGTTACTCCCTTGCTCGGGGTACGGCCCGGCGATCCTGTCGATGCGGCGCGTGTCAACACCGCGCAGGACACGCTGCTGACGCGGCTCGCCGATGCCGGCTATGCCTTTCCCGTCGTCGGCAAACCCGAAATCGTCATCGATCATGCCACCCGCACCGCATCCCTGCTGCAAAGCGTCGATATCGGCGCGCGCGGCGTGCATGGCATCATCCACATCGAAGGCGAGACACAAGGCTTTGACGACGAGCACGTTGCCATTCTGGCGCGCTTCAAGCCCGGCGCCGTCTATACCGATGCCGGGCGCGACGACCTGCGCCGGGCCATGATCCAGACCGGGCTATTCGGTTCGGTCGGCATCAAGCCGACGGCAGGGCCGGTGAATGCCGATGGCACGCAAACTGTCAATCTGGTCATCACCACCGAATCGGCGCCGGTGCGCACCATCGCGACAACCGTGGGTTATTCGACCGGCCAGGGCATTCGCGGTGAAGCCAGCTGGACGCATCGCAACCTTTTCAAACCCGAAGGCGGTTTGACAGTGCGCGGTGTCGGCGCGCAACGGGAGCAGGTGCTGATTGCCGAATTGCAGCGCCGCAATTTCCGCCGGCGCGACCAGCTGCTGTCGGCGCGCTTCGGCATTTCAGCTGAACAGCAGAACGCCTTCGATGCCAGCACCATCGGCGCCGGATTGGCGATCGCGCGCGAATCGAACATCATCTGGCAAAAGCCCTGGACCTATTCGGTCGGAGCCGAGTTGCTGGCGACGCGGCAGCGCGACCGGTCGGCGCCGAACGACCCCAACAACACCTATTTCATCCTGGCGCTGCCCGGCAACGTCACCTGGGACCAGTCCGACGACTTGCTCAACCCGAGCCGTGGTTTCCGGCTGACGGCGCGCGTCTCGCCGGAGTTCACCCTGCGAAGTGGCACCAACTTCAATTATGTGAAAACCCAGCTGGAGGCGACGGCGTATCAGCCCTTTGGCAATGTCGTCCTCGCCGGCCGCCTGCATTTCGGTGCCATCGCCGGCGCCAACCGTGGCCGTATCGCCCCCAACCGGCGCTTTTATGCCGGCGGCGGCGGATCGGTGCGCGGTTTCGATTTTCAGGGCGTCGGCCCCAAGGACGTCGACGGCTCCCCCACCGGCGGCAACAGCCTGACCGAGGCGGCGTTCGAAGTCCGCTATCGCTTGCAGGCGTTCGGCAATGACATCGGCCTGGTCGGCTTTGTCGATGCCGGACAAGACTATGCCTCGTCATTGCCCAAGTTCGACAGCCTCAAAATCGGTGCCGGCATTGGCCTGCGCTATTTCACCAGCTTCGGCCCGGTGCGCATCGACGTGGCGACGCCGGTGACACGCTCGCCGGGCGACCCCAAGGTGGCGTTCTACGTCTCCATCGGCCAGGCCTTCTGATGACGACCGAGCCGAAACCCCGGCGCAGTACGGGCAACGCCATCGCCCGGGTGTTGTCGTTCGTGCTGCTCTCCGTGCTGCTGCTGGCCGGGCTGGTTTACGGCGCGGCGCGCTGGCTGGATACCGACAGCGGGCGGGCGTTCGTCATCCGGCAACTGCCGCTTTATGCGCCCAAATCCGGGCTGGTCGTCCGCGCCGGCCGCATCGAGGGTTCGATCTTCGGTGCCGCCATCATCCATGACCTGACACTGGGCGACCCCAAGGGCGTATTCGCCGTGGTGCCGCGGCTGGAGCTAGACTGGCGACCACTCGACCTGATCCAGAACACCCTGACTGCCAAATCGGTGGTCGCCCCCGAAGTCCGCATCCTGCGCCTGCCGGAACTGCGCCCGAGCGGCGATGATCGGATCCTCCCCGATATCGATATCGCCATCGCCCGGCTGAAGATCGAGCGCTTGATCCTGGAGCCGCCGGTGTCCGGCAAGCGCCGCATACTCGGGGTGGGTGGCAGCGCCGACATCCGGGCCGGCCGCGCCAAGGTCGATCTGGTGGCGCTGACGCTGGCAGAGGCCGGGCAAAAGGGCAGCGGCGATACTGTGCGCCTCAAGCTCGATACCGAACCCGATGCCAACCGTTTCGACATGTCGGCGCTGGTCGCGGCACCCGCAGGCGGTGCCATCGCCGGCATATTGGGCCTGAAGCAGCCGCTCGATATCAAGCTCGATGGCGACGGCAGCTGGCAGGTCTGGCAGGGCAAGCTGTCGGCCACGCTCGGCAATGCGCCGCTCGCCGACCTCGCGGTCACGGCGAAATCCGGGCTGTTCGGAGTCACTGGCCAGGCCATGCCGGCACGCCTGTTGCAAGGTGTCGCAGCGCGGCTGGCCGGGCCGGTGCTCGGTATCGACGCAACCGCGCGGGTGACCGGGCGCAGCGCCGCGATTACCGCGCAACTCGCCAGCAAGGCGCTGCGCGTCGATGCCCGCGGCGGGCTGGATTTCGGCGACGAAAGCATCGATGGCGTGACGGTCAACGCCCGGCTGCTCGACCCCGCCGCGCTCAATCCACGCATCCGCGGCCGCGACGTGGCGCTCATTGCCAAGGTTGCCGGCACCTTCGCGGCGCCGCTGGTCGATTACCGCGCCACCGCCGCTGCACTGGCCTGGGGAGACCGCATCGCCAGCGACGTGCGCGCCGCCGGGATCGTGCGTGCCGGCGATACGCCGTTGGTAATCCCGATCAGCCTGACCGCGAAGCGCCTGACCGGACTTGGCGAATATGCCGAACCCTTGCTGACCAACGTCCATATCGACGGGCCGCTGACCATCGCGGGCGGCCGGCTGACGTCGAGCGCCCTTGCCTTCCGCTCGGACCGGTTGAGCGGCACGGCGGCGGCGAACGTCACCTTCGCCACTGCGGACTTCGTGGTTACGGCCCGCGGCGCGTTGCCACGCTATGCGGTGCCTGGGCTGGGCGTCACCGATATCATCGCCGACCTGCGCGTCGTACCCGCCGGCGACGGTGCGCGCGTCACCGGGCATACCAATGTGAAGGTCACCCGGCTCGACAATGGCTTTTTCGCAGCCATCGCCGACGGCTTGCCCGCTATCGTCGCCGATATCGACGTGGCGCCCGATCTGTCGCTGGTGTTCCGCAATGCCCGCATCACCGCGCCCGGCATCAGCCTGTCCGCCAGCGGCAGCCGTTCCGCCGCCGGAATCGTGCGCGCCAGCGGGTCTGGCTCGGCGCGCGATTATGGCCCGCTGGCGCTGACACTGGTCGGCCCCATCGACGCGCCGGTTGTCGACGTCACCCTGGCGCGCCCCGGCTTCGGCATCGGCCTGGCCAGCGTCGCCGCCCATGTCGCGCCAGCGCCGGCGGGGTGGAGCTTTGCCACTACCGGCGCCTCCAGCTACGGCCCGGTCACCGGCCGCGGCCTCATCCGCACCGCCACCGATCCGGTGACCATCGACATCACCAGCGCCACCATTGCCGGGCTTATCGGACGCGGCAGCCTGGCGCAGACCGCGACAGGCCCGTTCGCCGGCCGCATCGATTTCGATGGCCCCGGGTTTGATGGCATCGCCATGCTGGGCGCCGCCGGGGCCATTCAACGCGCCGATATCGCGGCCACCGCAAAGAACGCCACGCTGGCGCTGGCGGTGCCGGTGACCATCGAAGCCGGCACGTTGAAGCTGACCGCGCTGATCCCCGACCGGAAGCAACCCGGCGAACCCAGCGCCACCGGCAGCTTTGCCTTTACCGGCATCGAGCGCGACGGGCTGCGCATCGATCGCAGCGCCGGCAGCATCAGCTATGCCGATGGCCGCGGCACCGCCACGGCCAGCGCCAGCGGCAGCACCGACATTCCGTTTGCCGTCGATCTGGACGCCGGCTTCGATCCCGACCGGATCAGCGTCACCGCCACCGGCACGCTCGATAACAAACCGATCCGGCTCAGCGGCCCCGCC
>JBMOGO010000160.1:0-4764 GCA_049318305.1 Polymorphobacter sp.
CCGCGCGGTCTATGGCGTCGTCGGCGGCGAGACCGCGACGACGCGGCTGCACGATGCGGCGCTGCGCATCATGAACGGCAATTCGATGATCGCCGTCGTCACCGGCGGCGAGGCGATGAACGCCGTCGGCAAGGCGCGCGCCGCCGGTATCGACCTGCCATGGACGCCGCCGGCCGCAACGCCGGAAAACCCGATCGTTGCCAGCGACCATGTCACCGCGCTGGCGGTGCGCCACGGCATCATGCAGCCGGTGCACATCTATCCGCTTTACGAGAATGCCACCACGGCCGCCTGGGGCCTGACTCCGGCGCAGGCGCTGGCCGAAAGCGGCGCCGCCTATGCCGCCATATCGCAGGTTGCCGCCGCCAACCCGCACGCCTGGGCGCGCAAGTCGTTCAGCGCCGCCGAGATCACCAGCGCGACCCCCGATAACCGCATGATCGCCTGGCCCTATACCAAACGCATGGTCGCCAACAATTCGGTCAACCAGGCCGGCGCCGTGCTGATGACGACGCTGGCACTGGCGAGGGCAGCCGGCATTGCCGAGGACCGCATCGTCCATGTCCATGGCGGCGCGGCGGCCGCCGAACCGATGGATTACATGGCGCGTGACCAGTTCGACCATTCGGTGGCGCAGAATGCCGTGCTGGCGCAGGCGATGCGCATGGCGCCCGATGGGTTCGACCGGGTGGAGCTGTATTCCTGCTTCCCGACCGTGCCGAAAATGGCGCGGCGCACACTCGGGCTGGCAGCGGATGCGGTGTTCAGCGTCACCGGCGGGCTCAGCTTCGCCGGCGCCGGGCTGAACTGCTACATGCTGCAGGCGACCTGCGCGATGGTGCGATCACTGCGCGACGCGCCGGCGGCGCGGGCGCTGCTGTACGGGCAGGGCGGCTATGTCACCAAGCACCACGCGCTGGTCATCGGCAGCGCGGCGGCGCCCGCCGCCAGCCTGATGCTGCCCAAGGACGTGCAGGACGACGCCGAGACGCGGCGGGATCCGGTGCCGGAGACCGATCTCGGCTATGCCGGCTCGGCGACGCTGGAAACTTTCAGCGTGGTCTATGACCGAGACGGCACCGCTGCTTATGGCGGAGTTATCGGCCGCACCCCGGCCGGCAAGCGCCTTCTCGCTCGGGTCGCCGGCGACGATGCAGCGACGCTCGACCAGCTGCTGGCGCTCGATGCCTCGCCGGTCGGCTCTGCCGGCACGGTCACGGTATCGGAAGACGGGTTGCAGGCCTGGCGCACCTGAGCCCCAGCGTCAGGTTCGCTTCAGGGCGGCGTCACCTCGACGAGCAGCTTGCCGAAGTTACCGCCTGTGTAGAGATCCTTCACGGCGGTGGCGGCATTCTCCAGCCCGGGCCGTATATCCTGCCGGGTCTTCAGCTTGCCCTCCATCATCCAGCCGAGCATCGCTGCACCCGATTCGGCAAACCGCGGAGCAAAGTCCGTCACGATGAAGCCGCGCACCGTCAGCCTCCGCATCAGCATCATCGTCCAGAACCCCGGCGGCTCGCTGCCGACCTCGTCGTTATAGCTGCTGATCATTCCGCACAGCGGCATCCGCCCGAACAGTTTCATCCGCTTCAGCACCGCGACCATTATCTCGCCGCCGACCTGTTCGAAATTGATGTCGACACCGCCGGGCGCCAGCCGGTCCAGCTCTGCGCCAACATCCTGCGATTTATAGTCGATGCAGGCGTCGAAGCCGAGTTCATCGACGACGTAGTCGCATTTGGCCTTGCCGCCGGCGATACCGATGACCCGGCAGCCCATGATCTTGCCGATCTGCCCGACGATCTGCCCCACCCCGCCAGCGGCGGCGCCGACGACCAGCACTTCGCCCGGCTGCGGCTTGCCGATATCGAGCAGCCCGAAATAGGCAGTCGGCCCGACCAGTCCCAGCGTGCCGAACGAGGCCGCCAGTGGGACGCCCGGAATTTCCGGCAAGCGGCTCAGCCCGGTGCCATCGGTGATCATCAGGTCCGCCCATTCGCCCAGCCCGGCAAACAGGTCGCCGGGGTTGACGCCGTCCTTGCGGCTTTCGACAACACGCCCGGCGACGCCGCCGCGCATGGCGGCGCCGACTTCGACCGGCGGCATATACTGTTCCTGGTCGCTCATCCAGATGCGGTTGGTCGGATCGAGCGACAGATACGTGACGCGCAGGCTGAACTGGCCATCCTGCAGGGCGGGCACCGCTTCGGCGCCATAGACCAGGTCACCGTCGGCGATATCGCCTACCGGACGCTTGGCCAGCCGCCAGACATTGCGTGTCGTCATGTCGTCTCTCTCCCCTGCTCGATCATCGCGGATTCGGCACGCGCCGCTGCTTCCAGACCGATGCCTTGCGCCGTGTAGAATGCCAACCTGTCGAAATAGCCGCGTTGCCGGACGATATGTCCACCGCGAACCTGGAAAAAGCCGCAGCCGCGAAGGCCGAGCGGGTCAGACCATTCCAGGATCGCCCACTCCCCGTCCTCGTACATAGCCTCCGGCACGCAGACCATCACGGCGCGGGCGAATTCCATTTCGAACATGGCGCGAATGGCGGCACGGCCGTGCAGCGGTGCATAGGCGACCTGATGGTTGACCGCGTCCGCCGCATACAGCCCGGCCAGCGCCTCGATGTCGCCGGCGTTGAACGCCGCCAGCCAGGCTTCGACAACAGCGCGCGGCCCGTTCATGGCGCGACCTTCGCCAGAAACGCCGCCACCGCCGCGGCGGCCACCGGCTCTGCGAGCGTCGGCGCATGGCCGACACCAGGCACGTTGACGGCGGTCAGCAGCGGCAGCACCGCCTGCATCCGCGCCTGCGTCGCCGGTGACAGAATGTCGGAACGTTCGGCCCGCAGGCTGAGTACCGGAAGGCCGTCCAGCGCGGCCAGCCCGCTCCACAGGTCGCTGCCGGCATCGCCGTTGGGCAGGCGGAACGGTTCCGCGATGCGCGGATCATAGTCAAAGGTGATCCGCCCGGCGACGTTGAGCCGGCACAGCCGCTTGGCAAAGGCCAGCCAGTCGGTCAGTTCCCAATCCGGATACAGTTCGGCATTGCGCTGGGCCAGATCGCGCGCCGCATGCACCCAGGTCGGCCAATTGCCCTGCCGCCCGACATTGGCGCGCAGCCGCGCCAGCCCGGCCGGTTCGATATCGGGGCCGATGTCGTTAAGGATGGCGCCGGCCATCATGTCGCGGTGCCCGGTGGTCAGTTGCAGCGCCAGCGTGCCGCCTATCGATGAGCCCACCACGACAAAGCGGGCGATGCCCGCCGCCTCCAGCAGCCGCCGCAAATCGACGAGGTAGGTCAGCGGCACATAGGTCAGCGAATCCTTGGGCCAGGCCGAATCGCCGCGCCCGCGCAGATCGACCGCGACGATGCGGAACTGCCCGGCCAGCTGCGCACCCAGAACCTCGAAATCGCGCGCCGTCCGCGTCAGCCCGGGCAGGCACAACAGCACCGGGCGCGACGCCGGCACCGCCGCCGTCGCCGGCACTTCACGCCAATGCAGGCGGATGCCATCGGCTGACCAGTACCAGCCATCGGTCCAGGCAACTGCTGCCTGTGTCATCGCGGCAATGTCGGGCGGCCGGGCAAAGGCAATTTTTGACTCCGACTCAGCTGTTGCGCTATGGAATATCCTCCCGGGGGGGATAAGGAAGAACACAGGCAGTGGCAACGCGCGCAATCGATTCCCGTAGCATTGATTCGACTCCGGCCCGGGCCGAGGCTCGCAGCGACACGCGGGCCCGCCGGTATGACCCCGCCGAAACCAAGCAGCGCGTGCTGGCCGCGGCGCATATGCTGTTTTCGACCAAGGGCTTTGCCAACACCGGCACTGCCGATATCGCGCGCGAAGCCGATGTGTCGGAAGGCTCGATCTTTTATCATTTCGGCTCCAAAAAGGCGCTGCTCGCCGAACTCGGCGCCCGCCATGGCCGCATGATGATCGAAGCGATGGAGGGCGACGACGCGCTCGAAGACCTGGAGCCCGGCATCATCATCCCGCGCGTTTTCGAATTTTGCCGCAACAGCATGTTGTGGGAAGGCATCACCGGCAGCGAATGCGAAGTCGGCAAGCTGGCCATCGTCAAGAACCCAGAAGCCGAACCTTTTTATCACGCCGCCAAGGCAACCACGACCGAATGGATTCATCGTCAGATGACCGTTGCCATGGCCAAGCGCGGCATCACCGATGTCGATATCGAACTCGCAGCCTCGTTCACCCATCATATCGTCGGGGACGCCATCGATCGCATCCTGACCGCAGCGACTTCCGAGGAAGCTGCGCGCGTCGAACGCGAAACCGTGCGTTTCGTCCGCGCCGCCTGCAACTACCCGACCCACTGAGCCGGGTTCTGAGCGATTTTCGCCCGTCGCGGGCCATCCTGGAGCTTGGTGACGGGTTCTTCGACCCCGTCGCCGCTGCCGATTTCCCGCAGACCATCCTGCGCTTTCGCAACGATCGCGCGGCGGCGCAGATCGGTCTCGATGCGCTGACCGATGCTGACTGGCTGCGCCATTTCGGGCGGTTCGCAGCGTTGCCGGGTAGCCTGGAGACCCCGCTGGCGCTGCGCTATCACGGCCACCAGTTCCGCACCTACAACCCCGATCTGGGCGATGGCCGCGGTTTCCTGTTCGCGCAATGCGTTGATGACCAGGACCGGTTGATGGATCTTGGCACCAAGGGCAGCGGCACGACGCCGTGGAGCCGCGCCGGCGATGGCCGGCTGACGCTGAAGGGCGCGGTGCGCGAAATCCTCG
>JBMOGO010000161.1:0-4683 GCA_049318305.1 Polymorphobacter sp.
GGCGGCGGCGGTGGTAACGCTGTTGCTGGCGCAGCGGCGGCTGCTGCACGACATGCTGCGCGGGATGACCGAGGCCGATATCAAGGCGGTGGCGCGGTTTGCCATCATCGCCGGCGTGGTGTGGCCGTTGCTGCCCGACCGCGCCATGGGGCCTTATGCAGCCTGGAATCCGCGTGATCTGTGGCTGGTGGTGGTGGTGGTCTGCGGGCTGTCGTTCGCCGGCTATGCCGCGGGGCGGCGCTTCGGTACGACGCGCGGCACGCTGGCGACAGCGGCGATCGGCGCGCTGTATTCGTCGACCGCGGTCACGGCGGCGCTGGCGCAGCGGCTGCGCAGCGAACCGGAGCAGGCGGGGGTGCTGCGCGCCGGCATTGCGGTGGCATCGGCGGTGCTGTTCGCGCGGGTGCTGGTGCTGACGGCACTGCTGGTGCCGTTCGCGCTGCCTCGGCTCGCGGCGATTGTCGGCCCGGCGGCGGCGGTGGCGCTGGGCTTTGCTGCGCTGTCGTGGCGTGCGGCGAGCGCTGCGCCGGCAATAGCCGCTGTCGGGGCAGGGGGGCGCAACCCATTCGCGCTGCTGCCGGCGCTGGGCTTTGCCGTGCTGGTGGCGGTGCTGGCGCTGGTGGTGCGCTGGGCCGAAGTGCGCTTTGGTGACGCCGGGATTGCGGTGGTGCTGGCGATAACCGGGTCGATGGATGTCGATGCCGCCATCGTGACGATGCGCGGCCTGCCGCCGGGGCGCCTCGATGCACAGGTGGCGGGGTTGATCCTGGCGCTGCCGGTGCTGCTCAACACGTTGTTCAAGGCGGTGATCGTGCTGCTTACCGCCGGTTGGGCGGCGGGCTGGCGCGCGGCCATGCCATTGCTGGCGGCAGCAGCGGTGCTGCCGGTGATGGCGTTGGTGACGCGTTAGAAGGGTTTGGTGGCGCCCAGGAAGCAGACGCCGGCGATGGTGACCCAATAGACATAGGCCATCATGCGGGCCCAGCCGATTTCGCGTTCGAGTGCGGCTTCCTCTGCCGCGTCGGGGCCTAGTGCCAGCCGGCGGAAGCGCAGTGTCCAGGCGCGCATGACGAAGCGCAGGCCGAGGCCGATGCACAGGGCAAAGGCATAGAGCAGGATCTTGGCAGCGTACCAATAGGTGCCAGCCTCGACCAGCAACGGCCCGCGGCCGAGCATCGAGGTGACGGACGTGATGGCCAGCGCCGGGATGAGGAGGAAGCGGCCGACCTCGTCGATGCGCGTCAGACGCAGCCCGAGATCGCTTTCTCGTGCGAAGAACGCGCTCCAGGTCAGCGCCAGCCAGCCCAGCATCACCCCCCAGATCAACCACAGCCAGGCGCCGCCATAGGGCTGGAAGCCATAGATGTTGCCCATGTGCAGCCCCAGCGGCAGCGGCATCAGGATGCCGGTGCGCGCCAATATGTCGATGCGATAGGCGGTTTCCATGTGGCGGCGGCGTTCATCGAGCCCCAGCCGCCGGTTGACCACATTGTATGACGTCTGGAACACACCCCATTCGCCGCCCAGCCAATAGACCATGGCGAGGATATGCAGCCAGCGCAGCACATCGAGTTCGTTGACCTGCATGCTATTCCCCCTTCCCGACTGCGCATTATGTCGCCGTTCGCGTTGATCCGGTCGTTGATCGGGATCAAATGCGGCGCTGGCGCTGCATTGGCGTCGCTGCGCCTTGCCCTTTTGCCTGCAATCCCGCTAAACCCTGCCGCGATGAACCATGCACCGCATCCTGCCCTTGCTGCCGGTGCCCACCCTTTTCCGCATTCGCATCTGCTCGGCCTGTCGTTTCTCAAGCCTTGGGAGATGCTGTTCCTGCTCGACGAGGCGGAGCAATGGGTCGATCGCAACCGCAGCCGCGAAAAGCATGATCACCGGCTGGCCGGGCTGACGCAGGTCAACGCGTTTTTCGAGAACAGCACGCGCACGCTGTTGAGTTTCGAGATCGCCGGCAAGCGGCTGGGGGCCGATGTCGTCAACCTGGGCGTATCGGGTTCGTCGGTGAAAAAGGGCGAGACGCTGCTCGATACAGCGCTGACGTTGAACGCTATGCACCCCGATGTCATCGTCATCCGGCATGGGTCGTCGGGAGCGGTGCAACTGATTGCCGAAAAGCTGGACTGCCCGGTGCTCAATGCCGGCGATGGCCGCCACGAACACCCGACCCAGGCGCTGCTCGATGCGCTGACCATCCGGCGGCGCAAGGGGCGGATCGAAGGGCTGACGGTGGCGATCTGTGGCGACATATTGCATTCGCGCGTGGCGCGATCGAACTTCCAGATCCTCGGGTCGCTCGGCGCCAAGGTGCGCGTGGTGGCGCCGCCGACGCTGCTGCCGGCTAATGTCGAACAATTGGGTGTCGATGTCTTCACCGACATGGACAAGGGGCTGGCTGGCGTCGACGTGGTGATGATGTTGCGACTCCAGACCGAGCGGATGGATGGCGCGTATGTGCCGTCGACGCGCGAGTATTTCCGCTTTTTCGGTCTGACGGAGGCCCGCCTGCGCCATGCCGCCGACGATGTGCTGGTCATGCACCCCGGCCCGATGAACCGCGGCGTGGAGATCGACGGGCGCATTGCCGATGATATCACGCGCTCCGCTGTTACCGAACAGGTGGAGATGGGCGTGGCGGTGCGCATGGCCTGCCTCGATGTGCTGACGCGGACGCGGCGCGGCGTGGTTGGCTGGCCGGCATGACGGCGCTCGCCATCACCGGCGCGCGCGTTGTCGATCCGGCGTCGGGGTATGACGCCGTCGCCAATGTCGTGCTGCGTGACCGGGTGATTGTGTCCGTCGGGACCGCCAACCTGCCCGCCGATGCAGAGGTGATCGACGCATCGGGGCTGGTGCTGGCACCGGGGTTGATTGATGCTGGCGTTTTCCGGGCCGACCCGGCGGCGTGCCATGTCGGCGGCATCACGCGTGTCGTGCTGATGCCCGACCAGCGGCCGCCGCTCGATGACCCGGCGCTGGTGGCGTTCACCCAGGCGATGGGCAAGCCCGATGTGTGGGTGCACCCCCTGGTGGCGGCAACGCGCGGTCTGGCCGGGCAGGAACTGGCGGAAATCGGACTGGGGCAGGCGGCCGGCGCTGTCGGCGTCGCCACGGGCCGCAGCGGTATCGCCAGCAGCGCGGTGATGCATCGTTTGCTGTCGTACAGCCGGGCATTCGACATGACGGTGGTGACGCACGCCGAGGACGCAGCGCTAACGGCCGGCGCCGTGGCGACCGAAGGCGATTATGCGACGCGGCTGGGGCTGGCGGCAGCGCCGGCGTTTGCCGAAAGCCTGGCCATTGCGCGTGATATCCGGCTGGCCGAGGCGACCGGCGCGCGTCTGCATATCCGGCAGGTGACGACTGCGGAGGGCGTGGAGCTGGTGCGTGCTGCGCAGGCGCGCGGGCTGTGCGTCACGGCAGGGGTAACGCCGGCGCATTGGCTGCTCAACGAAACCGCGGTGGCGGGTTTTCGCAGCTTTGCACGCCTGTCGCCGCCGCTCCGCTGTGACGAGGACCGGCGCGCAGTGGAGGCAGGGCTCGCCGATGGTACGATCACCATCATCGCCTCGGGCCATGACCCGCGCACCCAGGAGGACAAGCGGTTGCCGTTCGCCGACGCGCGGCCGGGCATGGCGGGGGCGGAGACATTGCTGGCGCTGGCACTGGCGCTGGTGCGATCGGGTGCGCTGACGCTGGCACAGGCGCTGCACGCGATGACCGCGGCGCCGGCCGCGCTGTTCGGCCTGCCCGGCGGCACGTTAAGCCTGGGGTCACCGGGCGACCTTATGGTGTTTGATGAACATGCGCCGTGGCGGATTTCGGGTGATCGCTTCACCGGGGCCGGCAATACGCCGTTCGATGGCCTGCCGGTGGCTGGCCAGGTGCGGATGACGATCAAGGGTGGAGAGCTGGTTTGGCGCGGTTGAACGGGGCTCTGGCGGCGATCGCGGCGATGCTGCTGGTGGCGTCGCCGGCGGCGGCAGCGCGCAAGAAGCCGGTGCCGGCACCGGTGGCGCCAGCGCCGGTGGTGCCCAGCGTCAAGGCCGGCGTGGAGGCGTGGCGCGCCGGGGATTATCCGGCGGCGGTGGCGATGTGGATGCCATTCGCCAATGCCGGCGACATGGATGCGATGTTCAACATCGGCCAGGCGTACAAGCTGGGTCGTGCCGTACCCAAGGATACGGTGATCGCGCGGGACTGGTATCGCCGCGCCGCGTTGAAGGGGCATCTGCCGGCACAGGCGAATCTTGGTATCCTGTTGTTTCAGGCCGGCGAAAAGTCGGAGGCGATCCGCTGGTTGAAGTCGGCCGCCGACAAGAACGAGATGCGCGCGCAATATGTGCTGGGGGTGGCGCTGTGGAACGGTGATGGCGCGCCGCGCAGCCTGACATTGGCGTACGGCTATCTGGCGCGTGCCTCTGCGCAGGGCTTGCCGGAAGCGACGACGGCGCTGAACACGCTGACCGGCAGCATCTCGCCGCTGGAACGCGCCAATGGCTGGGCCGTGGCGACCAGCCTGGCAGCAGGCAATGGCATTCCGCCGGAGTTTGCCGGGCCGGCGCCGCGACCGGTGGCGGCGGACAGTTTCAATCGTGATCAGGTCATCAAGCCCCCGCCGCGGATCGCGGCCGTCGAAGCGCCGCGGATCGCGGCCGTCGAAGCGCCGCG
>JBMOGO010000162.1:0-4428 GCA_049318305.1 Polymorphobacter sp.
AGGATGGCTGGACCCTGCAACCGGTCAACATCATCACCGCCGACGGCCAGGCCGAAATCTCGGGCCTGTTCGGTGACCGAAAAACCCTGCGCGCCCGCTTCGACAAGGTGTCGCTGGCGCTGCTCACCGTCGCCTATCCGGCCATCGATGTCAGCGGGCGGGTTTCCGGCACGATCGACATTGCGCTGCCCCCCGGCGGCGTGCCGGTCGGCACCGCCAGCCTGCGCCTCAACAGCCTGTCGCGCGCCGGCATCGCGTCGGCGTCACTGCCCATCGATGTCGGGCTGAATGCCGAACTAACCGCGACTGGCGCTGTTGCGCGGGCCGTCATCGTGCGCGGCGGCAAGGTGGAAGGCCGGGCGCAGGCGCGCATCGGCCCGATTGCCGGCGGTTCCGCCACGCTGAAGGACCGCATCTTCGCCAGCCCGATCCTGGCGCAGCTGCGCTACAACGGCCCGGCGCAATCGCTATGGGGCTTGTCGGGCGTTTCGGCGGTGGATGTCCGCGGACCGATTTCGATCGCCGCCGATATCAGCGGTAACGTCGGCGACCCGCAACTCGCCGGCACGATGCGCAGCCAGGGCGCCCGCGTCGAAAGCACGGCGCTGGGCGCGGTCATCGACCAGGTTTCGCTAGACAGTCGCTTTACCCGGTCGCGGCTCGACCTGATCCGTTTTTCAGGCCGCGTCGGCAATGATGGCAGTATCACCGGCACCGGCGGCATCGATCTTTCGGCGGAACGCAGCTTCCCGATGGATATCAGGCTGCGCTTGAAAAACGCCAGGCTGGTCAACCGCGATGATCTGAACGGCACGGCATCGGGCACCATCCGCATCGCCACCGACGCCTATGGCGGCGTGTTTTCTGGCAAGCTGGATATCGACCGTGCCACCTATCGACTCGGCACCGCCAGCGCGATCACCGTGCCGACTTTGGTGGTGACCGAAAAGAACACCCGGGTGCTGGGCCGCCGCGTCGCGGTCTATGCAGCGCCCACCCGCTGGCTACTCAACCTCGACGTCAAGGGCGACCGCCGGCTGTTCCTGTCGGGGATGGGCGTGGAGGCGGAGTGGCGCGCCAATCTGAAGATCAAGGGCGGCGCGACGACGCCCGAAGTCACCGGCCGGGTCGAGCTGGTGCGCGGTGATTATGATTTTGCCGGCAAGCGTTTCTCGCTGACCAAGGGCGATATCCGCTTCCAGGGCAGTTACCCGCCCGATCCGGTGATCGACATTTCGGCCAGCAGCAGCACATCGGGCTTTACCGCCCAGCTCGATATCGATGGCACTGCGCTCCGCCCGGAAATCAAGTTCAGCTCGGTACCGTCCCTTCCCGAAGACGAAGTGCTCAGCCGCGTGCTGTTCGGCGATTCGGTGACCAACCTGTCGGCCCCCGAAGCTGTGCAACTGGCCGGCGCGCTGGCGTCCCTGCGTGGTGGCAGCGGCGGGCTCAACCCGATCAACCTGGTGCGCAAGGGTCTGGGCATCGACCGGCTGCGCATCCTGCCGGCCGATACCGCGACCGGCCGCAAGACAGCAGTCGCGGCGGGGCAATATATCGGCCGCAGCGTCTATGTGGAGCTGGCGACCGACGCGCAGGGCTATACCGCAACCAATATCGAAGTTTCGTTGACGCGATCGCTGTCGATCCTGTCGACGATCGAGACGCTGGGCGGCACGAGCGTCAACGTGCGGTGGAAGAAGGATTATTAGCGCCGCGCCGCGAGCGAGCAGCGAAGCTGCACGCCGACAGGCGCAATCTCGGCCGGCGAGGCGGTCGGCCCTCCGCCGACCGAACTCGTCCGACGCCAGCATGGGCTTTGCCCATGCCCTTGTTACCTGAAACTAAAGCCCGCTACCGCCCGATCAACCCTCGCGCCATCGCATCCGCCACCGCATCCGTCGGTCGCCCGCTCCGATCCGCCTCGACAAAGATATCCGCCAGCCGCCCTTCAATCCGGGCAATCGCCTGAGCAACCGTTGCCGCGTCACCCTGCCCCAAATACTCCGCCACGACATTGATAATGCCGCCGGCATTGATGACATAATCCGGCGCATACAGGATCCCGCGAGCCGCCAGCCGCGCGCCATCGTCCGGTGTCGCCAACTGGTTGTTCGCCGCCCCCGCCACAATCGCAACGCGCAACCCGGCAATCGTTTCCGCATCCAGTCCGGCACCCAGCGCATTGGGGCTGAACACATCGGCCGCCACAGCCGCGATGTCGGCGACCGGCACCGCCGTGCCGCCCAGCCGCGCCGCATAGGCCCGCGCCCGGCCGGCATCGATATCGGCCAGCGTCAACACCGCGCCCGCCACCGCGAGTTTTTCAGCGAGAGCGCCGCCGACACTGCCCAGGCCCTGGATGACGACATGCACCCCGGAAAAATCCCGCCGCCCCAGCTTGTGCGCAACAGCCGCGCGCATGCCGACGAACACGCCTTCCGCCGTCAACGGCCCCGGGTTGCCGCCTGCGGCGCCGCCTGTCACCGGCAGGCCCGTGACATGCCGGGTGCGCCGCGCCGCTACCTGCATGTCGGCGACCGAAATGCCGACATCTTCCGCCGTGACATAGCGACCGTTCAGCCCTTCGACGGCAGCGCCGAACGCTTCCAGCAAGGCTTCGGTCTTCGGCGCCGTGGCTGATTTCAGGATGACTGCCTTGCCGCCGCCCATCGGCAACCCGGCCATGGCGTTTTTATAACTCATGCCGCGCGACAGGCGCAGCGCATCGGTCATCGCCGCAGCGTCATCGGCATAGGACCACCAGCGACAACCGCCGGCCGCCGGGCCAAGATGCGTCGAATGCACAGCGATAATGGCGCGCAGACCGCTCGCAGCATCATGGACGAAATGCACGGCTTCATGCGCGTCGAAATCGGCGGCGTCGAAGATCATCACAGGCTCGCTCGTTTGGAGGGTTTCAATAAATTTCTCGGATGCGCAATAATACAACAACTACGCCGGGGAAAGCCGGAAACGCCCCCCACACACGCCGCTTGCGTGTTCGGCGCGGCACGGCTATCTGCGTCGGCCTTGCGCTGGACGGCGCAATGATGCGTGGCGGTCGTAGCTCAATTGGTTAGAGCGCCGGTTTGTGGTACCGGAGGTTGCGGGTTCAATCCCCGTCGATCGCCCCAACGCGTTCAATGAGTTAGCATGTTTCATACCATGTTGCTCCTGTTCATTTGAACTTACCACGTGAGCGCCTTGGCACCTCGGCGCAGATAGTCAGGATGAAATCGGGCATAGACTCGCGCCGTAATCAGAGGATTTTTGTGCCCAAGGTATGCTGCGATCTCCTCCATTGGCGTGCGCGCCTCGGCCATCCATACGGCGGCTGAATGCCTCAGCATGTGCGGCGTGCAGTGGATACCCGAGCGCTTTGAAGCGGCTTCGAACCCCTTGCGAATGCTGGCAATGGGTCCGCCTTGATATTCGATCACCCAGTCGGTGAGCGCGCCGGCCTTGGCGTCCTCCAAAAGAGGCAAAAGCACATCATTGATCGGCACCGTCGCACGACGCTTGTTCGGTGTCTGAAAACGCCCGCGCGGATTGAGATCAATCAAGCCCCGTTCGAGGTCGACACGGTTCCATTTCAACTCTCGAAGGGCCGTTGATCGGGCGCCCGTTGTTACGGCGATCTGCGCAAAAAGGCGGACGTGGGGCGCACTGCATCCATCCAGGAATTTTCGGAACTGAGATTTTGAGAGATGCTGTACGTCACTCTCAGGCATCGCCGGCAACGCCAGCGGCTCCGCCGGCTTTATCGCTGCCCATTTCAAAGCAGCGCGGATCGCCGAAAGCTCGTTGCGAATCGTGTTAGCAGCCCTGCCTCGCTGGAGGGTATAGGACCGACACATGGCGGCATCGATCATGCCAGGGCGGACGCGTTCCCAAAACGGCCGTGCAGCACGCCACGCCTCGGTTGCGCGCTTGTGGCCTTTCTCGTCTTTTGTGGCGGCGAGCCAAGCCACCATCACGTCGCCGACGGTGTCGACGGAAGCGACAGTATGTTCGGTCCAGATTGCGCGAGCGGCAGCTTCAGCTGTCGGGCGGTCATCCGTACCAAGCGACATGCGGTGCGATCCGGCCGCGTCCGTCCAGTGCATGACGAAGTGCCTGTAGCTGGTTCCATCGGGGCGCTTTCGGCGCAACGTTCCAATTCGGTAGTTTTGCGACATTGATATTCCTCCACAGCTTCGGGTTTAATTCGCAGCAATTTGCCCCCAAGTTTGAACGCAGCCAAATCCCCGGATTTGATCAAACCATAGATCAAGGTCTCTGACACGCCCCAGTGTTCGGCCAACGAGGCGACAGTGAAAGGCCGGGCCGTCATAAAATTGCCCTCGGCGCTGGCTCATCGGGGTTCCGGCGTGTGGATCGGCGTGCAAAAGGGATCCTGTTAGCGGGGTGATCGGCGTCCAAAAA
>JBMOGO010000163.1:0-4427 GCA_049318305.1 Polymorphobacter sp.
ATCATCTCATGCCGTGGAACTTCAAGCCCTGAAGGGCCTCGGCACATCGCTTACCGAAAGCGGCGCGGTCGCCGATATGGAGGTCGTGGCCCGAACCGCGCTTGCCTTTGCCGCAACACTAAAGGAAGTCGCCTTCATATTGGAGCCTGGCGCGGAGTTCCGTGTCGAATTGGCTAGCGGCACAACCGGCAGTCTAACGCTGAATGCGCTTATTCGGGCCATTAGGACGGTTCGCGGCAAGCACCCGCAATTGATTGGAATTGTGTTAGGAATGGCCATAGCGCTTGGATCAGATTTGCGCTCTTGGACCGTCGAGAAAGCGGCGGACTATCTTAACGGACCCGACGCACCTGCAACGGCCCAAAAAATGACCAAGGCGGAGCGGCAAGCGCTAGCGGAAGATGTGGCAAAGCGTGTGACTGAACACGTGGCGCGCCAGCAAACCCAGCAGGTGTTTAAGGAAGCAGAACGCGATCCGGCAATAAAAGGGTTGGGGGTGACAGGAAAGCCCGGCAAGCGCCCTGAGGCTATCGTCCCGCGAGCTGAGTTCGCCGCGCGAGGGGGAGCCACACTAACGGCGGAGATCGCGCCACAGCGGCGCGCAACGACCGAAATTGTCACCGTGACGTTGATCCGGCCCGTCCTGAAAGACGCAGAGCAAAGTTGGAAAATTCAGATTGGCTCGCTTCCAGACTTTGGGGCGACAATGAAGGATCATGCCTTTTTGACTGCACTCGCGGCCGGGCAGATTGCCATACCTTTGCGGGTAGGTGTGGAAATGCAAATAGAACTGGAAACCAAAGAGGAATTTGAAGGCGGTCTTTGGGAAGTCAAAGAGAGAAGCATCCTGCGCGTGATCACTCCAACAGCATCACTCGCTACGGTCTCGCTTCCCCTCACTAAGCGATAGTCGCAAGACGATGGCGATGAGGGTTGCGGCGAGAACGGCTAGAACCGAGTAAGCTAGAGCGGGACTTTTGCTATACATGAGTGCAGCGAGACCGAAGCCCAAAGCGCCGCCAATAGCCGTTTCGGCCAGTATGCGGATTGACTTTCGATTCGGTTTGTGCACAAGTTTTGATAGCATATTCAGCGACTTATACCTAATATTGAGTCGCATCAAAGGGTTAGCTTATGACGACGCTCCGCAAGGCTCTTGCCGACGGCAACCTTGAAACCTTTATCGCGGAACGCGAAGCCGAAGGCGCGCCCGATAGCGACGCCGACAAGCTGGCGAACCTTACCCGGCGGCTTTCGGAAACTTCGAAATCAGTGAAGCGAATATCGAAGACAGCGCCAACCGGCGATTGAAGCGGAACTCAAGACGGGCGTACGATTAAGCCAACAAATCCCAAAAGGAGAAGAACGAGCCGTATACTGGCGTTGTTGCTATAGGCCTCGCAAAGGGCGCGGAATGCCGGCGACAAAGCAAACTTTTTGGACCGTATACTCCGTTAGCGACGTCTCCTGTTCAACGGGTAGGCGATTTGTGCTTGCGCGAGTGGGTGGTTCGCGTGTGGCCATGTGCGTTCCACCCCCACCCGGCGCGCTGGCGCGCGTCTCGCCTCCCCCCTTGAGGGGGAGGAGGTCAGGGCTTCACGAACCGACAGTAAAACCGATCCGTCTTCCCCCGCACCGCCGGGTCGAACACCAAAGTCTCGGGGTTATCCCCCGCCGTCTTCAGCACCGGCACGTCCCCTGCGAACTTGAACCCCGCCGCTTCGAAATCCGCCCGCACCACCGCCGGGTCGATGCGGTGGGTCTTGTCGGCCTGGGCGCGGCTGTCCATGCCGGCGACGCCGACGTGATCGATCACCACGACCGTGCCGCCCTTTTTCATCGCCTTGAACAGCCGGGCGTTGAACGCGGCCGGGTCCATCTTGGGGTATTTATACTTGTCCGAGGACCAGTAGAGGTCATGGTAGGTCAGGTGGAAGAACGCCGCATTCAGCCCGGCGGGGAACGTCGCAGCGCCGGGCAGGGAACTGACCAGCACGACATTGGGCTGGCGCTTGACCAGCGCGTCCCAGCCGGCGAGCACCTTGGGATTGTCCAGAAACGACGGTGGTTCGATGGCGAACACCTTGCCCTTGGGGCCGACGCCGCGGCCGAGCAGTTCCGAATAATAGCCGGCGCCGGGCATCACATCGATGACGATATCGCCGGCCTTGATGCCGCTTGCCGCCAGCACTTCGGCGGGCTTGCGCCCGGCATCGAGCGCGCTGGCCTCGGCGGGGCGGCCGGACAGATCGACGGGCAGCAGCGGCTTGGCAACGCCGGGAGCGGCGATGGCGAGTGCCAGCAGCGCGGTCGTCAGTATCGTCCTGATCATCGGCCGTGCTCCCCGGTCTGACGTCGTTGCGCCTTACATCCCGCGCTTGGGCTTGCTGAACACTTCGATGACATCGGCTTCAAAGCTTTCCAGGCTGTCGGCCTTGAAATCGGGGTCGAACGCCGGAGCGTCCCAGCGGTCGACCAGCTTTACCGCAGTATCGAACCAGGGTTCATCCTTGAAGCGATCACGCGCATCGCCCGACTTGCCGAGATATTCGTAGTAATATTTGCCCTGGAAATCCTGGTGCCATTTGATCGTATGGTACAGATCGTCGCTGACATAGGGCTTGAGGATTTCGGCGGCAATGGCGCCGTGGTTGGGAATGCTCATCAGCTTGCCGATGTCGTGGCACAGTGCGGCGACGACTTCCTCGGTCGTCGCGCCATCCTGCCGCGCCAGCGTCGCCGTCATCAGACTGTGCGCCAGCTGGTTGGCACCGAAGCCGACCTCGATCGCTTCGAGCCGGCGCAGCGACTCCATGATCTGCTGCGGCGCGGCCGAGACCTGGTGCTTGCCATGTTCCTGGGCGATGTGCGCCCAGTCTTCCTGCGTGCCTTCGAGCATGGTCGTGAACATCGACTCAGACCTTTCCTGCGTGGATTGCGCGATAATGCGTCCGCAGCGTGACTTTATCAATCTTGCCCGAACCGAGCTTGGGCAGCTGGTCATGGCTCATCCACAGCCGCGCCGGCACCTTGAAGGCGGCGAGGTCGCGCGCCACGAAATCGTGGAGCGCATCGGGCTCCAGTTCGGCGCCGGGCTTGGCATAGACGACGGCGCCGACGATTTCGCCCAGCCGTTCATCGGGCAGGCCGAACACGCTGGCTTCGGCGACGGCGGGGTGGGCATACAGCGCCGCCTCGACTTCCTGGCAGCTGATATTTTCGCCGCCGCGGATGATGATGTCCTTCTTGCGGTCGACGATGAACAGATAGCCGTCCTCGTCGAGATAGCCGAGATCGCCGGAGCGGAACCAGCCGTCGCCGGGGAAGGCGGCGAGCGTCGCCTCGGGCTTGTTCCAGTAGCCGCGGCAGTTGCAGGCGGAGCGGATGCAGACTTCGCCGACCTGGCCGCTGGGCAGGCCGGGGCCGACCGGGCCGTCACCATTGTCGATGCGCAATTCGACCAGCGGCGGCGAGGCGCGGCCGGTGCTGGCCGGTTTGGCGAGGTAATTGTCACGGAAATTGCCGGCGCCGACGCCGTTGGTTTCGGTCAGGCCATAGCCCTGCACCGGGTGCTTGCCGGGCAGCGCCTTGCCGAGCCGGTCGACATGTTCGGGCGGGCGCGGGGCGCCGCCGCTGGCGATATCGACGAGCGTCGACAGGTCGTACTTGTCGCGATCGGGGTGCTGCATCATTTCGAGGCTCATGGTGGGCACGCCGACGAAATAGGTGCAGCCTTCCGCCTCGATCAGCCGCAACGCCTCGCCGGCATCCCATTTGTGCATGATGATCATCTTGCGGCCGATGGCGATGGAAACGAGCAGCACGGGCACCGAGCCGGTGATGTGGAACAGCGGCACGTTGAGCAGCATGACCTGCTGGTCGGCGGGCTTCACCCCGGCGGCAGCGGACAGTTGCAGCAGGGCGAGGCCGGCGACGAGATAGTTCATGGCGCCGGACACGATGCCGCGATGAGTGGAGACGGCGCCCTTGGGGCTGCCGGTGGAGCCCGATGTGTACATGATCGTCGCATCGTCTTCGGGGGCGATTTCGGGGAGGAACCAGGTGGTATCAGGCGCGAGCGCGATTTCATCCTCGACGCGAGCGAAACCGAGTTCGGCGGCGACTTCGGCGGAGGTGCGCACGGTCAGCACGGCGGCGTGGCACGACAATTTGGCGATGCGGCGGGCGCGTTCCTCGTCGACGATGGCGAGGCGGGCGCCGGAATCCTTGAGGCCGTAATCGAGCTCCTCGGCGGTCCACCAGGCGTTCATCGGGATGGCAATGCCGCCCAGGTGGAGGACGGCGATGAAGGCTTCGATCCATTCGGGATAGTTGCGCATGGCGATGGCGACGCGGTCACCCTTGGCGATGCCGTGGCGGTGTTGCAGCATCGCCGCCATCTTGAGCGCGCGGGCATAGACTTCGCC
>JBMOGO010000164.1:0-4388 GCA_049318305.1 Polymorphobacter sp.
CGCCCCGGTCGCCACATACAGGAAATCGCGCCGACGTTCGCCGCCCGGCGGCAGGTCGGTATCGAGGGGAAGCCGCACTTCGCTAGCCATCAGGATCCTCTGAATTAAAAATTCGCTACAGGGAACCCTAGCCCCCTGCAGACCAAGCCTCGCAATAGACGCGTCATGGTGTTCAACGCAACGCCGATTTTGGGGACAAATTGGCGCGGGCGCCCAACCGCGCGTCCTGCCTGCGCCCGGTCGTTACGTGCATTTCCGGGGTTCCGCCAGCGCCGCACATCCGGCTATGAATGTCGGCATGTACACCCTTGATGACCAGCAACGCGCCGCCCAGACCTGGTTCCGGCAGCTCCGTGACGATATCTGCGCAGCTCTTGAGAGCCTTGAGGACGAAAGTCGGGCCTCCGGCCCGGCCGGCCGCTTCGAACGCACGGCCTGGGACCGGCCCGACCCGTCGGGCGAACATGGCGGCGGCGGCGTCATGTCGGTGTTGAAGGGCCGGGTTTTTGAAAAGGCGGGGGTCAACATTTCCACCGTCCATGGCCAGTTCAGCCCGGAATTCGCCAAGCAGATCAATGGCGCCGGCGAGGACCCGCGGTTTTTCGCCACCGGCATCAGCCTGGTCATCCATCCGATGAACCCGCTGGTCCCGGCGATCCACATGAACACGCGCTTCCTCGTCACGACCAAACGCTGGTTCGGTGGCGGTGTCGATCTCAACCCGGCGCTGCCCGACGATGCCGAGACGGCAACCTTCCATGATGCCGTAAAGGCGATGTGCGACAGCCATGACCCGGCGCATTACCCGGCCTACAAGAAATGGGCGGAAGAGTATTTCTGGGTGCCGCACCGCAACCGCCACCGCGGCGTCGGCGGGATTTTCTACGATCACTTGAACAGCGGCGACTGGGACAAGGATTTCGCCTTCACCCAGGGCGTCGGCAAGACCTTTGTCGAGCTTTATCCCCGGCTGGTGCGCGCCAAGATGCACCAGGATTACACCGCCGAGCAGCGGCTGGCGCAGCTGCGCTATCGCGGGCTCTATGCCGAATTCAACCTTGTCTACGATCGCGGCACCACTTTCGGCCTGAAGACCGGCGGCAATGTCGATGCCATTTTGATGAGCCTGCCGCCCGAAGCGCGCTGGGACTGAGGCGGGTGCTGGCGCCGATCGTCGTTCCCAAAGGTCATCTCGGTTCGATCGTCACCAGCCTGGAGATGCTGGCACCGCCGCCGCCGGCGACCGGCCCGCAGAAATCGGCGTTGAAGCTGGAGCGCTGGCCCGCGCCGGTCGATCGCGACCGCTATCGCGCGCTGTTCCGCGAGATCGGGCAGGAATGGCTGTGGCAGGGCCGGCTGGTGATGGACGACGCCGAACTCGCCGCGATGCTAGATGCGCCGACTACCGAAGTGCATGTCGCGGTGCGCCGCGACGGCGTCCCGGTCGGTTTGCTGGAGCTGGATTTTGCGGAACCGGCAACGGCGGAGCTGGCCTATTTCGGGCTGGTGCCGGGCATGACCGGCCATGGCCATGGCGGCTGGCTGATGGCGCACGCCATGCGGCTGTGCTGGCGGGCGGGGATCACGCGGGTCTGGGTGCACACCTGCGACCATGATCATCCGGGCGCGCTGGGGTTTTATAGGGCGCACGGGTTTGTGCCGTTCGAACGCAGCATCGAGGTGATGCCCGATCCGCGGGTGGTGGGTATTCATCCGCCCGAGGCGGCGGCGCGGATTCCGATTATTTAGCGGGCGCTCCTGCTGCTCCCTCCCCCCACCGCCACAGGCGGTAGAGTGGGGGGGGGGGGGGTCGCGGGTTTCCTTAACCCCCACCCCGACCCTCCCCACTCTCGGCTTCGCCGGGGGAGGAGGGGGCAGCAAGCCCCTTGCCGCCACCGCCCGTGCCGCTAAAGCTGCCCGCCATGTTCGCCCGCCGTTATTTCCTTGCGTCCGCGCTCGCCGGGCTGGCGGCGCCGGCGCTGGCGCAGCGGCGGGTCGACCTGGGCCTGCCCGGCGGCCCAAGCCTGCGGCCGCTGACCCGCGCCTTTCCTGGCAAGGGCGAGATGATCCTGCAGCGCACCTCGCCGCCGCTGCTCGAAACGCCGCTGGCGGTGTTCGACGCGGGGATTTTCACGCCCAACGACAGGTTTTTCGTGCGCTGGCACTGGCCGTTTCCCACCGAAATCGATGCAGCCGCGTTTCGTCTTAAAATCGACGGCCATGTCGCGGCGCCGATCGAACTGTCGCTCGCCGCGCTGAAAAAACTGCCGCAATTCGAAATCGCCGCGGTCAACCAATGCGCCGGCAATTCGCGCGGCCTGTTCGAACCGCGGGTGGCGGGTGCGCAGTGGCGGCACGGCGCCATGGGCAATGCGCGCTGGACGGGGGTGCGGCTGAAGGATGTGCTCGACCGGGCGGGAGTCAGGGCCGGTGCCGTGGCGGTACGCTTTTCCGGGCTCGATACGCCGCTGGTCGATGATGCGCCGGACTTTGCCAAATCGCTCGGCATCGACCACGCCCGGGATGGCGAGGTGATGATTGCTTATGCCATGAACGGCGCGCCGCTGCCGCTGCTCAACGGCTTTCCGCTGCGGCTGGTCGTGCCAGGCTGGTTTTCGACCTATTGGGTCAAGATGCTCGACCGGATCGAAGTGCTCGCCAGGCCCGACGACACTTACTGGATGGCCAAGGCCTATCTGGTGCCGACTTCCCCCGATGGCCATGTCGCGCCGGGGACGAAGGATTTTGCCAGAAAGCCGATCAGCAGCATGGTGCCGCGATCGTTCATCACCAGCGTCGCCGATGGTACGACGATCAAATGGCAGCCGAATTTGCCGGTCGCCGGCATCGCCTTTGGCGGCGATGCCGGCGTCGCCAGGGTCGACGTATCGACCGATGGCGGGGCAAGCTGGACGGCGGCAAAGCTTGGCCCCGACGCCGGCAAATACAGTTTCCGCCGTTTCGATGCCGTGCTGGCACCGGTGCGCGGGCTCAACCAACTGATGGCCCGCTGCACGAGCACATCGGGAGCGGTGCAGGCGATGACGCCGATCTGGAACCCCGGCGGCTATCTGCGCGGCCAGGTCGAAACCACGCGGGTGCTGGTGGCATGAAGCGGCTGCTGATCCCGCTGCTGGCGCTGTTCGGGTTGGCGGCAGCGCCGGTCGAACTGCCGATCGATGCCACGATGTTCGCGGAGCTTGGCCGCGGTGCGCCCGGCCCCGATGCGATCAACAACAATTGCCTCGCCTGCCATTCCGGCGAAATGATCCTGACCCAGCCGCGCCTGACCCGCGACGAATGGGCGGCGGAAGTCGTCAAGATGCGCAGCGTCTACAAGGCGCCGGTCGATCCCGCCGACGACGCGGCGATCATCGCCTGGCTGGTGGCGATGCAGGACCGCCGCTGATCCGCAAAGCTGTCGTTGACCCTTCGCCCTGCGCGCCGCTACACGCAGGGCCACTTCTGTTGCACCTGCGAAGGGCTTGTCCGCTGTCGTCTCTCTCGTTCCAGGATATCATCTTGACGCTCCAGCACTATTGGGGCGGCAAGGGCTGTGCGATCTTGCAGCCCTATGACATGGAGGTCGGCGCCGGCACCTTTCACCCGGCGACAACGCTGCGCGCGCTGGGGCCGCAGGCCTGGAACGCGGCGTTCGTGCAGCCGAGCCGCCGGCCATCCGATGGCCGCTATGGGGAGAACCCCAACCGCTTGCAGCATTATTACCAGTTCCAGGTCATCCTGAAGCCGTCGCCGGACGATCTGATCGACCTGTACCTCGGGTCGCTCGATGCCATCGGCATCGATCGGCATCTGCACGACATCCGCTTTGTCGAGGATGACTGGGAATCGCCCACCCTCGGTGCCTGGGGGCTGGGCTGGGAAGTCTGGTGCGACGGCATGGAGGTGACGCAATTCACCTATTTCCAGCAGGTCGGCGGCCATGATTGCGCGCCGGTGGCGGGGGAATTGACCTATGGCCTGGAACGGCTGGCGATGTATGTGCAGGGCGTCGAGAGCGTCTACGACCTGCGCTATAACGACGCCGGCGTGTCGTACGGCGATGTCTTCCTGAAGAACGAACAGCAGTTTTCGGCGTATAATTTCCAGCACGCCAATACCGAGCGATTGTTCCAGCATTTCAAGGATGTGTCGGAGGAATGCCGGGCGCTGGTGGCGGCGGGCCTGCCGCTGCCGGCCTATGACCAGGCGATCAAGGCGAGCCATATCTTCAACCTTTTGAATGCCCGCGGGGTGATCTCGGTCGCCGAACGCCAGGCCTATATCGGCCGGGTGCGCGACCTGGTGAAGGGTGTCGCGGACGTCTGGGTGGAGCAGGTGTCTACTGCTCCCCCTCCCTCTTCCAGGGAGGGGGCCGGGGGGAGGGT
>JBMOGO010000165.1:0-4337 GCA_049318305.1 Polymorphobacter sp.
TTATCGCGGCGGGGACCGCGACCGCTACCACGACCGTCGCCACGATCGCCGCCAGGACTATCGCCAGGATCGCGACGGCTATGGCGGCGACTATGCCCGGCAGGGCTATTATGGTCGCGGCGGTTATCCGCAGCAGGGCTATGACCAGGGCTATCGCGGCAACGGCTACAACAACGGCGGCTATTACCAGCAGCGCGGCCCGCAATATGGTTACAACCAGAACGGCCGCTACCGTTGCAACAACGGCAGCACCGGCACGATTATCGGCGCCATTGCCGGCGGCCTGATCGGCAACGGCGTCGCCGGGCGCGGCGACCGCACGCTTGGCACCATATTGGGCGGCGGCGTCGGCGCGCTTGCCGGCAACAGCATCGACAAGAATAATCGCCGCTGCTGACGGCGGTGGCATCGGGCGGCGCTGGCGCAATGCCGGCGTCGCCCTGTCATGTCCGATAACAACTATTGCGCTTCGTCGTACCTCGTCACCGATTCGAACATCACCGTCAGTGCGTCACGCTCGGCGGCGCTCAGTTCCGGCCGCCAGATCTCGAACAACAGGATGACGCGCATGTCGGCGCTGTCGTTCCAGGCTTCATGCTCGATGCTGTCGTCGAAAATCATCACTTCGCCGGCGCGCACGTTGCGGGTGTAATTGCCGACGCGCAGCCGGCAATCGGGCGGCACGATTAGCGGCAGGTGGCAGATCAGCCGCGTGTTGAGCATGCCGTTGTGCGGCTCGATATGCGTGCCCGGTGCCAGGATGGAGAACAGCACCATCGGTGACCGGCCCTTGATGACCGGAATCGGCAGGCCGGCCAGCGCCGCCATCGTCGCCGGGCAGCGCGTCGCATTGGCCGCCACCGGTTCGCCGCCCTTCAGCAGGTGAAAGGCGCTCCAGCGCGGGTCTTCCATCAGGCTGTGCCCACGGATCGGGCGATCGACGGGCCGCTCGACATAGGGCGCAACACCGGTGCGATCGGCGAGCACGGCGTGCGCTTCGGCGGCGATCGCCGGGGTGGCCGCTGCCAGCGCCGCCGCCCAGCCGAATTCGGACGGGTCGTAAAATGCCCGCTGCGGCAGGCCGGGGAAATAAAAGCTCGATGGCTCCTGCAGATAGGGCCGGGTCTCTCCCGCCACGATGGCCAGTGCCTCGGCAAAGCGCGGCCCGGCGGCGTCAACACCGGCCGCGGCCAGCACGGTCTCCATCTGCGTGCGGAACCGCGCCGTGGCGGCACCGCGCTCGTTTTCGGCGCGTTTCAGCCGGTCGATCAGGTCGGTCGGCAGGCCCGATATCGTTGCCGCCGCTGCCAGCGCCCGGTCGTACCAGCTGACGGCGCCGCGGTCGTCGCCATCGCGCGTGCAGATTTCGCCGTGCATGACCAGTGCATAGGGGTTGATGCCATCGACGCGCAGCACTTCGGCCAGCGCCGCGCGTGCCGCCGGCCGGTCATCGAGCTGGTCGCAGGCCTGCGCCAGGAACAGCCAGATCTGCGGCGCGGCGCGGCCGGTGGCAGTGACATCGGCAAAGGCCTGGCGCGCCGTTGTCGCATCGCCGCGCCGCAGCGCCTCGATGCCGGCATGGGCAAGACGTTCGAGCGAGGCTTTGGCGGGGTCATTCATGCCGCCTGCTTACCGGCAGCAGGTTGCGACGCCAAGGCGCATCGCATGCTGACAAATTGCGCCCGGCTGCAACCCCGCCTATCGTGGCCCATGGCCTCCCGCTCCGACATCGTTCCCAACCGCCGCGCCATCATCGATCGGCGTGCGCTGTCCGATGCGCTGGCCGAAGCAATGGCACAGGCCGGCGACTTCCAGGCGCGGCGCGCGCTGCTTGCGACCATGCTCAAGGGCGCCCTCGCGCAGGGCCGGGCAGAGCTGCAACACCGGCTTCACGAAACCCCGGCCAAGGGGCTGGAACTTGCAGGGGCACAGGCCTTCCTCATCGACCAGTTGCTGCGGCTGTTGTTCGATGCGGTGGTCACCGATCTCTATCCCGCCACCAACCGCACCTCGTCGGAACGGCTGACGCTGGTTGCGGTCGGCGGCTATGGGCGCGGCCAGATGGCACCCTATAGCGATATCGACCTGTTGTTCCTCACCCCCTGGAAACAGACCGGCTGGGGCGAGCAGGTCATCGAAACCATGCTGTACCTGTTGTGGGACATGGGGCTGAAGGTCGGCCATGCCACCCGCTCGCTCGATGACATGGTACGTATGGCCAAGGCCGATATCACCATCCGCACCGCCTTGCTCGAATCGCGCTACGTGTGGGGCGACCAGCCGCTATACGAGGAAGCGACGGTGCGGTTTCGCAAGGATGTCGTCGCCGGCACTGCCCGCGCCTTCACCGCCGAAAAACTGGCGGAACGCGACGAACGCCACAAGAAAATGGGCGACAGCCGCTATGTCGTCGAACCCAATCTGAAGGAAGGCAAGGGTGGCCTGCGCGATCTCCACACCCTGTATTGGATCGGCAAATATGCCTATCAGGTCGAAACCGTTGCCGAACTGGTCGACAAGGGCCTGCTCTCCTCGGCCGAATTGCGCCAGTTTCGCCGCGCCGAAAGCTTTTTATGGGCGGTGCGCATCAACCTGCACGATATCGCCGGGCGGGGGGAGGAACGCCTGACCTTTGACGTGCAGCGCGAACTGGCGACCCGGCTGCGCTATGCCGAGCGCGGCGGCATGTCGGCGGTGGAACGCTTCATGCGGCACTATTTCCTGATGGCGAAAACCGTCGGTGACCTGACCGGGCTGTTCCTCGCGCATCTCGATGAAAGCTTCGCCAAATCGAACTGGTTGCCGACACTGACCCGGCGGCCGGCCAAATTGAACGGCTTTACCCTGCGCCGCGGCCAGATCGGCGTGCCGGCGGATGATTTCTTCCGCGCCGACCCGGTGCGACTGCTGGAGATGTTCGCTCTCGCCGACCGCGAGAAGCTGACCATCCATCCCAGCGCCATGCGCCAGGCGGCGCGCGATGCCAGCCTGATCGACGAACGCATCCGCCGCGACCGCGCGGCGAACGCGCTGTTCATGGATGTGCTGACCAGTCGCCATGACCCCGAAACCGTGCTGCGCTGGATGAACGAGGCCGGCGTGTTCGGGCGGTTCGTTCCGGATTTCGGCCGTGTCGTGGCGCAGATGCAGTACGACATGTACCATCATTACACCGTCGATGAGCATACCATCCGCGCCATCGGCCTGGTGGCGCGCATCGAATCGGGGGTGCTCGCCAAGGAACATCCGCTGTCGGCGCGAGTCATCCAGCAACTCGTGTCGCGCCGCGTGCTGCATGTGTCGGTGCTGCTGCACGACATCGCCAAGGGGCGCGGCGGCGACCATAGCGACCTTGGCGCCGATGTCGCCGAACGGCTGTGCCCGCGGCTGGGGTTGACCGCGGCCGAAACCGAAACCGTCGCCTGGCTGGTGCGCCACCATTTGTTGATGTCACGCACCGCCTTCAAGCGCGACCTTGCCGATTTCAAGACCATCCTCGATTTCGTCGAAACCGTGGCCTCGCCCGAGCGCCTGCGCCTGCTGCTGGTACTGACAGTCGTCGATATCCGTGCGGTTGGGCCAGGCGTGTGGAACAACTGGAAGGGCCAGTTGCTGCGCGACCTGTACGAATCCGCCGAGGAAGTGCTGCGCCTTGGCCACAAGCAGAAGGGCCGCAGCGAACGCATCGACGCCAAGCAGGAAGGGCTGGCGGCGACGCTCGATTGGGACGCGGCGCGCTTCACCGCCTATGCGCGGCGCTTTGCCGACAGCTACTGGATCGCCGAAACGCCCGAAGCGCTGGCCGGCAATGCGATGATGATTGCCGCTGCCGATGCCGACAACCGGCAATTGTCGATTACGGCACTGCCCGATCCGGGTTCGGGGACAACCCTGGTCAGCGTCTATGCCGCCGATCATCCGGGGCTGTTCTACCGCATTGCCGGGGCGATTTCACTCGGCGGCGCCAACATCCTCGACGCGCGTATCCACACCACGCGCGACGGCCAGGCGGTCGACAATTTCGTCATCGCCGATCCGCTCGGCCGGCCGTTTGCGGAACCGGCGCAGCTGGCGCGGCTGCACCGCATGATCGAGGATGTGCTGACCGGCAAGATCCGCCTTGCCGACCGGCTGGCGGCCCGGCCGCTGGCCCGCCGCCGCGCCGAAGTGTTCCGCGTCGAGCCCAATGTGCTGATCGATAACAAGGCGTCGAACCGCTATACGGTGGTGGAGGTCAACGCCGCCGACCGGCCGGCATTGCTCTATTCGCTGACCCATGCGCTGTTCCAGAGCCGGGTGACCATCCATTCGGCGCATATCGCCACCTATGGCGAGCG
>JBMOGO010000166.1:0-4191 GCA_049318305.1 Polymorphobacter sp.
CGGCAGTTCGGCACCGCCGGTCACGATGGCGAATTTCTCGGAATTGGCCGAGACGCGATAGCTGATCTCCGGTCCCGGCGTGCCATCCGGACGCGGAAAGATGGCGCGCGGCGGGTTGCCGAGATCGGTGACGTTGATGTGGACAGACCGCACCGAGCCATACCAGCGCCGGTTGCGTGTGTCCGTGACGGCAGCGCTAAACGACAGGTTGCGGCTGTCACCATCGGTCCAGTAACCGATCGGACGGCCGCGATAGGTAAAGCCGTCTGTGTAGAGGCTGTTGTTATAGGCTGACCCCGGATAGCGTGTTTCGCCGCCTGTCACGCCCTCCAGCGGGGTGCCGTTGAACAGCGAAACGGCATAGGTGTCGCTATACTCCAGCGTGGCGACCCAGGATGCACCGCGCTTGCCGAGCGGGCCGGACACCGTGGTTCCGATCATGCGGGTGAATTGTTCCAGGATGACATTGTCGAAATCCTCGGCCTCGGCCTCGGCATAGAATTTGGCGCTTACGGGGCCGAAACGTTGCACATAGCTGATATCGAAACCGGCGATCTGGTTGCCAGCCTGGTTGAAAAAGGCGTTGGGGTCGCCGGTCGTCGGGTTATCGGAATTGCCGATGCCGATGAAACTGTTGACGATCTGCTTCAGGCCGCAGGGGCGGCCATCGCCGCACAGCATCTGGGCGCGATTGAGACCGATCTGCAAACCGCGCGCCGGGGCAAAGCTGAGCCGGGTGCCAAAGGTCAGGATATTGCGGAAATCGGCACGCGGCCCATCGAGCAGGCCGCCGAAGATTTCGAACTGCATCGGCCCCAGCCAGCGCAGCACCGGAAAATTCACCGGGTCGGGGTTGAGCCGCTTCAGCCCGATCTTGGGGATCGGCCGGGCGCTGTTCGACCAGAGCAGCGCGCCGTCGTGGCCCGGGCCGAACCATTGTTCGGTATAGCCGCCATATAGCGCCCAATTGCCGAGCCGGATGGCGACTTGTGACGGTTCGAAATGATAATAGGTGTTGTCGCCCTGTTGCCCGTTGCCGCTGCGCAGCCCGGCGCCCAACGCGACACTTACCGTATCGCTATTGAATTCGACGCGTCCGGAACCATCGAACTGCCCACGCGCCAGCGTGCCGAAATCTCGCGCCACCGACACTTGGTTGGTGCCACTGATCCGCACATCCAGCGCAACACGCTGTGCTGCCAGATCGCCAAGCCGGTCGAGCCGGTTGACCGCGGATTTGAGATAGGGGTCGAGCTCGCGGCCATCATGGGCCTTGTTCAGCCCGGCATCGATCTGCGCCCAGGGCAGCGGCCAGCTGTCGACAGGGCCTTCGATCAGGCCTGCGGCATGAAGGAGGTCGACATCCTGCCGCAACTGCCGATCGCCGACTTCGGCGAACGGGCCGGCAAGGGCCGGAGCCGAACCCAGCGCCAGCAGCGCCGCGAACAGGACGGGAGAACGCATGATCAACTTTCTACAACAGCGACTGGCCCTGCCTCTGGGCAGGGCCAGTATTCCGATCAACGCTGTGCCAGAGGCACGTAATCGCGCGGCCCGGAGCCGGTATAGAGCTGGCGCGGACGGCCGATCTTCTGTTCCGGATCTTCCATCATTTCGGTCCACTGCGCGATCCAGCCGACGGTGCGCGAGATGGCGAACAGCACGGTGAACATCGACGTCGGGAAGCCGATCGCCGACATGACGACGCCGGAATAGAAATCGACGTTGGGATACAGCTTTTTGTCGATGAAATAGGGGTCGGTGAGGGCGATGTGCTCAAGCTCGCGCGCCACGTCGAAAATCGGGTCGGCGATGCCCAGCTTGTCGAGGATGGTCTTGGCGACGCCGGCCATGACCTTGGCGCGCGGATCATAGCTTTTGTAGACGCGGTGGCCAAAGCCCATCAGGCGGAACGGATCGTCCTTGTTCTTCGCGCGGGCGATGAATTCCGGAATGCGCGCCGGGGTGCCGATTTCGCGCAGCATGTTGAGCGCTGCCTCGTTGGCACCGCCGTGCGCCGGGCCCCACAGGCAGGCGATGCCGGCCGAAATGCAGGCGAACGGGTTGGCACCCGATGAACCGGCGAGCCGAACGGTGGAAGTGGAAGCATTCTGTTCGTGATCGGCCTGGAGAATCAGCAATTTCTCCATCGCATCCTCGACATCGGGGTCGATGACATAGGGTTCGGCCGGCACGCTGAAGGTCATGCGCAGGAAATTGCCGGCGAACGAAAGCGAGTTGTCGGGATAGACAAACGGCTGCCCGACCGAATATTTATAGGCCATGGCGGCCAGCGTCGGCATCTTGGCGATCAGCCGGTGGCTGGCGACCATGCGCTGGTGCGGATCATGAATGTCGGTCGAATCGTGGTAAAACGCCGCCATTGCACCGACGATGCCGCACATGATCGCCATCGGGTGCGCGTCACGCCGGAAACCGCGATAGAATTGCGCCAGCTGCTCGTGGATCATCGTGTGGCGGGTGATGTTCCGCGTAAATTCGGAATATTCATCGGGGCTCGGCAGATTGCCGTTGAGCAGCAGGTGCGAAACCTCGAGAAAGTTTGACTTTTCCGCGAGCTGATCGATCGGGTAGCCGCGATACAACAGCACGCCGGCATCGCCGTCGATATAAGTGATTTTCGATTCGCACGCCGCCGTGCTGGTGAAGCCCGGGTCGAAGGTGAAGCGGCCCGTGTTGGCGTAAAGCTTGCGGATATCGATGACTTCTGGCCCGACGGTGCCCGCCAGAACGGGATAGTCGTTGGTCTTGCCGCCGATGCTGAATTGTGCCGGTCCGGTCATGCTATTGCCCCTTTTCTTGCTGTTCCAGATCAGAAAATGCCGCGCCTACGCTTCAAGTCGCTGCCATGGCATCGTCGATCCGCCCCAGCGTTTCGTCGCGCCCCAGCACTGCCATCACCTCGAAAAGTCCCGGTGACTGGGACGACCCTGTAACCGCCGCACGCAAAGGCTGCGCCACCTGTCCAAGCTTCAGACCTTCGGCTTCCGCCAGGGCCCGTGCCTGTGCTTCAAGCGACGTCGCCGACCAATCGTTGACCCCGGCAAGCCGCGCCCGGGCGCTTGCCAACATCCCCGCTGGCGCCGATGCTAGCAGTTTGCTCGCGCCATCGTCCATCGGAATTGGCCGGGCACGCAGATAGAACAAGGATCCGGCAGCCAGATCGTTCAGATTGGCGGCGCGCTTCTTCAGCTCCGCCATGGCGCTGCACAGGATGGCGCGGTCGTCGTCGGTGATTTCGCGACCGAGCACGGCGGCGACGGCAGGCGTGATCAACGTCACCAGCCGGGCATCATCGGCGAGGCGGAGATAATGGCCGTTGACCGATTCGAGCTTTTTCAGGTCGAACCGTGACGGCCCGCGGTTGACGGCGCCAAGGTCGAACCATTCGATCGCCTGGGAGCGGCTGATGATCTCGTCGTCGCCATGCCCCCAGCCGAGCCGCAGCAGATAATTCTCGACCGCTTCGGGCAATAGCCCCATCTCGTCGCGATAGGCGTCGACGCCCAGCGCGCCGTGCCGTTTTGACAGCTTTGCGCCGTCGGCGCCGTGGATCAGCGGGATATGGGCATAGGCTGGTTCCGGCCAGCCGAGCAGGCGGATCATGGCCAGCTGGCGAAAGGCGTTGTTGAGATGATCGTCACCGCGGATGACATGTGTGACCCCCATGTCATGATCATCGACCACTACCGCCAGCATATAGGTCGGCGTGCCGTCCGATCGCAGCAGCACCATGTCGTCTAGCTCGGCATTGGCGACCGTCACCGGGCCTTGCACCAGGTCGTCGATGGTAACGCTGCCGGCGCGCGGCGCCTTCAGCCGGATGACGAAGGGCTGGCCTTCCGGCGCGTCACTGCGATCTCGCCAGCGGCCGTCATATCGCATCGGCTGCTTGGCGGCGCGCTGGGCCTCGCGCAGCGCCGTCAACTCGTCGGGCATGGCATAGCAGCGATAGGCGTGGCCGGCGCTGAGGAGCGCGTTGGCGACTTCGGCGTGGCGTGTGGCGCGGGCGAACTGGTACACGACCTCGCCATCCCAGTTGAGATCGAGCCAGGTCATGCCATCCAGGATCGCGGCGATGGCGGGTTCGGTCGAGCGGGCGCGATCGGTGTCTTCGATGCGCAAGCGGAACTGGCCGCCGTGATGGCGGGCGAACAGATAGTTGAACAG
>JBMOGO010000167.1:0-4155 GCA_049318305.1 Polymorphobacter sp.
CGCCCCCTGCCCAACCACCCATGAGGATATCCTGTCGGGTGGTTGGGCAGGGGGCGCGGGCCGGTGCTGATTTAAGGCGCGATGCGCTAACGCCGCCGCGCTATGGCCGCAAACCCCGGCGGCGCAGCAGCGCGGCCGCACCCAGCACCGCCAGCCCTGCTGCCTGCCATGCCGCAATTCGCGCGATCGCAAATCCGCCCATGCTGAACAGAAGGAACAGGCAGGCGGCGATACCCAGGCTGGCGGTAACCCAGAAAAGCGGCACCCGGAAGGGCCGCGCTCGGCCGGACGCCACCAGCCGCAGTCGGATGACGGCCGCACACACGGTCGCAAAGGCGATCAGCGTGCCCGTCGAGATCAATTCGCCCAACAGGCTGATGGGCAGGAACCCGGCGACCAGCATGCCCAACCCGCCGGCGAGCAACAGGCTGGGCCGCGCCGCGCGCCGCACCGGGTCGATCGCCGCTAGGCCCGCGGGCATCAGGCCATCCTGACCAAAACACATGAACAGTCGCGACAGCGCAAACAACGCCGACCACACCGCCGACCACAGCCCGATCGTTACCGCAACACCGACATAGGTCTTCAGCCAGCTGAGCGCAGGGACTGCCGCCAGCGCAGTGGTGATCGGCGCATCGGTGCCCAACAGCCGATAATCCGCAAGGCCCGTCATCGCCAGGGACACCCCGATGTACAGGGCGGTCGAAATCACCAGCGTGCCCAAAATGGCGATCGGCAGGTTCCGTTGCGGGTTGCGGGTTTCCTGTGCCGCCGTGCCCAACGCGTCGAAACCCAGATAGGCAAAGAACACCACGCCGGCCGCTTGCAGGACGCCCGGCACACCAAAAGCGGTCGTTCCATCCGGCCGGTTTTCGATCGGCGGCAGGAACGGCTGCCAATGCAGCGGATCGGCATTCATCAGGCCAAAGCCGATGAACAACAGTACGGCCGACAGTTTCAGCCAGACGATCACCACGTTCATCCGCGCCGATTCCGTAAGGCCGCGAAGGTGGGAAAGGGTCACCAGCAACAGCAGGATTACCGCCGGCAGGTTGATGATCGCGCCCGTCGCCCGAAGCGTCTGGCCATGCATCTCCAGTGGTGACGACGCCCAGGCGGTCGGCAAGTGCACGCCGAAATCGCCGATGACGCCCTGCATGTACGCCGACCAGCCGATGGCAATGGCGGCCATGGCAAACAGATATTCGGCGACCAGCGCCCAGCCGACAGCCCAGCCGGTCCAGCGCCCGAAAGCTTCCCGCGAAAAGCTGTAGGCCGATCCGGCCACGGGCATCATCGCTGCCATCTCGGCATAGCAAAGCCCGGCGAAGACGCAGACCAGCCCGGCGATGAGAAAGCTGTAGACGATCGCCGGCCCGGCATAGGCCGCCGCGGCCTGGCCGGTGATGACAAAAATACCGGCACCGATCACCGTGCCGACACCAACCAGGGTCAGCGAGGCGGCGCCAAAGCTTTTGCCCGTGTCAGGCGTCGCCGTCATTTCGTTTTGTCCCCCGAACCCTGAAACGTAGCGCCACTACCCCTGAAACCACCCCGCGTGCGGCGCTTTTGCGTCGCGCGCCTGCGGAATCAGCCCCCGCAACCGCCCGGCAAAGCTGCGCAGGCACACTTCGCTCGCCCCCAAAGGCCCCTGCGCATAGCTCGCTGACGCCATGCCAGCCTGCACGCGCGCCACCAGCGCGGTATCCTCGGCATTGACCTGGCGGTTGATCCGCCAGTTCAGATAGCGCGCCGCGCGCATCTCCCGCCGTTCGTCGGGCAGCGCGTAACTGATCTCGCGGATGATCGTCTGCGTCGCCGAAACCGGCAAAAACTGCATGAAATCGACCTGATCCGGGTAGATATCGAACGCTACGTTGGGCCACAGCTTGAAATACAGCCAGCGATTCTGCGCCGCTGCATCCAGGTGCGCCACCGGCGGCAGCCATTTGCGATAGCCGCGCTCGCTCCACGAACCCGTCGTCTCCGCGCCGATATCGCCCCACATCTTGTCGCAATGCGGCGCCGCCTCGATGCCGTAGCTGCTGCCGAACAGGCGTTTCAGCCCCGGATGCGCCACCGGAATGTGCAGGCCATCGCTGTAATTGTCGGCGATATTCTTCCAGTTGACCGCCCGCGGCCGCAGCGTCACTCGCCCCAGCGCACGCAATTCCGTGAATTTGTAGGGCAGAATCTCGCCCAGATACGGGCTCATCATCGCCGCCACCGACGGTCCGTCGTCCTCCAGCCGCACGAAGATGAAGCCCTGCCACACCTCCAGCGCCACCGGCGCCAGCCCGTGATCGTCCAGCCGCAGCCCCGGATACTCGCTGCGCCCCGGCAAACCGGTCAGCCGGCCGTCGAGGCCATAGGTCCAGGCGTGATAGGGGCACACCAGTTTCTTCGCGCAACCGCTGCTGCCATCGACCAACCGTGAGCCGCGGTGCCGGCAGACATTGCTGAACGCCCGCACCACGCCGTCGTCGCCGCGCACGACGATGATGCTTTCGCCGAGGAATTCCAGCGTGTGCCAGTCCCCCGGCGCTGCGATATCGCTGGTGTGGCACACCACTTGCCACGCCGGGCGCAGCACCCGCGCCTGTTCGGCGGCAAAGAATTCCGGGTGGTGATAGACCCAGCCGGGCAGGCTGAGCCCCGCATCGGGGTCGGGCGAAGGCCCGCACGAAGACGTCATTTCGCCAGTTCGGTGATGAGCACGCGCCAATGCACCAGCGCCGGGGCGATGGCGGCGACCGGAATCCGCTCGTTGAGGCCGTGGATGAAGACGTCGCTGCCCTTCATGAACAGCCCCGACACGCCATAGGAGGGGATGCCGAGCGCGCGGTAATAGACGCTGTCGCTGGCGCCGGCATCCATCGCCGGCACCGGCACGACGCCGGGATGGCCCGCGGCGACGGCCTTGGTGACCGCCGCCATGACATCGGCGCGTAGCGGCGAGGCGGGGGTGGACACCCATTCCATGCCGATGCTGACCGTAACCGCCGGATCGGCGACGACTTTGCGCAGTTCGTCCGCCACCGCCGCCACGGTGACACCGGGGAAAATCCGGCAGTTGACCGTCATCACCGCCTTTTGCGGCAGCGCATTGGGGGCATGGCCGCCGCTGATCTGCGTCGGCACGCAGGTGGTGCCGATCTGCCCGATGCTGCCGGGGTCGGCGCGCAACGCCGCAATCGCCGCCGGATCGGCCGGGTTGGCGGCATAGGCCAGCATCGCGGCGCCCAGCGGACCGCCGGTCTTCTTGCCATCATCGATCAGCGAAGCGCGGGTAATCTCGTTGATTTGCGGTGTAAAACGGTACGCATCCACCTTGCTGGCCGCTGCTGCCAGCTGCGCAATGGCGTTGGGTACCGTCGGCCGGCTGCTGTGGCCGCCGGGGTTGGTGACGGTCAGCGTGTAATCGGCATAGGTTTTTTCGGCCGCCGACAGGCCATAGCCCAGCGGTTTACCATCATCGTCCAGTCCGCCGCCGCCGCCATCGGTGTTGAGCAGCAGGTCGACGCCGGCGGCTTTCGCCTGTTTCGCCTGTAATTCGGCGGTGACGCCTTCGGTTTCCTCGTCGCCCGACAGGAACAGATGCACGTCGCGGCCCGGCTTGAAGCCCTGCGCCTTCAGCGCGATCAGCGTCGCCACCACCATCGACACGTCGAACTTGTTGTCGCCGACGCCGCGTCCAAAGATATAGCCGCCGTCTTCCACTGCCGTGAACGGGTTGCGCACCCAGTCCTTGGGGTCGGCTTCCACCACATCCATGTGCCCGGCGATGGCGATCGGCGGTTTGCGGCCACTGGATTTCCAAACCAGGTGCAGGTTGGCGGTCTCCCCCACCGGCTCGATGGCGATATCGGCGGGGCTGAAACCGCCGTCGACCAGCACGGATTTGAGATAGGCGGCATAGGCCGGCACCTTGCCGCGGCCCTTGACCGTGTCGAAACTGACCCCGCGCTTCAGGATTGCCGTTGCGGCCGCCGCATCGCCGGGTGCGGCGCGGGCGGGACCAGTCATGGCAAAGGCGATTACGGCGGTGGCGGCAAGGATCTTGTGCATGGCCGTATCTCTAGCGCCAAAACCGGTGCTGCGGCTAGGAGGCGTTGACAAATTCATGCATCCACAGCCGGATTGAGACGAGGTGTA
>JBMOGO010000168.1:0-4155 GCA_049318305.1 Polymorphobacter sp.
CTGCAGCACCGCAAAGGCATCGCCCCAATCCCCACCAAAACCGCCATCGGCTTCGGGCACCAGCAGCAGCGGAAACCCTGCTTCGGTGATCGCCGCCCAGTCAGGCGCCGCCGCGAACAGCGCCTCGGCCAACACCACGAGCTGCGGACGCATTGCGCTCATCGCAGATCCAACCCGCGCGCGATGATGCCGCGCAGCACCTCGCGGGTGCCGCCACGCAGCGAAAAACTGGGGCTGACCTGCAACAGATGCGCCAGCACGCGGGCAAGGTCGCTGCTGCCATCGAGGTCGATATCGAGCACCGCCTGCACCATCAGCGGCACCCGCTGCTCGTAATCATTGCCCAGATCCTTGACGATTGCCGCCTCGACCACCGAATCGGAACCGTCGGCCAGCCCCGCGGGGTTCCCCCCGCAAGCCATAACTGCGGCCGTCGCCATCGACATCTGGCGCAGTGTCCACAGCTCCGCCACCAGCTTGCCGATGACCGCGTTCAGCGCCGGATTGTCTGTATTCGCCGCGCGCGCCGCCTCGATCAGCGTCACCAGCAGCGCCTGGCTCGACAGATATCGCTCCGGCCCCGACCGTTCGAGCGCCAGTTCCGCCGTCACCTGCCGCCAGCCCTGCCCCGCCACGCCGACCAGCGCGTCATCGCCGACCATCACGTTATCGAAAAACACTTCGTTGAAGTCGTGATTCCCAACCAGATCGAGCACCGGCCGCACGCTGATGCCCGGCGTATCCATCGGGATGAGGAACTGCGAAAGCCCCGCCTGCCGTTCCGACCCCGGCTCGCTGCGCAACAGCGCCAGCATGACATGGGCGTGGTGGGCACCGCTGGTCCATAATTTCTGGCCATTGATGCGCCAGCCGCCCGGCACTTTTTCGGCGCGGGACCGCACCGCCGCGAGGTCGGACCCTGCCCCCGGCTCGCTCAACCCGATGCAGGCGAACACTTCGCCCGCCGCCATGCCGGGCAACCAGCGCTGGCGCTGCGCCTCGCTGCCGTAACGCAGCAGCAACGGCCCGGTCTGCCGATCGGCGATCCAGTGCGCCCCCACCGACGCGCCGGCGGCGAGCAGCTCCTCGAGCACGATGTAGCGCTCCATCGCCGGGCGTTCGTGGCCGCCGTAGCGGCGCGGCCAGACCATGCCGAGCCACCCCGCCGCCCCCAGCGCCCGCGAGAAATCGGCATCCGCCACTGCCCAGCAATTGGCCCGCCGCACGGCATCCGCCGGAGGCGGATTGACCGCCAGGAACGCCCGCACCGCCGCGCGCACGCCGGCCGCACCAGGCGGCGGCACAAACGGCGGCAGGGCAAACACGGCGGTCACCGCGCCCTTGTGCCGCCTGTCACCGCAGAAGGGAACCATTTGCAGGCACGCCGCCGCAGCAAAATGTCCCGAAATTGCCATATTGGCGACCTAGGGGGAACGAACCCCCACCACCGATTGTGTTACACCCGTGTCTGATACCACCGCCGATACCATGGGCGTACCAGCGCCATCGGGCAGCGCTGCCGGCCCTGCCGATCCGCAGCCGCTGCGGCTGAACGATCGTGGCTGGACCTGGTGGGCTGGTGCCGGCTTCGCCCTCGCCGTGCTGGTCGCCGTTGTCCTGCAACTGCGCCGCGTCGATTTCGGCGATGTGCTGCACCTGTTGCCCACCGCGCCGGTGTTCTGGCTGGTGTTCGCCGCCTCCTATTTTGCCGGGCCAGCGATGGACTGGGTGATCTATCGCCGGCTCTGGCAAATCCCCGTCGGCGGCTTCGCCGCACTGCTGCGCAAGCTGATCGGCAACGAACTCATCACCGGCTATGCCGGCGAGCTTTACCTCTACACCTGGGCGCGCCGCCGCACCGGCATGACCTCGACACCGTTCGGCGCCATCAAGGACGTCGCCATCCTGTCGGCGATGGTCGCCAATGCCGTCACGCTGCTGCTGCTGGTGCTGGCCTGGCCTCTCCTGGGCAATCTGCCGCTGGGCATCGACAGCCGCGCGCTGCTGATTTCGGTGGCGGTGATCGTCGGCATTTCCAGCCTGATCCTGCTGTTCCGCCGACGCCTGTTCACCCTGCCACGCGCCGAATTGCGCTTTGTCGCCGCCATCCACCTGCTGCGCATCATGCTGACCACTGGCCTTGCGGCGCTTTGCTGGCACTTGGTGCTGCCTGGTGTCGCGCTGAACTGGTGGCTGCTGCTGGCGGCGCTGCGCATGCTGGTGTCGCGGCTGCCGCTGCTGCCCAACAAGGATATCGTCTTTGCCGGGCTGGCGGTGTTCCTGATCGGCCATGATGCCGAAATCGGCATGCTGATGACGATGATGGCCAGCCTCATCCTCGCCGTTCATCTCGGGCTGGGCCTGCTGCTTGTCGCTGCCGAACCGCTGGGCTGGCGGCGCAAGTGAAGCGCCTGTTGCCGCTCGCCCTGCTGCTGATCGCCGCCGACAGCGCCCCCAACCTGCCCCCCGAAGTCGAATTCGGCATGCCGTCGCGTGAACTCGGCAAGGCCGCCGGGCGCTGCCGCCCGAACGAGGCTGGCCCCGCCGTCATGATCACCGTCACCGGCCTCAAGGACCGCGCCGGGCTGCTGCGCGCCGAGCTTTATGCGGCCAATGACGATGATTTCCTCGGCTCCGACAAGGCGCTGGTCCGCGCCGGCAAGCTGTTCCACCGCGTCGAAACCGGCATCCAGCCGTCCGGCCCGGTGCAGCTGTGCATCCGCGTGCCCGCCGCTGGCGCCTATACGCTGTCGCTGCTCCACGACCGCGACTCCAACCGCAAGTTCGGCCTGTCGTCGGATGGCATCGGTTTTCCCGGCAACCCGCGCCTTGGCCTGTCGAAGCCCAAGGCCGCCGCCGCCACCGTGCAGGCCGGCCGCGGCTTGACCGACATCACTATCCGCATGAACTATCGCCGCGGGCTGTTCGGTTTCGGGCCGGTGAAAGGGTGAAGCGGATGCATGTCGTCGATATCTCCGCACTCTATTCGCCCACCGGCGGCGGCATCCGCACCTATGTCCGCCACAAATTGCGCGCGGCACAGCGGCTTGGCATCGAACTCACCGTCATCGTCCCCGGTGCCGACGACCGGGTGGAGGAAAGCAGCCCGCGCGTCCGCCTCGTCAGCATCCCCAGCCCGCGCTTCCCGCTCGACCGCAGCTATTTCTATTTCGAAAGCGACGCCGTCATCCATGCAGCGCTCGACCGCTGGCAGCCCGATTTCATCGAAGCATCCTCCCCCTGGGGCAGCGCGACGGCGGTGGCGGAATGGCGCGGGTCCGCCCCCCGCTCGCTGATCATGCACGCCGAGCCGCTGTCGGCCTGGGCCTATCGCTGGTTCGAAAACGTCGCCAGCCACCGCACCGTCGATCGTGGTTTCGAATGGTTCTGGCGCCACCTGCGCCGCCTCGATGCGCGCATGGATCTGATCGTCAGCGCGGCGCCCAGCCTGACCCAGCGCCTGCGCGGCGGCGGGCTGAACAATGTCGAAACCATCCCGATGGGGGTCGAACCCGGCATTTTTGCGCCCCTCCACCGCGACCCGGCACTGCGCGCCCGGCTGCTGGCGCGCTGCGGCCTGCCCGAAAGTGCGACACTGCTGCTCGGCAGCGGGCGTTTCTCGCCCGAAAAGCGCTGGCCGATGGTGATTTCTGCCGCCATGGCCGCCGGCTATGACCGCCCGCTCGGCCTGTGCATCATCGGCGACGGCCATGCCCGCGCCAGCGTCATCCGCGCCGTGGGCGAAAACCCGCACGTGCAACTGCTGGCGCCGCTGACCGACCGCCACGAATTCGCCCGGCTGATGGCCAGCGCCGACCTGCTGGTCCACGGCTCGTCGGCGGAAACCTTCGGCATGGTGCAGGCCGAAGCCCGCGCCTCCGGCCTGCCGATGGTAGTGCCCGACGAAGGTGCCGCCTTCGACCAGCTGTTGCCCGGCCAGGGCAAGGCCTATGCCGCCGGCAACGCCGCCAGCGCCGCCGCCGCGATCAGCGCCGCACTGGACGAGCTGCCGGCGCTGCGCAGCGCCTCCGCCGCGGCCGCGGCGGGCATCCGGACGATGGATCTGCACTTCGACGATCTGTTCGGCAGCTACCAGCAACTGGCGGATCGGGCGCGGCGCGCGGCGTGAAAAGCGCCTCCGGCGGGGGGGGGGGG
>JBMOGO010000169.1:0-4086 GCA_049318305.1 Polymorphobacter sp.
CGCTGCTGCCCTTGCCGGTGATGACAAGCAGGATGCGGTGGCCATCTGCCGCCGCATCGTCGAGCGCCGCGCCCAGGACGAAATGCGCCGCCTCCAGCGTATGGCCGTGCAGGTCGATGACGCGATCGGGGGCGATGTCACCCTGCCGCAGTCGCCGATCCCAGCCGCCATCGAGCGTGGCGGCGGCGACGCTCGGTTTGGCGCGCGCCGGCGTGGTGAGCGGTTTCGGCGGTATCGGTGCCTGAACAGCCGGTCGCGGGCGCAGCACAACCGGCGGAGCAGGCGGCGCGGTGGCGGGCTCGGCCGGCGTCGCCTTGCCGCCGATCGGCCGCACCGTTGCGGCGACACGGCCCCACAGCGCACGCTCATGGGCGGTCAACCGGCGTGCCATAGCTATCGCAAACGAGCGGCGGCCGCGCGGGGCAGCAGGATCAGCACCCGGGCATCGGCCGCCTGTGCCCCGGCTTCGGCGCGGGCGGCCGCACCCGCTCCGCGGAACAGGTCGATGCGGTTGGCGCCCTTGATGGCGCCGCCGGTATCCTGTGCCACCATCAGCGCGATCAGCGGAATACCGCCGGGCAAGCTCGTCTCCACCAGCAATGGAGCGCCGAGCGGCACGAACGCCGGATCGGCGGCGACCGACACGCCGGGCGTTACCGCGACGCCCATTGCGCCGATCGGTCCGTCGCCGATGATCTCCCGAAAAAACACTTGCGACGGGTTGGCGGCGAGCAACGCTGGCGCCTTGGCTGGGTTGGCGCGCAGCCAGGCGAGGATTGAATCCATGCTGACGCCGCCCTTGGGCAAATCACCAGAATCGCGCAGCACCTTGCCGATGGCGACATAGTCGCGGCCATTCTGGCTGTCGTAACCGATGCGCATGATGCTGCCATCGGGTAAGCGTAGCCGGCCGGAGCCCTGGATTTCGAGGAAGAACGCCTCATAGGGGTCGGCGGCCCAGGCGAGTTCAAGGCCCTTGCCCCCCAGCGCGCCGGCCATGATGGCGCCGCGGTCGGGGTAGGGCACCACCGATTTGCCCTGCAATTGCCCGCGCAGCTTGCGACCCTTTAGGTCGGCAGCGAACCGGCCGAGATCGACCTCGATCAGGTCGGGCGGCCGGCGATAGATCGGCACCGGATAGCTGGGCGCCGCGGTGCGCGATCCGGCGATTTCCGGCTCGTAATAGCCGGTGGCAAAGCCCTTGCCGCCAGCGATTGCCACGGCGCTGAACTGGTCGACGAAGAAGCGCGCCGGATCGGCGGTGGCCGCCGCGGCGCAGGCGGCATCCCAGTCGCCGGGCCGGGTCAGGCCGCTGCGGTCTTCCCGCTTGCGCAGCGAAGGACAGGATTTGCGGAACGCAACGAGGGCGGCGGCGGAATCGGCCGGCGCTGCAAAGCTGGTGATGCTGGGCGCAGCGTCGGCGGCGCGAAGTGCCGGATTAGCGGTTGCCGGTGGCGCGACCGGCGGCGCAGGGCTGGATACGGGTTGCGGCGGGATCGTAACGCGCGGCGCACAGGCGGCAACCAGCAGCAGGACGCCAGCGAGGGCTAAGCGCGCGTCAGCCATGCCGACGCCGCTCCCGTCTCTCAGGCGTCGTCGTCGTCGTCGGTGGCGATCAGCAGCCAGTTGGGGTCGCGGCTGCCGACATGCCGGCTGAACGTCCAGACATCGGCGGTCGGGGCCATCTCGACACCGCCGCTGGAAATGCGGGCGATGAAGCGGATGGTGACTTCGGCCATCTGGCCGATCATTTCGGCGCCGGTGATCGCCGCGCTGTCAATGGCGATGACGCGATTGTCGAGACGGGCGCCATCACGGTCTTCGATGGCGGTGGCGAAATTTTCCTGCACTTCGTCTGATACCAGGCCGTCCATCGCGCCGACGTTACCGGACCAGAAGGCGTCGAGAATCATGCCATAGGCGGAGCGCGCACCATTGACGAACTGGCCTGGGTTGAACGACGGGTCGGCCTCGGCCAGAGCCTCCAGCGCCGGCGCCAATTTGTCGTCGGTGCCGGGCGGGACGCTGATGGCGTCGCGATTGCGCAGTTCAGGGCTGCTGGTCGAGGGCGTTGTCACCTCCGGCGCGCCGGGACGAAAACTGTCGCCGACGGGCCGTTCATGGCCGGTGCGCTTGCCCAGCACGCTGACCAGACGCAGACCGATGAACGCCGCCAGCATTGCCAGCAACACGATCTCGATCCACGAACTCCCGTCAGACATCAGCTTGGCCTTACATGTTCCAAAACCGTCCATAGCAGGGAAGTTACGCCCCGGTCCATCGCTGCGATGCGTCTGCGACACTTGCCGCCATCAGAGTGGTGACAATCTTGATTAACCCGTGCGGGCTTGGCAAGCCCGTTGCCTGGCTTAACGGCGCGGCTACGGAATGGATGCGCGGCTCCTGCAATAAATCTCAAAGCTTGCGCAGGTGCGCGTACATCGAAACCGTCATGTATTTGCGCAGGATCGGCAATTGCGCGATCGGATTGAGCAGGCTGGCGACGCGCTGTTTCCAGCCACCCGACACGACATTCTTGCGTAGCGAGACGATCTCGACCGGCAGCTTGTGGAACATCGCTTCGAATTCGTCGGGGGTGACCTTGTTGAAGCCGGCATCGAAGATATCGGTGTAACGGGTTCCCGACACGGCCGCCATCGAATCGAGTACCGACTTGTCGCCGAACAGCAGATGCCGCCACGGCAGCCGCGTCTGCGGATAGCCATGATGGCCGAAGGGCGAATACCACAGCGGGCTGAAGCCGAAGTAAATGTCGCCGCCCGGTTTTGCCCGGTCGACGACGGCGCGCACGACTTCCTCGAGCGGCATGACATGCTCGAGCGTGTTCTGTGAAACGATCACATCGAACTGGCCGATTTCGAGACCGCGAATATCGCCGGCGATCATCTGGACGCGGCTGCCGAACGGCGCCAGCTTTTCACGGCCAAAGGCGACGGCATAATCGGAGATATCGACGCCGACGACTTCGCTGGCATTGTTGTCGAGCAAGCGTTGCACCATGCCGCCGGTGCCGCAGCCAAAATCCAGTACCCGCTTGCCGGCCAGCGCCGGAACTCCGCCAAATCGCCGCCAATATTCAAAGGTCGTGTTGAGATGATAGGCGAATACGACCGATCGATCCTTGGTCCGTACCGACATGCATGGTCCTCGTCAGAAGGGTTCGGTCACCGGCACTCCGGCATTATCGAAAGTTATAGCGATCGAATGTTACGCAAAAACTTAGCAAGATGACATACTTAGACCGCAAATGCCGAGACTCGAGGCTGCTGTCAATAACGGCAGAGCCTGAAAATACTGCAATGCAGCATTATGCCAGACAAAACGGATCTGCGATTTGCAGGATTGCTGGTGCTTTGCCGGGCGTTGGTGCGGACGGCGGGACTCGAACCCGCACTCCCATGGAGGGAAGCAGATTTTAAGTCTGCTGCGTCTACCGATTTCGCCACGTCCGCAAACTCTGTTGCCGGGTCAACGGCTTGGGCTGGTGCTGCCGGCGTGGGACAGAACGTCAGTCGACGTTCAGGCGTTCGCGTAATTCCTTGCCGGGCTTGAAATAGGGCACGCGCTTGGCATCGACCTTGACAGCGGTGCCAGTGCGCGGATTGCGCCCGGTGCGCGCATCGCGTGCCCGGGTTGAAAAGGCACCGAAACCGCGCAATTCGACCCGGCGGCCTTCGGCCAGCGCATTGGTGATCTCGTCAAAGATCGCGCCGACAATCCGTTCTACATCCCGCATCGTCAGATGCGGATTGCTTTCGGCGACAAGGGTAACAAGCTCGGACCTGATCATCGGCATATCCCGTCCCGGCCCGCCGCGTTTAGAAGGAGTTGGGCCGACCCCCCGGCGATTTCAACTCTACCCGGACGGACTTTCGGGTCAAGCCTGAATGGCGGGTCGACGTAACCAAATTGCAAGAAATCCAAACAAATCGCCCCCATTTCGGCAGAAACGGGGGCGAAATGTTCGTCGACGCCGGCAGATCGCCGACGGATCAGCCCTTGTCGGCGTCTTCCTTGGCCTTGTTGAAGGCCGCACCCAGAATGTTGCCGAGTGTGGCGCCCGAG
>JBMOGO010000170.1:0-4031 GCA_049318305.1 Polymorphobacter sp.
CCCCTCACCCCGGGCCGGCTACGCCGTCTCTCGCCCTCTCCCGCAAGGGGAGAGGGAAGCTGGAGCGTGATATGACACAGACAGTGTTTCGGTTCGGTGGCGGCACGGCCGAGGGCGACGCGTCGTTCCGCAATCTGATCGGCGGCAAGGGCGCCAACCTGGCCGAGATGGCCGGCATCGGGCTGCCGGTGCCGCCCGGGCTGACGATCGCCACGAGCGTTTGCGCCGCCTTCTACGATGCCGGCGGCAAGCTCCCCGCCGACGTCAAGGCCGATACGCTGGCGGCGCTGGCGCATGTCGAGGCGATCACCGGCAAGCGTTTCGGTGATGCCGCCGACCCGTTGCTCGTCTCCGTCCGCTCCGGCGCGCGCGTGTCGATGCCCGGCATGATGGACACCGTCCTCAACCTGGGCCTCAACGACACCACCGTCGAAGGGCTCGCCACCGCCTCGGGCAACCCGCGTTTCGCCTGGGACAGCTATCGCCGCTTCATCCAGATGTATGCCGATGTCGTGCTCGAGCTCGACCATTATGCCTTTGAAGACGCGCTGGAAATTTTGAAGGAAGACCGCGGCGTCTCGCTCGATACGGAATTGAGCGCGCAGGATCTGCAAGGCCTGGTGGCACGCTACAAGGCGCTGGTGCTGGCGTCCTGGGGCGATGAATTCCCGCAGGACCCGCACGAACAATTGTGGGGCGCCATCGGCGCAGTGTTCGGATCATGGCGCAGCGACCGGGCGCGCACCTATCGCCGCCTCAACGACATTCCCGAAAGCTGGGGCACCGCTGTCACCGTGCAGGCGATGGTGTTCGGCAACCGCGGCGATACGTCGGCAACGGGCGTGGCCTTCACCCGCGACCCGGCGACCGGCGAGCGCGTCACTTACGGCGAATATCTGATCAATGCGCAAGGCGAAGATGTCGTCGCCGGCATCCGCACACCGCAATATCTGACCAAGGCGGCCCGCGAACGCGCCGGGGCGAAAGCCGCGTCGATGGAGGAGGCGATGCCGGTGGTGTTCGCCGAACTCGCCAAGGTCTTCGCGCTGCTCGAAACGCATTACCGCGACATGCAGGACATCGAATTCACCGTCGAGGACACGCGGCTGTGGATGCTGCAAACCCGCGCCGGCAAGCGCACCGCCAAGGCCGCGCTGAAGATCGCCGTCGACATGGCGAACGAGGGCCTGATTACCGAGGCGGAAGCGGTGTTGCGCGTCGAGGCCGGCGCGCTCGACCAGTTGCTGCACCCGACGCTCGACCCGCTGGCGGTGCGCGACGTGATTGCGCGCGGCCTGCCGGCATCACCCGGTGCCGCGTCGGGCGCCGTGGTGTTCGACAGCGACGAGGCCGAAACCCGCGCCAAGCTGGGTGATTCGGTCATCCTGGTGCGCACCGAAACCAGCCCGGAAGATATCCACGGCATGCACGCCGCCAAGGGCATTCTCACCGCGCGCGGCGGCATGACCAGCCACGCCGCGGTGGTGGCGCGCGGCATGGGGCGGCCGTGCGTTTCCGGCGCCGGCAGCGTGTCGATCGACCTGGTTGGTCGCACCATGAGCGTCGGCGGCCGCATCATCCATGAAGGGGAGCGCATCACGCTGGATGGCGCCACCGGCGAGGTCATGCTCGGCGAAGTCGCGACGGTGGAGCCGGAACTCGCCGGCGATTTCGGCACGCTGATGCTGTGGGCTGACAAGCACCGCCGGTTGAAGGTGCGCACCAATGCCGAAACCCCGGCGGATTGCCGCACGGCGCGCGGCTTCGGCGCCGAAGGCATCGGGCTCTGTCGCACCGAGCACATGTTCTTCGAACCCAGCCGCATCACCTCGGTCCGCCGCATGATCCTGGCGGAGGATGGCAAGGGCCGTGCCGCCGCGCTCGCCGAACTGCTGCCCGAACAGCGCGCCGATTTCGAAGGGATTTTCCGGGTGATGGCCGGCCTGCCGGTGACGATCCGCCTGCTCGACCCGCCGCTCCACGAATTCCTGCCGCATGACGAGGCGGGCTATGCCGATGTCGCCGAAGCCACCGGGCTCAGCGTGGCGACGGTGCGGCGGCGCATCGGCGAGTTGCACGAGTTCAACCCGATGCTGGGGCATCGTGGCTGCCGGCTGGGCATCACCTATCCCGAAATCTATGCGATGCAGGCGCGCGCCATCTTCGAAGCGGCGGTCGCCGTCGCCAAGGATACCGGTGAGGCGGTGGTGCCCGAAGTGATGGTGCCGCTGGTGGCCACAGCGCGCGAACTGGAAATCACCAAGGCGGCGATCGACGCCGAAGCGCGCGACGTCTTCGCCGAAACCGGGCGGACGCTGGATTATCTGGTCGGCACGATGATCGAACTGCCGCGCGCTGCCCTTCGCGCCGGGGACATTGCCGAATTCGCCGAATTCTTCAGCTTCGGCACCAACGACCTGACGCAAACCGCGCTGGGCATCAGCCGCGACGATGCCGCGCGCTTCCTCGGCGTCTATGTCGACCAGGGCATCTACCCGCGCGATCCGTTCGTCGGCATCGATGAAGAAGGCGTTGGCGAGCTGGTCGAAATCGCCGCCGAACGCGGCCGCAAGGCGCGGCCGGGCCTCAAACTCGGCATCTGCGGCGAACACGGCGGCGACCCGGCGAGCATCGCCTTCTGCGAGAAGCTCGGGCTGGATTATGTCAGTTGCTCGCCCTACCGCGTGCCGATTGCAAGACTGGCGGCGGCGCAGGCGGCGCTCCGCGCAGCGACGAAGTAGGGGACTCCGGCGGCTGGGGCCTTGGCCGCAGACCCCTTTTGGGGAATGGCGGAAATTGGGACTTATCTGCCATTCCCAATGTGGTTGCCCAAGGTCAGCTTACGGTAGGAGCCGACATTCGTGCTCGGACCCGAGCGACATTATCGAATAATTTCCATATAATCCGCGCTAATCAATGCCGCATGCTCGATCGCTATCGCAGACACCGTCTTCGCTGGTCGGATATGGAAAGGGACGCATATCAGCGAACCGGCGGAGCGCGTTGCCGGCCAACCGCTCGGCGCCATCGACCTCATCGAGCCGCCCTGCGAAGAGGATCGATCCGACCGAAAACACCGCGCCGCCGACGGGAGTCTCGTAGAACACGATGTCGGCGCGCAGCGGGTCCTCGGCGGTCAACAGGACGTCGGTCAGCCGTTCTTCGTTGACCGGATTCATCTCGCCGTCAAAGGGCTGCGATCTTGCCACCACCAGCGCATGCAGGGGTGTCCCCAACGCCTGATCGGCACGATCGATTTCATAGCCGACGGCCGCCCCAACGGGGCCTTCACCGCCAATTATCGGCTTTGTGACACCTTCGAACAGAAAGGCAGCGCGTGAATCGCGCGCGGCGGCGGTCGCGACATAGCCGCGCGTCTGCTCCTCTGGACCCTGCGCCGAATAGCCGATCCCGACCAGGCGGTTGGGCGGGCGGCCAAGGCGGCGCCACATGCCACCGAGCATGCCGTCCGACTGATGGACATATTCGTTGGGCACTTCCTCCCAAGTGCGAATGCCGCCTTCGGCGCGGCGCAGTTCGATGACATGCGGCGCATCGGGTAGTGTTGAAACCCGCCAGTAAAAGCCGTTGCCGCCCATGTACATCAGCCGCCCACCACGCGCCGAGAAAGCCTCGATTGCCGCCAGGCTCTCGAAACTGTGATATTCCGGATGCACCCCGGTGATCAGCACATCATAGCCGGCAAGCGCAGCCGCGCCGCGTTCATGCAAATCATGATCGGTCACGACATCATGGGCCTCTCCGACCCGGTCGAGCCAGGCAAGGATACGCAAATCGTCGTTGAGCAGGACCTGGCTGCCGATCGCTTCCCCGACGAAGCCGGGTGTGAAGCTCAGGATCGGCCGCCGCATCGAAACCAGGCCTGTGCCGGTGCCATCGCGGTGGCGGCAATACATCGAAAGGCCAAATCGCCGGGCTTGCGCGACTTCGTCCTGATTCTGGCGTTCCCAATCGGTGCCGCGGCGCGAATCCCAGATGCTGTTGCCATAGGCGAGATAGGACAGGGTGGA
>JBMOGO010000171.1:0-3994 GCA_049318305.1 Polymorphobacter sp.
GCCGCTCGCATTCGGGGATGTCCGCGTCGAAGCGCGCGTGCAAAGCGATTCGCCCAATACGCCGGGCATGCGTGATCGGCAGGCGGCGGTGGAGTTGCAGTTCCGGCAACGGTTTTAGGGAACAGGGCGGGCGGCCTAGTTCCGATTCAGCTTACCCAAGCTTCCGCCATAGCCAGAGCGCGCGGATCGTCGATATCGATCCAGTCATGCGCCGAAATATCGACCGTCAGCGCCCGCCCCCGCGCCGCCAGCGCCCGCACGCCGTCCGAAAGGCCGGGCGCGGGTAGCGGCTTGAGCGAGTCCATCAGTTCCGGCGTGATCAGGAACACGCCGCAGTCATGCGCATCATATGTGCAGATCGACTTGCCGATGGCGATGATGCGGCCACCCCGCGTCGCGACACGAGTGACATCGCTTTCATCGGCCCAAGGATGGCCCATGCGCCGGTCGATGCCCAGCACCAGCCCGGCATCCGCAGAGCCCGACGCCGCCACCGTACGGTACACACCCGGACTGGCGAGATGATCGGCCATCACCAGCAGAGATTGCGCCTCCAACCGCGGTGCCGCCGCCAGGACCGACACGCCATTAGGTTGAGCCCACTCGGGATTGTGCAGCGTTTCGGCTCCCCATTCGTGAACGGCGGCGCCAACCTCGTCCCCGCGATAGCCGGTGACGACGAGCGGCCGGGTGATCCCGGCGTTGCGAAGATTGTCGAGAATGCGGTGGATCAACAACCGGCCGGCGACCAGCGTCAACGGCTTCGACGGTGAAACCGACCGAAGCCGCGTCCCCATGCCGGCTGCTAGAATGATGGCCTGCATATCAGATGGGGTCCGGGAAAGTCCCGGCCACCAAGGGCTCTTTAGAGCTTCGCAACGCCAGCGATGAAATCTTCCAGCGCGGCAAAGGCTTCATCATCGGTGGTCTGCACTGGCGGATGCTTGCAGAAATACGACGATGGCACGAGAATCGGTCCGCCCTGCTTGCGATCGAGCGCGACCTTGGCGCAGCGAATCATGTCGATAGCGACACCGGCACTGTTCGGGCTGTCTTCGACCGACAGGCGGAGTTCGATATTGAGCGGCACGCCGCCGAACATGCGTCCTTCCATGCGCAGAAAGCAGACCTTGTTGTCATTCTGCCACGCGACATAGTCGGACGGGCCGACGTGAATATTGTCGTCGTCGAGACGGCTATGCGCCACCGACTGCACCGCTTCGGTCTTGGACTTCTTCTTCGACGCAAGGCGATCCTTGTTGGTCATGTTGAGGAAGTCGGTGTTGCCGCCCGTGTTCAGCTGATAGGTGCGATCGAGCGTCACGCCGCGCTTGGCGAACAGGTCGGTCAGGGTGCGGTGAACAATGGTAGCGCCCAGCTGCGCCTTGATGTCATCACCCAGGATCGGCACGCCGGCGGCGCGGAAACGTTCCGCCCACACCGGGTTGGATGCGATAAACACCGGGATATTGTTGACGAAGGCGACACCGGCGGTGATCGCACAATCGGCATAGAATTCCGTGGCTTCCTGGCTACCGACCGGCAGATAGTTGGTCATCACCTGCGCGCCCGTGCGCTTAAGTTCTTCCACAACCGAGGCCTTGGTTGCCTGCGGTGCATCGGCAAGAACGAAGCGGCGATCTTCGTGATAGGCGTTCATGTGTTCAGACACGCCATCGAGGATGCGGCCCATCGAAACCTTGGCACCCGTCGGCCCGACATGGTCGCAGAATACGGCTGTGCAGTTCGGTTTGGCGAAAATCGCCTCGCTCACATCACGACCGACCTTGCGCGCGTCGACGTCCCAAGCCGCGACGATCTCGATGTCCTTGGGGCGATAGCCAGCCAGGTCCCAGTGCATCAGGCCCTGTTCGTCGTTCGAGCCGCCATTGGAATAGTATGACAGGCCCTGGACGAGCGAAGATGCACAATTTCCAACGCCAACGATGGCGACGGGGATGGACGTCATGGTAAAATTTTCCTTTCGGGCGGCACCTTTTTTGGCCGCAGACCCCAGTTAGATATGTTGCAGTTAGACTACAGACCCGCCTTGGGCAAGAAGGTGTATCCGGTTGCGACATAGTTTGCGGCAATCCGTTCGCCGTGCGCGCGGCCATATGCCGATAACCGCTTGTAAAAGCGCCATTGTGCGACACCCGTGGTCACGACACTATAGATTGCAAGGCCAACAAAACCTTCGAACCACAGCCCGGTCGCGGCAAATGGCAGCCAGGTCCACAAGAATGTGTTGCGGCGCCCGGCGAACAGCCGGATGCGGCGTTCGGCCTCGCCGGCATCATCGAGCTGGATCCCGGTCAGGCGCCGGAAAAACTCCCCCTGCACCGCTTCGGCGATCGCCGGCAGGATGATCAATGCTGCGATCGCCCAAGGCAAGGCCGAGCCGCGCGACACCGAAAAATAACCGGCGACGCACAAATACCAGCCATATTCCAGCAGCTTGTCGAGCAGATGCTCCAGGTCGCCCCATTTCGAAAACTCGACCCGGGTGCGTGCCAGCTTGCCATCGACGCCGTCCAGCGGCCCGGTAATCAACGCCAGTACGAGCCCCGTCCACAACCAGCCAAACGCAAAGGCGAGCCCCGCCACGACCCCGATGACGCCGGTGAAAAGCGTCACCATGTTCGGTGTGATCGGCGTTGGCGCCAGCAAACGCACCAGCAGATTTTCCGGCCAAGGGTGCAGAAAACGCGCCGGCCAGTCGAGACAGCCTTTTTGCGACGCGGCGATCAAGATCTCGCCCACGGCCCGCGCTTCGCCATCATTGGCCGGCCGCGCCCAGATCAACGGCACTTCACGCCGCCGCGCCGGCGCATAGACCGGCAGCGCCCGGAAATCGACGCGCGTCGCAGACGGATCGGACGCAACGGCGCGAATCAGCGTCGATGCCAGGTCCCATTCCCCCAGCCCAGCTGCCTGCATCAGCAACTGCGCGCCCGGCAGCACCATGATGCCGGCAAACAGGCTGCCGGCATCAAGCCTTTCGATGCACACCGGTTCGGCAGCGGCGGATCCACAGACCAGCAGTGCCGGCGGCGGTGCCGCCAGCATCGCCGTAATCGCGCGTTCGTCGACAATCAGCCCGGCCGCAATCGCGACCACCCGGTCGTCATCGGCAATATGCGCGGCTACGGTCGAGCTGCTGATCGCCTCAACGCCCCTGGGCAGTTCCGTCAACGGCACGACATCGATAACGAACAGCGCGGTGGCTCCGGCCCGGCGCAACTGCCGCGCCTGGCGCTCGAGCACCGTGATCCCGCCGGCAACAAGGCTGGCCGGGGTTTCAACTGGCGGAAAAAGAAGGCCGACCGTTCGCATTTCATCCTATCGGCAATGCGAGGGTCTCATAGAGCGCCGCAACCCCGCTTGCCAAGGCTGTCTAAGCGCCTGAAGATGGGCACAGGGTCAGAACATGAAAATGCATAGCCGGCGTCTGGTGCGCAGACGCGGCTTTCACATCAACACAAAAACGGGTAGCGCGGAAGTGTGAACAATTTGATGACAAATGCTGCGCGACCAGCCGTGATCGAAGATCCCAGCAACCTGTGGCTCATTCATCCGTTGTCTGATCGTTTGCTGCCACCGGCGCTGCGGCTCGGCATCCACCCCAATACCGTCTCTTTCTTCGGCATGGGCTGCGGCGCGCTGGCGGGCTGGTGTTATTGGCACTGGCAGCAACCTGTGTTCGTCGTCACCGGGTTTGCGCTCATGGTTGCGTGGCACGTCATGGATGGGCTGGATGGCAAGCTGGCTCGCGCCAGTGGCAAGGCCAGCCCACTCGGCCGCGTCATCGATGGCGTATGCGACTATCTCGCCTTCATCTTCGTGCTGCTACCGATCGCGCTCAGCTTTGCCGATTGGCAAGGCGCGCTGACGCTGGCGCTGGTTTCGGGCGCCTGCCACGCCGTCCAATCCGCCTGGTACGAGGGCGAACGCGAAGCCTGGAAGCGCCGCGCGCGCGGCAGCTTTGCCACCG
>JBMOGO010000172.1:0-3987 GCA_049318305.1 Polymorphobacter sp.
GCGAAGCCGCGCCAGAAAGCCAGGGCGCTCCACCGCTGCGGTCAACGCGCCTTCCAGGGCCTGCAACCGGTCGGCCACCATCGCCTGGGCTGCATCGGGTCGCAGTTCCCCGGCCGCTATCAGCTCGTCATAAGTCGCTCGTATCCCCGGCATGCGGTTTAGACCGTCCGCGGTGCCGGCCGCGTCGCCGCGCCATCACCGTCCGGGCGCGGCATGCGCTGTACCTTGCGCATCGTGCTGGTGAACGAGGCGATCTTTTCACCCTCCTGCGTCACCAGCCCGCGGACGAACAGCATCTTGCCGGTTTCCTTGAGGATTTCGCCCGATGCCTCGATCGGCTTGCCGACGATGCCCGCCGACAGGAAATCGGTGGCGCAGCTCAGCGTGACCGCGGCGCTGTTTTCCAGCTGGCGAAAGATGAAGGCGAACATCGCCATGTCGATGAACGACATGATGAAGCCGCCGTGCAGATAGCCCAGGCCATTGCTGTGCTTGCGTTCCGTCGCCATCCGGCATTCGACGGCGCCTTGCTCGGTCTGGCGAAAATAGAAATCGCCGAGCATCGAGGTGAAGCGGCCATCGGCATCCCGCCGCCACCGCGTCCAGCCAGCGTGCTCGCCCTCGATGATATGTTCGCGTGTCATGCGCCCGGGATAGTGCGGCACACGGCGAGGGGCAAGCGGCAGGTGCCGTGGGGGTGGGAAGTGCCACGCGCACACGCTACGCTTTTGCAGAATGGAGGTCCGCAACATGACCGTATCGATCAGCACAACCGGCCCAGTCCTGACCGTCACCATCGACAGGCCACACGCTCGCAATGCGGTCGATCAGCTGACCGCGCTGGCGCTGCGCGCGGCGTTCGAAGCGTTCGAGGCCGACCCCGACCTGTCGGTCGCCATCCTGACCGGCGCCGACGGCAGCTTTTGCGCCGGGTTCGACCTGAAATCCGTCGGCGCCGCCAACGCACACTATGACCCCGCTGGCCCCGGCCCGATGGGGCCGAGCCGGATGGCGCTGTCCAAACCCGTCATCGCCGCCATCGAAGGCCATGCCGTCGCCGGCGGGCTGGAACTGGCGCTGTGGTGCGACCTGCGGGTGGCATCGGAAACCGCAGTCTTCGGGGTGTTCTGTCGCCGCTGGGGCGTGCCGCTCATCGACGGCGGCACCGTCCGCCTGCCGCGTATCATCGGCCAGGGCCGAGCGCTCGACATGATCCTCACCGGCCGGCCGGTTGCCGCGGCCGAGGCGCTGGCCTGGGGTCTTGCCGACCGGGTGGTGCCGGCCGGTACAGCATTGGCAGCGGCGCAGGCGCTCGCCGCCGATATAGCGCGCTTTCCGCAAATCTGCCTGCGCGCCGATCGCGCCTCGGCGCTGGCGCAATGGGATTTGCCGCTGGCTGGCGCGCTGACCGCTGAAGCGCATGGCGGGCTGGGGCCGCTGCGTGCCGAAGCGGTGGCGGGTGCGGCGCGTTTTGCGGGCGGCGCTGGGCGCAGCGGGGATTTCAACACATGACGCTCGAAGACTTTGCCGCAATCGATGATTTCCTGCTCGACCATCTCGGCGGCGACGATGCAGCGCTGACAGCAGCCCTGGCCCGCGCCGAAGCGGCGGCGCTGCCGCAGATTGCGGTTTCGGCGCCGCAGGGCAAATTGCTCTATCTGCTGGCAAGGCTCATCGGCGCCGAACGAATCCTCGAAATCGGCACCCTCGGCGGCTATTCGGGAATCTGGCTGGCGAGGGCACTGCATGCTGGTTGGCTCGACACGATCGAGATCGACCCTGCCCATGCCGATGTCGCGCAGGCCAATTTCGATGCTGCCGGGGTTGCGGAGCGGGTTCGTCTGCATCGCGGTGCAGCGCTGGACGTTTTGCCGACGCTCGCCGGGCCGTATGATCTCAGCTTCATCGACGCCGACAAGCAGAACAACAGCGCCTATTTCGACTGGGCGGTGCGCCTGTCGCGGCCCGGCGCGTTGATCATCGTCGATAATGTCGTACGCGGAGGCGCGATATTGGCGCCTGGGGATGACGAAAAGGCGCTGGGAACCGTGGCGTTGTTCAAGGCCCTGGCGGACGATACGCGGGTGGAGGCCACGGGGCTGCAACTTGCCGGTGCGAAGGGGTGGGACGGGATTATTGTCGCGCGGGTGAAATGAGCAGATGCGCGGGGGAGTCGTGGCAAAGCCACGCCGTGACGTCGGACGGGTTCACCGGCTGAAGAACCCGGCGCCCCGCCGGCCGAGCGCTCGCGAAGTCTGACCGCAGCTTCGCTGCTGTCAGCCCGCTCGCTCGACCATCATCAGCTTGATCTCGGCAATCGCCTTGGCCGGGTTAAGCCCCTTAGGACAGACGTTCGAACAGTTCATGATCGTATGGCAGCGATACAGACGGAACGGATCCTCCAGCGCATCGAGCCGTTCGCCGGTCATCTCGTCACGGCTGTCGGCCAGCCAGCGATAGGCCTGGAGCAGGATCGCCGGGCCGAGGAACTTGTCGCTGTTCCACCAATAGCTCGGGCAGCTGGTCGAGCAGCAGGCGCACAGGATGCATTCGTACAGCCCATCGAGCTTGGCGCGCTCGTCTTCAGACTGGATGCGCTCCTCGCCGGACGGTGCCGAGGTGACGGTCTGCAACCACGGCTTGATCGAGGTGTACTGCGCATAGAAGTGCTTGAAATCAGGCACCAGGTCCTTGACGACCTCCATGTGCGGCAGCGGCGTGATGCGCACCTCGCCTTTGATGTCGGCAATCGCCTGGGTGCAGGCCAGCGTGTTGAGCCCGTCGATGTTCATCGAGCACGACCCGCAAATCCCCTCCCGGCAGGAGCGACGAAAGGTCAGCGTCGAATCGACCTCCGACTTGATCTTGATCAGCGCATCGAGAACCATCGGGCCGCAGGCATCGAGATCGAGATCATAGGTGTCGTAACGCGGGTTCGCCCCGTCATCCGGGTTCCAGCGATAGATCTTGAAGGCGCGGGTGTTCTTTGCCCCCGTCGGCGCCGGGTAGCGCTTGCCGGCGCTGGAAATCTTGCTGTTCGCGGGAAGGGTAAATTCAGCCATATCAAGTCCTTAAAAGCATGTCCTCAAGTCGCTTAGTAAACGCGCGCCTTGGGCTTGATATATTCGATCTCGTCGGTCAGCGTATACTCATGCACCGGCCGCTGGGCGAGTTCGACCTTGCCGTCGCGGTTCCAGCCGAGCGAATGCTTCATGAAGTTCACATCGTCGCGGTTGGGGTAATCCTCGTGCATGTGCGCGCCGCGGCTTTCGTGGCGGGCCTTGGCCATGTGCATGGTGAGCACCGCCTGCGGCATCATGTTGTCGAGTTCCAGCGTCTCGATCAGGTCGGTGTTGAACACCAAAGACCGGTCCTCGATGCCGATATCGGCCATGCGCTGGTTGACGGCGTCGATCTTGCCGACACCTTCGGTGAGGATCTCCGTCGTACGGAACACAGCGGCGTTCGACTGCATGGTCTTCTGCATCGCCAGGCGGATTTCGGCGGTGGACTGGCTGCCCTTGGCATGGCGGAAGCCATCGAGGCGGCCGAGCGCGAAATCATCGGCGCCCTTTGATACCGGCTGGTGCGGCACGCCGGCCTTCAACGTCGCGCCGATGCGGTGCGCCGTGGCGCGGCCGAACACGACAAGATCGATGAGCGAGTTGGAGCCGAGGCGATTGGCGCCATGCACCGAAACGCACGCCGCTTCGCCGACCGCGAACAGGCCGGGCACGATCGTGTCCGGGTCGCCGTCCTTCAGCGTGACGACTTCGCCGTGATAGTTCGTCGGGATGCCGCCCATGTTGTAGTGCACCGTCGGCACCACCGGGATCGGTTCGCGCGTCACATCGACGGCGGCGAACACCTTGGCGGTTTCCGAGATGCCAGGCAGGCGTTCATGCAGCACGGCCGGATCGATATGGTTGAGGTTGAGGAAGATATGGTCCCCGTCCTTGCCGACGCCGCGGCCTTCGCGGATTTCCA
>JBMOGO010000173.1:0-3785 GCA_049318305.1 Polymorphobacter sp.
ACATCGGCGGCAAAGGCTTCGGTCGCATCGATGCGCAGGCGCAGCGCGATCGACATGTCCGACAGCGCCCGCGCCAGCGCGCCGATTTCGTCGCGCCGGTCGGGCAGGCGCGGCACGATGACCTCGCGGGACCGCCCCAGCCGGACCCGGTGCGCGGCAATCGCCAGCATGCGCAGCGGCCGCACGATGGTGCGGGCAAGGTAGAAAGACAGCAGCAGGGTCATCCCGGTCACGCCCAGCAACAGCCAGAAGCTGGTCAGGCGTTCGGCGCGCAGGATGCGGGTCAGGTCGACCGCGCTGTCGGTGACGTGGATCGCACCGCCGCGCGCGGCGACCGGCGCTGCGGCGGCAATGACGAAATTGCCGTCATCGGCGCGCCGCAACCGGGTTTCAACCGTTTGCGACAGCGTCGCCCGGGCGATTTCCGGCCATTGCGCGGCATTGTCCGGCTGCGCCTCGCGATACGCCGGCAGCGATTCGAACGAGCCGATGTCTTCGAGGACGCGATCGATGGCGCGCGCCGACCGCCGCCGCCAGGTGTTTTTTGCCGGGTCGTCGGGAAGGAACCGCCGCACGCCGGCGCCGCGCCAATTGTCGGCGAGCAGGACCCCGTCGCTGCTGTAAAGCCGCACGCGGGTGCCGCGATCGAAGCTGCGGCGTTGCAGGCTGGGCACCAGCGCCGCCACTGGCAAATCAGCCGCGAACCCGGCAATGGTCACCGCCTGCCGCGCCAGTTCCGTCGTGCGTTCATCGAGCAGCCGGGCGCGCACCGTATCGATATACAGCAGCATGAGCGCCAGCACGATGACCGCGAAGATGTTGACCGCAAAGATGCGCGCCCTGAGCGAGGCAAAGCCACGCCCGCGCCGCCACTCCTGCACCTCGTCGGGCAGCGGCGGCGCGGCGCGGCGCGGGTCATTCCTCGTTGAAGCGATATCCGACACCGTAAAGGGTCTCGATTCCCTTGAAATCATGGTCGACGGCGCGGAATTTCTTGCGCAGCCGCTTGATATGGCTGTCGATGGTGCGGTCATCGACATAAACATCGTCCTGGTACGCCGCATCCATCAACTGGTCGCGTGACTTCACGAACCCCGGCCGCGCCGCCAGCGTTTCCAGGATCATGAACTCCGTCACGGTCAGCGCCACGTCGCCGCGCCGGCCTTCACCGGCGTCCCAGGTGACGCGGTGGCGCGCCGGGTCCATCACCAGCCGGCCGCGGATGATCGGTTCGGCCGCCGGCACTTCGCCCGGTTCATCGGCCGGCGCGTTGCGATGCGCGGTGCGGCGCAGGACGGCGCGGATTCGCTCGATCAGCAGCCGCTGCGAAAACGGCTTGCCGATATAATCATCGGCGCCCATCGCCAGCCCCAGCGCCTCGTCGATCTCGGTATCCTTGGATGTCAGGAAAATCACCGGCACCTGCGACTTTTCGCGCAGCCGGCGCAGCACCTCCATGCCGTCCATGCGCGGCATCTTGATGTCCAGCACCGCCAGATCGGGCGGATTTTCGGTCAATGCCTTCAAGGCGGTATCGCCATCCGAATACATGCGCACCGTAAAACCTTCGGCTTGCAGGGCGATCGAGACCGAGGTCAGGATGTTGCGATCATCATCGACCAGCGCGATCGTCGGGGCGGAAGGGCTGCTGTCGGACATGGCTGCATCTTGTCGCGCCAACCGCCCGCTAAGGCAAGCGTCGCACTTTTCACGGTTTGTTGACGCAACGGCTTTTGACGAAGCGGCATGCGTTCGTTATGCGCCTCTGGCACGGGGAAGATCGCGGCCGCAACGACGGCCCATTTGCTATTCGGCGGCCACGGTCGCCACCACGAAGGAAGGATTGGCGCGTGCCATCATCGATCGTTTCAAGCCATGGCCTCGCCGCACAGGGTTATCCCACCGATGCCGCCCTGCACTGGAACCTCGGGACGGCCCCGCTCATCGAACTCGCGGTCCAGCGCGGTGAAGGCTTGTTGTCGAAAGACGGCGCCTTTGTCGTCGAAACCGGGCAACACACCGGCCGCAGCGCCAATGACAAGTTCATCGTGCGCGACGCCGCTACCGAAAATGTCATCTGGTGGGACAAGAACAAGTCCATCTCGCCAGCGCAATTCGCCGCCATCAAGGCCGACTTTGCCGCCGCCGTCGCCGCCCGGAAAGACCTGTTCGTCCAGGATCTGTTCGGCGGCTCGCAGCCCGAATACCGGGTCAAGGTGCGCGTCATCACCGAATTCGCCTGGCACAGCCTGTTCATCCGCACGCTGCTGGTCCGCCCCGAAGCGGCGGCACTCGCCGACTTCCTGCCCGAATACACCATCATCGACCTGCCCAGCTTCAAGGCCGACCCGGCCCGCCACGGCTGCCGCAGCGAAACCATCGTCGCGGTGGATTTCGAGGGCAAGACCATCCTGATCGGCGGCACCGCCTATGCCGGCGAGATGAAGAAAAGCGTTTTCTCCATCCTCAATTACCTGCTGCCGCTGAAGGGCGTCATGCCGATGCACTGCTCGGCCAACATCGGTCCCAAGGGTGACACCGCGGTGTTCTTCGGCCTGTCCGGCACCGGCAAGACGACCCTGTCCGCCGATGCCAGCCGCACGCTGATCGGTGATGACGAACATGGCTGGTCCGACACTGCGGTCTTCAACTTCGAAGGCGGTTGCTATGCCAAGGTCATCCGCCTTTCGGCCGAAGCCGAGCCGGAGATTTATGCAACGACGCAGCGTTTCGGCACCGTGCTCGAAAATGTCGTCATCGATCCGGTGACCCGCGTCATCGATCTTGACGACAACCGCCTCGCCGAAAACAGCCGGGCGTCCTATCCGATCGATTTCATCCCCAATGCCAGCGCCGACAATCTGGGCCCGGTGCCGGACAATGTCATCATGCTGACCGCGGACGCCTTCGGCATCCTGCCGCCGATTTCCAAGCTGACGCCCGAACAGGCGATGTATCACTTCCTGTCGGGCTATACCGCGCGCGTCGCCGGCACCGAAATCGGCGTGACCGAGCCCGATGCGACGTTCAGCACCTGCTTCGGCGCACCGTTCATGCCGCGCCATCCGTCGGTTTACGGTAATCTGCTCAAGGAACGCATTGCCAAGGGCGGTGTCGATGTCTGGCTGGTCAACACCGGCTGGACCGGCGGCGGCGCCGGCACCGGCGGCACCGGCACCCGCATGCCGATCAAGGCGACCCGCGCCCTGCTCAACGCCGCGCTCGATGGCTCGCTGAAAACCGGTGAATTCCGCACCGATCCGAACTTCGGCTTCCAGGTGCCGGTCGCGGTGCCCGGCGTCGACAGCAAGATCCTCAACCCGCGCGACACCTGGACCGACAAGGCGGCATACGACACCAAGGCCAAGGCACTGGTCGGCATGTTCATCGCCAACTTCGCCCAGTTTGCCGATCATGTGGACGCCGGCGTGATGGAGAGCGCTCCGAAGGCGGCTTGAGGAGTTCTCACACCTTCGAGAAAAGCAGTCGCACTTCAATGCGCTCTTTCGCTTTACGCTAAACAGGTAGTGCCTGCTGCCTGTTTAGCGTTCCCGCCTTCGCGGAGGCGGGAACGCGGCAGGATATCCCCTGCTCTAAATGTAACGATTTCAATCCGAATTTAATTAGTATCGCCGTCAATATTGGAAGACGACAACCCTAAAAGTTCAAAGTGATATCGGCGCAACCGTGCAAAGTGCGCGTCTATAGCGAGCGCAATCTCACGCGAATTTTTGACAGCTAAAAAGTGGCCAACGATCTGAGAATAGTGCTCGGCTTGTCTAGGC
>JBMOGO010000174.1:0-3764 GCA_049318305.1 Polymorphobacter sp.
TCCTCGGAAAACGGACTCTACTCAAAATTGGCGCCAAATCAGGGGTGCACGTCAGCCACGCTCGAATGGGTCGACTGGTTCAATCACCGCCGGCTGCTCGAACCCATCGGCAGCATTCCACCCGCAGAAGCAGAGGAACGCTACTATGCCATGATCAACACATCAGCTATCGCTGCATGACTCAAACCAAACAGCCTCCGGCAAACCCGGCGCGGTTCACTATGATGCTTTCAAGCTCTGTAGCCTAGTATCCGATCAATTGAGCCGAATCCCCAAACCACCGGGATAACTCTCAAACTAGAGTGATCACCGAATTATTACCCGAATTTTAAGGCGACTGGTTGCCAATCAATTTCCAGCGTGGCGGGTAAGCCCCAGTAGAGATCATGGTTTACCAATGGGACAGCGACTCTTGCACTGTGCAAGATCACTAAAGCTAACTTGAAAGCCTCTGCCTTGCCAGCTTGCGGCTCCTTTGTGAGTAGCGGAACTCGGTGAAAAAGTCTTGCACGGTGCAAGACCTTTGCCCAGATCGCAGTTTCCCTATATGCTGAACCCCAGCGTCGCACCGATGATGCGCGGCTCGCTCGGTGTGCCCAGGATCAACCCCGAGTTGCCGGCCTGGGTGGTGAGGTTCTGGATGTAGTTGCTGTTGAACAGGTTGCGGGCGAACAGTGCCGCGCTCCAGCCCTTGGCGCTGCGATAGCCGATCGCGGCATTGGTGACATTGTAGCCGTCGATCAGCGTGAAGCGCGACAGCGTCGGGTCACCGTAATAGCTGCTGCGCCAACTGGAATCGGCATGGACGAACCCCTCGTCTCGGCCGAACAGCGGCACGGTGTAATCGGCACCGATCGTGGTCGACCAGCGCGGCAGGCCGGACAGACGGCCGCCGGTCAGGTCGCAGGCCGTGGTGGCGCTGCCCTGGCGTTCCAGCGGGCACGGCCCCTTGGGGTACTCCGCATATTTCCCGTCGGCGAAGGCCACTGAGGCGCGCATTTGCAGGCCGGCAACGGGCGCAGCGATGGCGTCGGCCTCGAAGCCCTTCACCGTCACTCGCGGGATGTTCGCCAGATAGCCGCGCAGGGCAACCGTCTGGGTGGAATCGACCAGCGTCGCCTGGAAGTTGCGCACCTCGGTGTAATAGCCAGCGATGTTGAGACGGAGCCGCCGGTCGAACAGGTCGGTCTTCAGTCCGCCTTCATAGGTGGTATTGCGCTCAGGCTCGACTACCGCTGTGGCCAGCGCTGGTTGGTTCTGGGCGTTCAGCGGCAGGCCGGACATGTTGATGCCGCCGGATTTGAAGCCGCGGGCGTAGCTCGTATAGGCAAAGATGCCTTCGCTGATAGCGTAGGAGATATTGGCCCGTCCCGACAGGCTGCCATCGTCGTCGCGCGCCGCATAGGTCTGCGGCCGCAGAATCGACAGCTTGGCGTTGACCAGCGCCGGGACGGTCGTCGCAAGGCCGCCGAAGACGAAGGTCGAATAATCGCCAACTTTACTCTCGATCGTGTAGCGCAGTCCGCCGGTCAGGGTCAGGCGATCGGTCGCCTTCCAGTTCACTTCGCCAAAGGTGGCATAGCTGTCGGTGGCAAAGCGCGTCCGTCCGTCCTGGCCATAGCCGTCCAGCAAGTTCGCCGGCACCGGCACCGCAGGCGTTCCGGTTGTAGGGCCGATCAGCCAATATGCGGCATCCGGTCCATAGATGGAGATCGGCCTCCCGGTAATCACTTGCCGAAAATAGTAGAGCCCCCAGACATAACCGAGCGGCCCATCGCCGTTCGATGCCATGCGGAATTCCTGGCTGATCTGGTCCTGTCGGGATGGGATGCCCTGCTGCAGCTGGATCTTCAGGCTGGTGTAGTCGCGGTCATTGGCGGCATTCCAGTTCCAGAAGCGCCAGGCCGTCACCGATGTGATGGTGGCATAGCCGAGGTCCCAGTCCGCAACGAGCGAGACGCCGCCTTCGTTGGTGTCGACCGCCAGGCGCGCATCGATGTCGGTCAGCCGGTCATAAGGGTTGGTGCTCGGCGGCGCGTAGCCGATGCCCGCTGCCAGCGCCGGAAACTGCCGCGCCGCTGGGCGCAGCGAGGTGCCGGTGCGCAGATAGACCTGGGTACAGCACTCGCTCTTGAAGTTGCTCCAATCGCCCGTGAACCGGAAGGTCAGGGCATCACCGGCCTTCCACAACAGCTGGCCGCGCACCGCCTGGTTGTTGAGGGTGTTCTGGTCGGAGCCAGTGGTAACGTTGTGGAGGACGCCATCGCGGCGGGTGAGCAGGCCAGAGACACGGAACGCCAGCTTATCGGCGACAAGCGGTCCCGACACTGCTGCCCGTGCCTGGACGAAGTTGTATTCGCCATACGAGGCTTCGCCCGGCGCCTCCCATTCGAACGTCGGCGCACGGGAGAGGATGTGGATGGCACCAGCTGTGGTGTTCTTGCCGAACAAGGTGCCCTGCGGACCGCGCAACACCTCGATGCGGTCGATGTCGACAAAGTCGAACGCGGCGGTCGCCGGGCGGGCGTGATAGACTTGATCGACATAGAAGCCGACTCCGGGTTCAAGCCCGTCATTGGCTTGGCTGACGGCAACAACGCTGCTGCCGAGCCCGCGGATGGTGAAGGCGGTGTTGCGGGGGTTCGCCGAGCTGTAATTCAGGGAGGGGACCAACAGGCTCAGCTGGGCCGTGTTGACGGTGTAACTGCGCTCGATCAGGTCGCCGTCGACCACCGAAAGCGCTGCCGGCACGGCTTGGGCATTCTCGACGCGGCGCCGCGCTGTAACAAGAATCTCCGGAACGCCAGCGGCGTCGATCGCTTCGGCCTCTGCGGCAGCAACCGCCTCGGGTGTCGCCAGCCCGAAGATTATCGCCGCACCGATCAATGGTTTCATGCCAGGATGCCCCGAGACTCGCTGTATTCAAACGGATACAGCGCCATTGACAACAGCGCCAGCCCCCGGTGTCAAAGGACTATGGCCGAACGCCCGCCTTCAACAGAACCATCGATCTGGTTCCGCCTGCTGCTTCCCTCGGGCGCGCTCGGGCCTGGGAAGATAGCGCTGATGCGAGCGGTCGAGGCAACCGGCTCGGTTTCAGCTGCTGCGCGGTCGCTGCGGATGAGCCATGCCCGCAGCGTGAAGCTGGTCGCCGAAATCAACGCCCTAGCTTCGACGCCGCTGATCGACACTCGCGCCGGTGGGACGTCGGGTGGCGGCGCTTCGCTAACCCCCTTGGGACGGGCCGTGATTGATGCCTATGCAGAGATTGCAGGCAAGGTTCAGGAAACGACGGCGAACTCGCTCGCGCAATTGTCGGCCATGCTCGTTTCGCGGCCCAAAATCTGACCGCGGGTCGGGTGTTCCCGGCTCCAGTCTGCTGTCCGCAAGGGGACCCGTGCGCAACCGCGCGGATCTTTTTTGCGCACTTTCCAGCCTCTCCTTTTCGCCCTATGGCGGCGCTGCAATGACCCGACGCGACCAAACAGCGAGCATCGCCTTCAGCATCGGCCTTGTCGCCGCGCTGCTGGCACTGTGCCTGCGGCTGATGGTGCCGGTTGGCTGGATGCCGGTGGTTTCCGGCAACGGCGTGATGTTCACGCTGTGCTCGGGCATCGGCACGCAGCAGATGGTGGCCGGCAAGGATGCCGCACCATCGTCACCAGACACCACTGTCGATGCCGGGACCTGCGCCTTTGCCGGCATGGGAACGCCGGCCCTGCCCGATGTGCCTGCCGATGTGGCGCGCGCAATCTTTGCCGTCT
>JBMOGO010000175.1:0-3723 GCA_049318305.1 Polymorphobacter sp.
TGCCATCGGCAAAGCCCGGGCCGCGCCCGGCATGGACGAGTTTCGTCGCCAGCGCCTGGCCCGACAGGTCGGCAGGCGGGGCTCGGCGCAGGCGCGTGGTCATCGCTGCGCCCCCCGGCTATGCGATCAGGCGCCGCTGACCACCGGATTGGTGGCGCTGGCGCCCCATTCGCTCCAGCTGCCATCGTAGATCGCGACCTTGGAGTTGCCGAGCAGCGCCGCGGCAAAGGCGAGGACCGCCGAGGTCACGCCCGAGCCGCAGGTGGCGACGAGCGGCTTTGACAGGTCGATGCCGGCGCCATCGAACAAGGCCTTGATGGCTTCGGGCGATTTGTAGGTACCGTCTTCGTTGAAGATCTGGTCGTACGGCAGGTTCTTGGACCCAGGAATATGACCACCGCGCAGACCGGCGCGCGGTTCGGGTTCGGTGCCGGCAAAGCGGCCGGCGGAACGGGCATCGACGACCTGTTCGACCTTGGCGCGCAGATTGTCGACCATCTGCTTGTTGTCGCGCACCAGGCTCTTGTCGGCCCAGACGGTAAAGTGGCGGTGGCGCACGATCGGCTTGCCGCTTTCGGTGCTGCGGCCTTCGGCCAGCCACTTGGCGAAACCGCCATCGAGGATGGAGAATTCATGGGCACCGAACAGCGTCAGCATCCACCATACCCGGGCAGCGGATTTCAGGGGCGAATTGTCATAAACGATGATTCGGCTGCCATCACCCAGGCCCAGCGCCTGCATGCGGCTGGCGAATTTTTCCGGCGGCGGCAGCATGTGCGGCAGCGCCGACGTCGTATCGGACACTTCATCGACATCAAAGAACACCGCGCCCGGAATATGGGCCGCTTCGAATTCGGTGCGCGCATTGCGGGCATGGCCCGACAGGAACAGCGTCGCATCGATGACGCGAATGTCGGTCTTGCCGAGTTCGGCCGCCAGCCATTCGGTTGTCACCAGGGGGTTCATTGTTCGCTCCCGATTCTATCGTTGCGCGTGACATAGTGGGGCAGGGACGCCATGTCATCCCGATTGACGATCGCAGGACGAGAGATTTTCACATGACTGACACATTGCACCTGGGCCAGGTTTCCGGGTTGCCGGCATCGCCTGACGCCGCAGTATTGGATTATCCAGCAAATCCAAGGGCAGGGACCGATTATGTGGTGCGCTTTTCAGCGCCGGAATTCACTTCGCTATGCCCGGTTACCGGCCAGCCGGATTTCGCGCACCTCGTTATCGATTATGTTCCGGCCGCAACGATTGTCGAATCAAAGGCGCTGAAGCTGTTTCTCGGGTCGTTCCGCAATCACGCCGGTTTCCATGAAGACGTCACGGTTGGCATCGGCCAGCGGCTGTTTGGCGAAATGGCGCCGAAATGGCTACGGATCGGCGGCTACTGGTATCCGCGCGGCGGCATCCCGATCGATGTCTTCTGGCAATCGGGGCCGGTGCCGGCAGGGCTGTGGCTGCCCGATCAGGGTGTCGCCAATTATCGGGGCAGGGGGTGAATGATGCGTACGGTTCTTTTGGCGCTGGCGCTGCTGGCCGCGCCGGTTTCGGCACAGGTCTCGCCCACCGCGACCACTGCCGATGCCCGACTGAAGGCGATTTACGATGCCGAATGGACGTGGCGCCAGCGCGAGTTCGCCCAGGTTACCGATGGCCTGCGCAGCAAGGACGATGACCATTTCGCCGGGGTAACGCCCGCCGACTGGGCGCGGCGGCGCGGCTATTGGCAACAGGCGCTGCGCGATATGGAGGCGATTCCCGATGCCGAACTGGCGCCCGAGCAACGGCTCAACAAGGCGGTGCTCACCGAATCGCTGCGCGCCCAGGTCGCCAGCATCGGCTGGCGCACCTATGAAGCACCGCTCAACAGCGACACGTTTTTCTGGGGGGAGGTAAAGCCCTATTCGGCGCTGGATAACGCCGATGATTATAGCCGTTATCTCGGCCGGCTGGCCGATGTGCCGCGCTATTTCGATGAGAATATCGCCAACATGCGCGCCGGGCTGAAACGCGGTTACACCGTGCCGCGCATCGGCCTGACCGGGCGGGACAAGACCATCGTGCCGTTCACGCAGAAAGGCATGGCCAACCCGCTCTACGATGTCTTCAAGACCATGCCCGACACGATCCCGGCCGCTGAACAGGCGCGGTTGCGTGCCGAGGCATTGCGGCTGATCGATGGCCTCGCGGCACCCGCCTATGTGCGGCTGCTGCTGTTCATGCAGAAGGATTACATGCCCGGCGCGCGCGGTGGTATCGCCGCCGCCGACCTGCCCGATGGCAAGGCGTTCTACCAGGACCAGATCCGCGAATACACGACGCTCGACCTGACGCCGGAGGCGATCCACGACATCGGCCTGAAGGAAGTCGCGCGCATCGATGCCGACATGCAAGCGACCATCGCGCAGACAGGCTTCAAGGGCAGCTTTGCCGAATTCCTGGCGTTCCTGCGCAGCGACCCGCAATTTTATGCGCGCACGCCAAAGGAACTGCTCGGCGCCGCCGCCTATGCCGCCAAACGCATGGACGGCAAGCTGAAGGACGTGTTCACCACGCTGCCGCGCTATCGCTTCACCATCTTGGCCGTCCCCGATGCCATCGCGCCGATCTATACCTCGGGCCGCGGCGGGCTGACGGCGTGCCTGTTCAACACCTATGATCTGAAATCCCGGCCGCTGTACAATCTGACCGCACTGGTGCTGCACGAATGCGTGCCCGGCCACAGCCACCAGGGCGCGATGGCGCTGGAAGCCCCTGACCGCCCGGCCTTCCGCCGCGAAACCTATTTCTCGGGCTATGGCGAGGGCTGGGGGCTCTACACCGAATGGCTGGGCACAAAACTCGGCATGTACGAGACGCCTTATGAGGAGTTCGGTCGCGAGACGTTCGAGATGTGGCGGGCGGTGCGACTGGTCATCGATACCGGCATGCATTCGAAGGGCTGGAGCCGCCAGCAGGCAATCGACTATCTGGCGGGGCATACCGCGCTGGCCAAGCTGGACGTGGAGAACGAGGTTGATCGCTATATCAGCTGGCCGGGGCAGGCGCTGGCCTACAAGCTGGGTGAGCTGAAGATCCGCGAGCTGCGCACGAAAGCCGAGACGGAACTGGGCGACAAGTTCGACCAGCGGCCGTTCCATGACGCGCTGCTGGGCATGGGGTCGGTGCCGCTGCCGGCGATGGAGCGCGAGATGCTGGCGTGGATCGCAGCGGAGAAGACCCGCACCCGGCGATGACCCGTTCCGTCAGCGCAGGTCGATTAGCAGGAAGGACAGGGCTACCCCCAGCATCACCACGGCAAAGCCGCGCCGCACCGGTCGCTGTCGCACCGGGTCGGACAGCCACGGCTGGGCGGCGGCGCCGACGGTGACGATAGCGAGATGAACGATAGTGGCGATGGCCGTGCTGGCCAGTGACAGCAGCAATGCCTGGCGCAGGGTCAATGCCGTGTCGGTCAGAAATTGCGGCGCCACGACCAGGAAGAACAGATAGGCCTTTGGGTTGAGCAGGTTGATGAGCACGCCGCTGACAAAGGCGCGCCGCGCGGTGCCGCCGGAGGGCGTTCGGCCGGGTGCGGCGTCGCGCCAGGTGACGATGGCAAGGCCGAGCATCATCGCTGCGCCCGCAAGGCGCAGGGTCTCCCACAGCCACGGCGCCGCCTGTGAATCGGCGTGGAATATTGACCCCAGTTGAGGGGTGATCGGCGTCCAAAAT
>JBMOGO010000176.1:0-3499 GCA_049318305.1 Polymorphobacter sp.
TTTGGGGCCGGCGGCCCCAACCGCCGGAGGCTCTGCCTCAGGTTGAAATAGACCCTACGCCGGCACTTCATCATCCAGCGCAAACGCCCGCCACGTGTTGCGACCGCCATTCTTGGCGGCATACAGCGCCGAATCCGCCGCCTTGTAGAGTTCATCCTGGCCGGCGCCGTGGCTGGGGAAGATCGCGACGCCGACGCTCGAAGTCGCCTGCACCGGCTCGCCGTTGACATGGATTTGCGCCGTCACGTCGTCGATGATCTTCTGGCAGAAATCGCTCACCCGGCCACTGTCGGCGGCATCGGCGATCAGGATGGCGAATTCGTCGCCGCCTAGGCGCGCCACCGTGTCATCGGCGGCGGTCAGTTCCTGCAAACGCTGTGCTGCCGAAATCAGCAGAGCATCGCCAACGGCATGGCCAAGCTGGTCATTGATATCCTTGAAACGATCGAGATCGATCAGCACCAGCGCAAAGCGCGTACCGTGGCGGCGCGAATAATTCATCAGCCGGCGCATGTCCTCGGTAAAGCGGCGGCGGTTGGCGAGCGTGGTCAGCGCGTCGGAATAGGCGACGGTTTCGAGCTCGTCGCGGCTGGCGTCGAGCTCGCGCGCTGCCTCGCGGTTGGCATGGGCACTATAGGCGACATAGGAGAGTGTCGCCGCCACTCCCACCGCTGCTGTTGCCCACTCCAGCCCATCAAGATCGGAATAGAACAGCATCAGTGCGACCAGCACGCCCGCCGGGATCGCCGCCTGGATAGCGAGCACGGCGCGGGAGCGATAGGTGAAGGCCTGCGCGTGGATCAGTTGTGCGCTGGCGATGACGATGGCGACATATTGCAGCCCGGGCCGACCGCTGAGCCAGTAGAGCAAGGTCAGGAACGCCCAGTTGATCGCCAGAAAAGCGACGCAGACGAGATAGATCAGGCGCTCCGCAACCTCTCCGTCGTCGCCGCGCAACTGTCGCCGCGTCGCGAACCACGCCAAGCCCTCGCCGCCGAAACAGATTGCCAGCCACGCAGAGCCGACCTTGGGCCCCAGATTTGCAGTCACCAGCCCCGCCGCGACCGCGCCGACCATCAGCCGCTGCCACATGGTGCGGTGGCCATCGATGGCGGCAGCGTCGATGGCCGGACCGAGCCATCGTTCTATCGACCTTTTCTTAACGTTATTATTCACTTCTCCCCGCATGTTCCAACTATAGATGACATGTTCGATACGGTCACCCCTGATGTATCCAACAGTATAGCGTTCCTCGAACCAGCCGGATTATCGGCCGGCGATGTGGCCGCGCCGCACTGGCGCTTGCGCTTTTGGCGGCGGCCCGCAAAGACAGCGCCACATCCCTTCCCGGAGCATCGCATGTCATCGCCTCTCAAAATCGGTCTCGCCGGCCTTGGCAATGTCGGCGGCGGCGTCGTCAAGCTGCTGGCGCAAAACGCCGACATGATCGCCCGCCGCGCCGGCCGGCCGATCGTGGTGACCGCAGTTTCGGCTCGTGATCGCAACCGCGATCGCGGCATCGACCTGTCACCCTATGCCTGGGTCGATGATTCGGGCGAACTCGCGACACGCGCCGATGTCGATGTCGTTGTCGAACTCGTTGGCGGTTCGGACGGCCCGGCGTTGACGCTGGCACGGCGCTGCCTCGATGCCGGCAAGGCGCTGGTGACCGCCAACAAGGCGCTGCTGGCACACCATGGTCTGGAACTTGCAGCGCTGGCCGAAGCAAAGGGTGTCGCGCTGAAGTATGAAGCTGCCGTCGCTGGCGGCATCCCGGTCATCAAGGCCATTCGTGACGGCATGGCGGCCAATCGCATCGCCCGCGTCTATGGCCTGCTGAATGGCACCTGCAATTACATCCTGACCCGCATGGAGGCCGAACGCCTGGATTTCGGAGTCGTCCTCGCCGAGGCGCAGGCCGCCGGCTATGCCGAAGCCGACCCGAGCTTCGACATCGACGGCATCGACACTGCGCACAAGCTGAGCATCCTCGCGGCGCTGGCCTTCGATGCGCGCATCGATTTCGTGAGTGTCGCGACGCAGGGCATCCGCGCCATCGAACTTGCCGATCTCGACCAGGCGCGGGCGCTGGGGTTCCGCATCAAGCTGGTCGGGCTGGCGGAACAGGATGGCGACACGCTGTTCCAGCGGGTGCATCCGGCGCTGGTACCGCTCGATCACCCGCTCGCCGCGGCATCCGGGGCGCTCAATGCCGTTGCGGCCGAAGGCGATTTCGTCGGCCGGCTGTTCTTCCAGGGCCGCGGCGCCGGCGAAGGCCCCACTGCCAGCGCGGTTGTCGCCGACCTGATCGACATCGCGCGGGGCGTCACTGGCCACGGCTTCGGTGTGCCGGTAGCGAACCTGATCGCCCTGCCTCCCGCCGACCCTGCCGGCCGCACCGGCCGCTATTATCTCCGCCTGACCGTTGCCGATCGCCCCGGCGTACTCGCCGAACTGACCGCCGCGCTGCGCGACCATGGCGTTTCGATCGAAAGCCTGATCCAGCGCGGCCATGCCGCCAGCGGTGATGCGATGGTGGTCATGGTCACCCATATCGCCGGTGAACCGCATGTCGTCGCCGCGCTGGCACAGATGGAACGCAGCGACGCGGTGACCGGTACGCCGGTGATGATGCACATCCTCGACTTCTGACCGCGCGCCCTTCCCTCCCCTGTGCAAACACCCTACACCGCGCGCAAATCGCCATTCGGAGCCAATATGACCGCCACCCCCCGCAGCTCGACACTTGATCGTGTGCTTGTCCTCGAAATGGTGCGCGTCACCGAAAATGCGGCGATCGCCTGTTCCAAGCTGATCGGTCGCGGCGATGAAAAGGCCGCCGATGCTGCCGCGGTCGAAGCGATGCGCGATGCGCTCAACCAACTCGATTTCGATGGCACCGTCGTCATCGGCGAAGGCGAGCGCGACGAAGCACCGATGCTGTTCATCGGGGAAAAGGTTGGCCGCGCCCATCATGAAACAGGGGTGGGAACCGGGCCGAAGATCGATATCGCGCTCGATCCGCTGGAAGGCACCACCATCACTGCGAAGGCCGGGCCGAACGCGCTCGCCGTGCTGGCGATTGCAGAGGAAGGCGGCCTGCTCAACGCGCCCGACACCTATATGGACAAGATCGCAGTTGGTCCCGGCTATCCGGCCGGCGTCATCGACCTGCGCAAATCCCCCAGCGACAACGTCAAGTCGGTCGCTGCCGCCAAGGGCGTTGCCCCCGGCGAGCTGATGGTCTGCGTGCTCGACCGCCCGCGCCATGAAGCGCTGATCGCCGAACTGCGGGCCCTTGGTTGCGGCATCATGCTGATCCCCGATGGCGATGTGGCGGGCGTCATTGCCACCACCAACCCCGATACCGGCATCGACCTGTACATCGGCAGCGGCGGCGCCCCCGAAGGCGTGCTGGCGGCGGCAGCCTTGCGCTGCGTCGGTGGCCAGATCCAGGGCCGCCTGGTCTTCCGCAACGAGGACGAGCGCGGCCGCGCCC
>JBMOGO010000177.1:0-3449 GCA_049318305.1 Polymorphobacter sp.
ACGACGGTGGTGACACCGTGCCAGGCCGACGGCGCCATTTCCGAATCCCATGTCGCCTGGCCGTCATAATGGGTGTGGATATCGACAAAGCCGGGGGTGACGTGCAGGCCGGCGGCGTCGATCTCCTCGCGGCCCTTTGCCGTGATGGTGCCGACCGCAGTAATCCGGCCGCCATCGATCGCGATATCGCCGCTGAACGCCGGCGCGCCGGTGCCATCGACGATCGTACCGTTCCGAATGACCATATCGTGCATCTTCGTCTCCATCCCCATGGCAAGCCGGCAGCGTAACACGAGTCGCTTGACCGGCGCACTATGCGAAGTACAAGGCAGGACGGAGAGAACATATGCGAAACATCATTGCCGCCCTGCTGCTGATGCTGGCGCAGCCGGCGCTTGGAGAACCCGTCATGCAGCACGCCACCGGCACCTTCGAGGTGAGCATCACACCCGCCACCAACAACAGCGCCGAAGGCGTGACCCTGGGGCGCATGGTGGTGGAAAAGACGTTTTCCGGGCCGCTGACGGCACAATCGCACGGTGACATGCTGACCGGCACCAGTGCCGTCAAGGATTCGGCGGCCTATGTGCTGATCGAGCGGGTGACCGGCACACTGGATGGCAAGGTCGGCAGCTTTGCGCTGGCGCATATCGGCATCATGGACCGCGGCAAGCCCGACCTGCGCGTCAGCATCGTGCCCGACAGCGGCAGCGGCGCGCTGACCGGGATCAGCGGCACGCTGGTCATCCGCATCGAAGGCGGCAAGCATTTCTACGATCTGGCGTTTCGGCTGCCCCCGGGCTGAGAGCGGGCGGCGGGCGCGGCCTGAAGCGGCGAACAGACTTTGCACTGGCAACAAGCGTTGTATAGGCTCACAGCCGAAATGAGCCCCATCCTTTATGCCTTCCCGGTCTTTCTCGGCACCATGGCGCTTGAGGCCTGGCTGCTGCGGCGGCGCGGGCGGCCGGGCTATGATGTTCCGGATGCGCTGACCAGCCTGCACGCCGGCGTGCTCAGCCAGGTCGCGGGCGTGTTCACCAAGCTGCTGACCTTTGCGATCTATGTGCTGGTCTATCAGGCCTATGCGATCGGATCATGGCCGACGGGGACCGCAGGGCTGGGCCCGCTGGTGTGGGTGACAGCGCTGGTCGCCTATGATTTCGGCTATTACTGGGCGCACCGGCTCGGCCATGAAGTCGGCATCATGTGGGCGGCGCACAACGTCCATCACAGTTCGGAACACTTCAACCTGTCGACGGCGCTGCGGCAATCGAGCACCGGCGGGCTGTTCGGCTGGGTGGTGTTCCTGCCGCTGGCGGTGCTGGGCGTGCCGCCGATGATGCTCGCCATCGTCGGGCTGACCAACCTTTTGTATCAATATTGGGTGCATACCGAGCTGATCGGTCGGCTGGGCTGGCTGGAATATGTGCTGGTGACGCCGTCGAACCACCGCGTTCACCATGGCCAGAATGATTATTGCATCGACCGCAATTACGGCGGCATGTTCATCGTCTGGGACCGGCTGTTCGGCACCTATGCCGATGAACGCGCCGATGAACCGGTGGTCTATGGGGTGCGCAAGGCACTGCGCAGCTATGATCCGGTCTGGGCCAATCTCCACCATTATGCCGATCTGGCGCGCGAAGCTGCGGCGACACCCGGGTGGCGGGGCAAGCTGCAGGTCTGGCTGGCGCCGCCGGGGGGCTGGCGAGACGAGAAGGTGCAGCCATTCGAAGCGGCAAAATTCGTGCGGTTCGCGCCGCCCGCGCCGGCGGATGTAAAGCGCTATGCCATCGTCCACTATCTGGCGCTGGTGTTGATGCTGGCGCACTTCCTGATGGTGCAGGACAGCCTCGAGTTGGCCGAGCGGCTGGCCTATGCCGGGGTGATCTTCGGCTCGGCGGTGGCGATCGGTGGCTTGCTGGAAGGCAAGCCCTGGGCGTTCCGGGTCGAGGCGGGGCGGGTCGCGGCGCTGATCGCGGCGATCATCGCCTGGCCGGTGTGGTTCACGCTGGCGACTCCGACGCCGGCGCGGGTCGTGATGGTGGCGGGGCTGGCCTATTGCTTGGTCTGGGCGGTCCGATCGCTACGCGCCGGACCGGTGGTAGCGCCGGCGGAATGACCGGTAACGCGGCGTCAGATCTGGTGCTGGCGCTGGTCGCTGGCTGGGTGGTGGCGACGAAATTGGCGAAACACCCGGGGCTGGGGCTGGCGGCGCTGTTGATCGGGAGTGCGGCGACGCTCGGCGTGCTGCGGTTCAGCGGGGTCGAGGCGCTGGCTGGCGCGCATCGGTTTGCATCCTTGGTGTCGGCCTGTGCCGGGTTCCCGCTGCTCGCCTGGGCTGTGCGCTGGCCGGCGGATCCGATTGCAGCGACGCTGAAGGGCGCGAGCCGGGCGGCGTTGCTGGCGGGCGGCATCGGCATTGGCGCGACGGTGCTCGGGCTTGCGGCGTGGGGCCAGGGCGCGGCGCTGCTATCGGGGCTGGTGATTGCGGTCACGGGGGTGCAGCGGCGTGAAGCCTGCGGGATTGCCGGGGCTATGGCGCTGCTGGCGGCGATGGTGGCGGCGGGCGTGGGCAAGGCGGCGCCATTCAACACGACAGTGGCGCTGCATCTCGGGCTGGCGCTGGCGTTGGGATTGTTGGCGCTCGCGAGCGAGCGGCGGGACGCGACGATTTAAAGCTGCACTCAATTGCCTCGCCGCTGCCGGACGGGTAGAGGCGACGGCATGAGCAATCAGGTCACGACATCGGGCGACAGCGCCCCTATCGAAAACCGGGCACAGCTGGTCGGTGTGTTCGAAAACGGCAACAAGCCAAAGGCCGATTGGCTGATCGGCACCGAGCATGAAAAATTCGTCTATCGGCTGAGCGACCACCGCGCACCTTCGTATGAGGAACCGGGCGGCATCCGCGATCTGCTCAAGGGCATGGAAGCCTTTGGCTGGGAACCTGTTCTGGAAGGCGGTAAGGTCATCGCGCTGAAGGGCGGTGACGGCGCCATCAGCCTGGAACCCGCGGGCCAGTTCGAGCTGTCGGGCGCCGCGCTCGACAATATTCACCAGACCTGTGCCGAATCGAACCGCCACCTGGCGCAATGCCGCGAAGTCGGCGACCGGCTCGGGCTGGGGTTCCTGGGGCTGGGGTTCTGGCCCGACAAGGCCCGCGCCGACCTGCCGGTAATGCCCAAGGGGCGTTATGTCATCATGCGGGCGCACATGCCGCGCGTCGGCAATCTCGGCCTCGACATGATGCTGCGCACCTGCACGATCCAGACCAACCTCGATTATGCCAGCGAAGCCGATATGGTGCTGAAATTCCGGGTCAGCATGGCGTTGCAGCCGCTGGCGACGGCTTTGTTCGCCAATTCGCCGTTTACCGAAGGCAAGCCCAACGGCTTCAAATCGTTCCGCAGCCATATCTGGACCGATACCGACCCGGCGCGCACCGG
>JBMOGO010000178.1:0-3405 GCA_049318305.1 Polymorphobacter sp.
CTCGATCTGTCGTCGGTCCAGGAAGGCCAGACCGTCAAGGTGTCGTGGCGCGGCAAACCGGTGTTCGCCCGCCACCTGACCGCACGGGAGATTGCGGAGGCCAACAAGGTCGATGTCAGCACGCTGCGCGATCCGCAGACGCTGGCCGACCGCACCAAGCCCGACAATGCGAAATGGCTGATCACGCTGGGTGTCTGCACCCACCTCGGCTGCGTGCCGCTGGGCGCCGGCGAAGGCGAAGTGCGCGGTGATTTCGGCGGTTATTTCTGCCCTTGCCACGGTTCGCACTATGATACGGCGGCGCGCATCCGCAAAGGCCCGGCGCCGAAGAACCTCGAGGTTCCGGCCTATGTCTTCAAGACGCCCACGTCCGTGACCATCGGCTGAGGAGAATCCAATGAGCTTTCCCTGGGCCAAGCATTACGAGCCGACCACCGAGTTCGGCAAATACATGGACAGCCGGCTGCCGCTGCCGCGCCTTGTCTATGGCGCCCTTGGCGCCGGCTATCCGACGCCGAAGAACCTGAATTATTTCTATAACTTCGGCGTGCTCGCCGGTGTCGCACTGGTCATCCAGATCATCACCGGCGTCATTCTGGGCATGCACTATGCCGCCAATACGATGGTCGCCTTTGATTCGGTCGAGCATATCATGCGCGACGTCAATTCGGGCTGGATGCTGCGTTACATGCACGCCGTCGGCGCGTCGTTCTTCTTCGGCGTCGTCTATGTCCATATCTTCCGCGGGCTTTATTACGGCTCCTACAAGCCGCCGCGCGAAGTGTTGTGGATGCTCGGCCTCGTCATCTTCCTGCTGATGATGGCGACCGCCTTCATGGGCTATGTGCTGGTCTGGGGCCAGATGAGCTTCTGGGGTGCCACCGTCATCACCGGGCTGTTCTCGGCGATCCCGGTTGTCGGTTCGTACATCCAGACGTTGCTGCTCGGCGGTTTCTCGCCCGACAACGCGACGCTCAACCGCTTCTTCTCGCTGCACTATCTGCTGCCGTTCGTAATCTTCGGCGTCATCATCCTGCACGTCTGGGCGCTGCACATTCCGGGTTCGAACAACCCGACCGGCGTCGATGTGAAGGGCCCGCAGGATACCGTGCCGTTCCACCCCTATTACACCGCCAAGGACTTTTTCGGCCTCGGCGTATATCTGACGCTGTTCGCCGCGATGGTGTTCTTTGCCCCCAACATGCTCGGCGAAGTCGATAACTATATCCCCGCCAACCCGCTTTCGACGCCGGCGCATATCGTTCCCGAATGGTATTTCTGGCCGTTCTACGCGATCCTGCGCGCCTTCACCGTCGACTTCCTGTTCATCCCGGCCAAGCTGATGGGCGTGCTGGCGATGTTCGCTGCCATCCTGCTGCTGTTCTTCCTGCCCTGGCTGGACACATCACCGGTGCGCTCGAACAGCTATCGTCCGCTCAACCGCATCCTGTTCTGGGTGTTCGTGGCGGTGGCGCTGGTGCTGGGCATTGCCGGCGGCAAGCCCGCCGAAGAACCCTGGGTGCTGATCAGCCAGGTGCTCACTGCCTATTATTTCGCCCACTTCCTCATCATCATGCCGCTGGTCAGCCGTTTCGAAAAGACGCTGCCGCTGCCCAACTCGATCTCCGAAGCGGTGCTTGCCAAATATGGCAAGACGCCGGGCGCACCGGGTGCCGGGCTTGGCGGCGCTGCTGCCCAGCCGGCCGAATAAGGGTCAAATCAATGGTTCGTCTCGGCGCCCTGGCCGTTGGCCTGTTCTTCTGCATCGCCGTCCTCTGGGGCGCGGTGCAGCCACGTGACGCGGTGGTTCCCGATCCGGTGAAGGCGCTGCACAAGCACCCGCACGAAATCGCCTGGACCCATAATGGTGCCGGCAATCTCGGCATCACCGGCACCTTCGATCGCAAGCAGCTGCAGCGCGGCTTCCAGGTTTACAAGGAAGTCTGCTCGGCCTGCCACTCGATCAACCGCGTCGCCTTCCGCGATCTCGCCGACTTGGGTTTCAGCGCGCCGGAGATCAAGGCGATCGCCGCCAGCTATGAGGTGCCGTCCATCGACGACAAGACCGGCGAAGTCAGCACCCGCAAGGCAACGCCGGCCGACAAGTTCCCGCTGGTTTACCCCAACGAAGCCGCTGCCCGCGCGGCGCAGAATGGCGCGCTGCCGCCCGATCTGTCGCTCATCACCAAGTCGCGCGAAGGCGGCACGGATTACATCCACTCGCTGATCAACGGCTATGCCGATGCCCCGGCCAGCTGGACCGTTCCCGACGGCCTGTATTACAACCCCTATTTCAAGTCGCTCAACATCGCGATGCCGCCGCCGATCGCCGCCGACGAACAGGTGACCTATGTCGATGGCACCAAGCCGACGAAAGAAAACTACGCCAAGGATGTCTCGGTGTTCCTGACCTGGACCGCCGAACCCAAGCTGGAAGCCCGCAAGGAAACCGGCATGGCCGCCATCATCTTCCTGCTGATCATGACCGGCCTCGGCTATCTCAGCTACAAGAAGGTCTGGGCGGACGTGAAGGGCAAGAAGGCCGCGGCCTGAGTCGTCACGCAACCAACGCTTATCAGGGCGGGCTTTCCAACCGGAAGGTCCGCCCTTTCTTCAGGGTAACGCCATGAACGACGATTTGCGCGCGCTGATCCGCACCATCCCGGATTATCCCAAGCCCGGCATCCAGTTCCGCGACATCACCACCCTGCTGCTCGACGGCAAGGGCTTTGGCCTGACCATCGAACGGCTCGCCGCCGGTATCGGCGCAAACAAAGACAACGCCGCAGCGGTCGGGCCGGCCCCCGACCTGATCGCCGGCATCGAAGCGCGCGGCTTCATCTTCGGCGCGGCGCTGGCCCATAAACTCGGCTGCGGCCTCGTACTGCTGCGCAAGCAGAATAAACTGCCCGGCCGCGTCACCGGCATCAACTACGCCCTGGAATATGGCCAGGACCGCATCGAGATGCACAGCGACGCCATCACCACCGGCGCCCGCGTCCTGCTCGTCGACGACCTCATCGCCACCGGCGGTACCGCCCTCGCCGCAATCGACCTGCTGCGCAGCGCCGGCGCAGTAGTTGATAGCGCCCACTTCGTGATCGACCTGCCCGACCTGGGCGGCGCCGCCCGCCTGCGCGCCGCCGGCGTGGCGGTGACGGCACTGGCGGATTTTGCAGGGGATTGAGGGGCCTCCGGCGGCGTTTAGGGGCCTCCGGCGGCGTTTAAGCGCCTCCGGCGGCTGGGGCCGACGGCCCCAGACCCCGGTTGTTGGGGTGGCTCAAAAATTCCGAACGGCCACCGTGAGACGGATGTGACCATTGTCGGAGCGGGCAAGCAAAGTCCGATTCTGGGACATTGCGGTCATTTCCGGTTAGGTCGCTGAATGTCGGCTTCTCCCGAAAG
>JBMOGO010000179.1:0-3362 GCA_049318305.1 Polymorphobacter sp.
TGGTTCAGTGCCCGACACTGAGAATGGTGTTGTAGACGTCTTCAAAAAGGGGTCTGGGGCCAAGGCCCCAGCCGCCGGAGGCTCTGCACCGCCACAATCGGCCCTAGCCGATCGAAAAGCTCTGCTTGATGCCATCGACGATGAACTGCGCCGCCAGTGCGGCCAGCACGACGCCGAGCAAGCGCGTCAGCGCGCCTTCGAACTTGGCGCCCATCAGCTTCATCAGCGGCCCGGCGAGCAGCAGCGACAGCAGGGTGATCAGCATCACCGCGAGCAATGCCGCCATCACCACCAGCGTTTCCTGAGGGGAATGGCTGCGCGCCGCCAGCAGCATGATGGCAGCGAGTGACCCCGGCCCCGCCAGCATCGGGATCGCCATCGGGAACACCGAGATATCTTCGGATTCGATAGGCTTGGCGGCGGCGGCGGCAGACGCGATCACCTCCTCGGCGCGGTTCTCGCGGCGTTCGGTGCGTTTTTCGAACACCATGTCGATGGCGATCAGGAACACCATCACGCCGCCGGCGATCTTGAAGGCCGACAGGCTGATGCCCAGCGCGCCCAGGAACGCCTGGCCACCGAGCGCGAACCCCACCAGCACGGCGGTGGCGATGGCGACGGAACGCAGCGCCATGGTGCGGCGGTGGGCGCCGCTGGCGCCGTTGGTGAGGGATGAGAAGATCGGCACGCAACCCGGCGGGTCGAGCACCACGAACAGCGTGACGAATGACGAGACGAACAGCGCAAACAGCGGCCCGTTCACGGTTTTGCCCTGGCCCGCGCTGTCGCCGCCTTCAGCGTGTTGGCGAGCAGGCAGGCGATGGTCATCGGGCCGACGCCGCCCGGCACCGGGGTAATCCAGCCGGCGCGTGCAACCGCGCCATCGAAATCGACATCGCCGGTCAGCCGTGACTTGCCATCGGCGGTGGCGATGCGGTTCATCCCGACATCGATGACACAGGCGCCGGGGCGCAGCCATTCGCCCTTGACCAGATGCGGAATCCCGACCGCGGCCACGACGATTTCGGCACGCCCGACATGGCCGGCGAGATCGCGGGTGCGCGAATGCGCCAGCGTCACCGTGGCACTTCTCGCCGTCAGCAGCGCCGCCATCGGCTTGCCGACGATGTTGGAGCGGCCGATGACCAGCGCGTCCTTGCCGCTGATGTCGCCCAGTGCTTCCTCGATCATCAACAGGCAGCCCGATGGCGTACATGGCACCAGCGCATCGAGCCCGGTCGCCAGCCGCCCGGCGTTGACCGGGTGAAAGCCATCGACATCCTTGGCCGGATCGATGGCAGCAAGCACACGGTCGGCGTCGATGTGGCGCGGCAGCGGCAACTGCACCAATATGCCATCGACCGCATCATCGGCATTGAGCGCGGCGACCAGCGCCAGCAGCTCCGCCTCGCTGGTGGTATCGGGCAGCCGGTGTTCGCCGGATACCATGCCGGCGGCGGCTGTCTCGCGGCCTTTTGACCGCACATAGACCGCGCTGGCCGGATCCTCGCCGACCAGCACGACCGTCAGCCCCGGCGCCCGGCCATGGGCTGCGGCGAAATCCGCCACGCCTTTGGCAACGGTAGCGCGCAGGGCGGCGGCGCGTGCCTTGCCGTCGATGATGATGGCGGTCATGCGGCAACGCGTTCCTAGCAAAGGTGGAGCAGGCGCACCGGGTCGCCATCGATCATGACTGTCTTGAGGCGCACCGTGGTGCCGCCGACGACCTCGACACTGGTTTTCGGCACGCCGAGCCATTTTGCCAGCAGCTTTTCCACGGCTTCGTTGGCGTCGCCATCCACCGGCGCCGCGGCAACGCGGATCTTCAGGTGCGGTGCGTCATCGCCATCGGACCCGATACCTTCCACGGCATCGCGCCCGCCGCGCGGCGTGACGCGTACGCGCAGCCGGATGCCGCCGACAACCGGTGACCAGGCGTGCGGCAGGCTCAAAGCATGCCCGTGTCGAGCAAGATCGCCGGCAGGCCGCGCTGGACCAGAATGATGAGCAGGATCAGCACCATCGGCGCCAGGTCGATGCCCCCCATGTCGGGCAGAATGCGCCGGATGGGCCGCAGCATCGGGTTGAAGAAGCGGTCCAGCCCGGTGACGACGCTGCGCACGAAGCCGTTCTGCATGTTGATGACATTGAAGGCGATCAGCCACGACAGCACCGCCCAGATGACCAGCGCCCAGATCAGCCACTGCAACACCATGGTGACGATACCGACAACAACGATAAGCGTGTTCATGCGGGGACCTTGCGATGAGAGTGGCATGCTCTACCCCGCCGGGCTGCTTGCGCCAAGGCGCTTTGCAGAGCGGTCGGTTTTGACACAGGGGCGTTGGCATGTGTATTAATTCTACAATACACAAAGGAAGCCGCCATGCCAATCGCCTTGCTGATCGCCGCTGCCGCTGCAATGCTGCCGATCCCCGACGGGGCGGCCCTGACCGATGCGATCGCGGCGCGCGACAAGGCGGTGTTCGAACTGCTGTTCACCAGCTGCGACCCGGTGGCGATGGCGGGCTATATCGCGCCCGATTTCGAGATGTACCACGACAAGGGCGGCGTCGTGGCGCGCAACCGCGCCGATTTCATCGCCGATTATGCCAAGTCCTGCGAGGCGAAAAAGGCTCCTGATGCCTGGCGGTCGCGCCGGGAACTGGTCCCGGCCAGCCTGAATGTCCACCCGGTTCCCGGCTATGGTGCGATCGAGGATGGCGAGCACATCTTCTACGAACGCCGCGGCGACGGGCCCGAGCGCAAGGCCGGCACGGCGCGCTTCACGCAATTGTGGCAGCTGACCCCCGCCGGCTGGCAATTGTCGCGGGTGTTCAGTTACGCGCACAAGGCCGCCGAGTGACGTGATCATCCCGTGACCTGAGCATTGTTGGCGGTGGACCGGCCCGGCGCGGTGTCGCATGATGCGCACGGGGAGACGATGATGGCGCATGACTTCAGGACGCTGGCGGAACTGACGCAGGCACATGCCGCGGCGACACCAAGCAAGACCGCGATCATCTTCGAAGGGCGTGCGCAGGGCTATGCCGCGCTGCATGACCAGGTCTTGCGGACGGTGGCGGCGCTGCGCGGCGCCGGGGTCGGGCCGGGAGACCGGGTCGGCTGGCTGGGGCTCAACCATCCCGATTATGTTGTCGTTATGAACGCCTGTTTCCGCATCGGCGCGGTGCTGGTGGCGATCAATGCCCGGCTGGTGGCGCGGGAGATCGCCTATATCCTGCAAGACGCGGGGATCGGGCTGCTGGTCAGCGAAAGCCAGTTCCTGCCGATGGCCAGCGAGGCGCGTGCCACCGCCGGGGTGGCGACGATCGTGCTGGTCGACGCGCCCCATGATGGCC
>JBMOGO010000180.1:0-3341 GCA_049318305.1 Polymorphobacter sp.
CGTCACGGTGATGGCGTGCAAATCGACGACGCAATAAATGCATTCATGCGCGTCCTGCATCGTCACCCAGTTGCGGATGGCGCCAAGGTAATTGCCGAGGTGGAGGTTGCCGGTCGGCTGGATGCCGGAGAAAACACGGCTCATTTGGGTTTGCCTTTGCGGGAGAATTGGGTGCGAAGCTCGGCGAGGGTGAAAATGCCGAGCAACCGCGCCGCGACCAGATAGGCGATACCGCCGGCCCCGATCAACAGCGCCAGGCTGCCGATGCGTTCCAGCACCGCGCCGCCGGTGAACGGCGCCAGCAGTGGGTTGAGCGCCAGCAGCACCGCCACCATGATCGCGGTCGCTGCGAGCAACCGGATGACCGATCGCCGCAACCGCGCATCGATGACGAAATGCCCGCGCCGGCGCAGCACCAGCCACAGCGCGATGGCGTTGACCCAGGCGGCAATCGCCGTCGAAAGCGCGATGCCGACATGCGACAGCGGCCAGATGAGGATAAGGTTGCCGACCAGGTTGACCAGCATCGAAGCGACCGCGATACGCACCGGCATCCGCGTATCCTGGCGCGCATGAAACCCCGGCGTCAGCACCTTGATCAGCACATAGGCCGGCAGCCCCAGCGAGAACGCCGCCAAGGCATCGGCTGTTGCCGCTGTATCTGCCGCGGTGAACAAGCCGTGTTCGAGCAAAGCGCGAATGATCGGCAGCGCCGACACAGTGAGCGCCGCGGCCGCAGGCAGGGTGAGCAGCAGCACGAGTTCAACAGCGCGGTTCTGGGTATGGCCGGCCACGGCATCATTGCCCGCGCCCAGCTGGCGGGACAGCGCCGGCAGCAGGGCTGTGCCGACGCCGATGCCGATGAGACCGAGCGGCAACTGGTTGAGCCGGTCGGCGTAATAGAGGAAGCTGACCGCGCCTTCGGGCAGGAAGCGTGCCGCCAGCGCCGTCGAGATCAGCAGGTTGAACTGCACCGCCCCGGCCCCCAGTGCCGCCGGCAGGATCAGCCGCAGCATGGCGCGGACCTTTTCGGTCAGCCGCGGCAACCGCAACCGCAGCTTGATGTCGGCAGCGAGGCACGCCCACAGCAACCACAGGAATTGCAGTATGCCGGCGAAGGAGACGCATAACGCCTGCGCCCGCGCGCTTTCGACTTCGCCGCTGCCGCGAAAGAACACCAGCCCGGCAATCAGCGCCAGGTTGAGCAGGATCGGCGCAGCGGCATTGACCCAGAAGCGCCCGATCGAATTGAGCAGGCCGCCCATCAGCGACACCAGGCTGATGAGCAACAGATAAGGAAAGGTCAGCCGGGTAAAATCCACCGCCAGGGCGAATTTTTGCGGCGACGCGTCGGGAAAGCCGCCGGTCAGCGCCCAGACGATGGGTGCTGCAGCGATAACCATGGCGCAGGTGAACAGCACCAGCACCGGCAGCAGCACCGCCAGCACATCTTCGGCGAAGCGCTTGGCGTTCGACATGTCGCCATTATCGGCACCGACCTGGCGGTTGAACATCGGCACGAACGCCGATGAGAAGGCGCCCTCCGCGAACAGTGCGCGGAACAGATTGGGCAGTCGGAAGGCGATAAGGAAGGCATCGGCCGCCATGCCGGCACCGACATAGCGCGCCATCAGCATATCGCGGACAAATCCGGCAATACGGCTGACAAGGGTCAGGCCACCGATGGTTGCGGTGGCCTTCAACAGGTTCACAATCCCTCCCCCAGGGGGAGAGGGCGGGCGATCACGCGTTGCCCATGGCGGCACCACCGCCCTGCTGCGCCATGTACAGCGACGCGAAATCGATGGGATCGAGCATCAGCGGCGGGAAACCACCATCGCGGACCGAATCGGCGACGATGCGGCGCGCGAACGGGAAGATGATCCGCGGCGCTTCGATGATCAGGAACGGCTCCAGCGCTTCCTCGGGAACGTTGGTCAGGCCGAACAGCCCAGCGTAGACCAGGTCGATCATGAATGAGACGGTATCGCCGGTCATCGCCTTGGCGGTGATCTTCAATTCGACTTCAAAGACATTGTCACCGGCGCGCTTGGCGTTGACAGCGACATTGACGTCGATGCGCGGCTGCTCGGTCGATTGCAGCGACGCCGGCGCGTTGGGGTTCTCGAACGACAGATCCTTGACGTACTGCGTCAGGATCGCGACCTGCGGCAGTTCCTGCGCGCCGGCATCAAGGCCGTTTTCGGTCGGGTTCAGGTCGATTTCGTCAGCCATGATTGCCGGGTCTTTCACCAAGTCAGGATGGGCGCGGGCCATGACCCGCGATCACGTGAAGATCAATCTTCGCCGTCGAAGGTTTCAACCGGGCCCGAATCCTGGCCCTTGGCCGAGGTATCGCGGTCGACGAATTCGACGATGGCCATCGGCGTTGCGTCGGAACGGCGCAGGCCGGCCTTGACGATGCGGACATAACCGCCCGGACGGTCGGCATAACGGGTGGCGAGCACGTCGAACAGCTTGATCAGCTGCGCATCGTCGCCGAGGCGGGCGTGCGCCAGACGGCGGTTCGACAGGCCGCCGTGCTTGGCGAGCGTGATAAGCTTTTCCATGTACGGGCGGATTTCGCGCGCCTTGGGCAGCGTCGTCTTGATCTGCTCGTGCTTGATCAGGCTGGCCGACATGTTGCGGAACATGGCGAGGCGATGGCTGGTCGTGCGACCGAGCTTGCGATGGGCATTACCGTGACGCATTGATTCTACTCCGTTCGAAAGGGGGCCGAATCAGGTACCCCGGATCAGGCTGAATTTTGGGCCAGCCGGACGCCCCGCTGAAAACCGTGTCCCGGGTCAGGCCCGGGACGCGGCAGATCAGAATTCTTGCTCGAGCTTCTTGGCCATCTCTTCGATATTCTCCGGCGGCCAGCCCGAAATTTCCATGCCGAGGCGCAGGCCCATGTGGCTGAGCACTTCCTTGATTTCGTTCAAGGACTTGCGGCCAAAGTTCGGGGTACGCAGCATTTCGCTTTCGGTCTTCTGGACCAGATCACCGATGTAGATGATGTTGTCGTTCTTCAGGCAGTTGGCCGAACGCACCGACAATTCCAGCTCATCGACCTTCTTCAGCAGGAAGCGGTTGATGACGGTGTTGTCGTCGACTTCGATCGGGCCGCCGGTGGGGGCAGGCGCCGGCGCCGCGGTGGCGACGTCTTCGAAATTGACGAACAACTGCAACTGGTCCTGCAGGATCTTGGCGGCATAGGCCAGCGCATCGTCCGGCGTCACGGTGCCATCGGTTTCGACCTGGATGGTCAGCTTGTCGTAATCCAGCTCCTGGCCGACGCGGGTGTTGTCCACCTTGTAGCTGACCTGGCGCACCGGCGA
>JBMOGO010000181.1:0-3242 GCA_049318305.1 Polymorphobacter sp.
CGCGCCGCCACCCATTCGCCCAAGACGCGCTATTTCTGGAAGGACATGCAGGACTGGATTCGCCGGTCAGGCCTCGCCATCAAATTCCCGCCGTCGATCTTCCCGATCAATTCCGCCCGCGCCATGCGCTGCTGCCTGATCGCCGCCGACGCCGGCGTGTGCGAGGAATTCGCCCGGCGGGTGTTCCAGTTGTATTGGAGCGAGGACCGCGACATCGCCGACCCCGCGGTGCTGGCCGAGGCGTGCACAGCAGCCGGACTCGACCCCGCCGCCACCCTCACCGCCGCCGACAGCCCGGAACTCAAGGCCCGGCTGCGCGCCAACACCGACGAAATCATCGCCCGCGGCGGCTTCGGCACGCCGACCTTCTATGTCGGCGGGACGGACATGTATTTCGGCCAGGACCGCATCGGGCTGGTGCGCGCGGCTGTTGCCGCCGCCGGTTGATAAATGCTGTGGTGCCGGTTGCAGGAATCGAACCCGCGACATCCAGTTTACAAAACTGGCGCTCTACCAACTGAGCTAAACCGGCGCGGCGCCTCCATATCGCCGGGCTCGCCGCTGTGCAAACATCTTGTCGTCAACAGCCCAGTGCGCATTTGGGGTCCGGGTCCCACCAGACGATGCGCGCAACCATGTCGCCGGCATCGCGGCGCGGGTCGGTGGCGATGGTGTTGATGCGGCCGCTTTCCGGAGCCAGAACCGTTTCGATCGTCCGGCCGAACGCATCGGCAATCGTCGCCAGCGGCTGGCCCTTCACCACATCGCTGCCCAGCGGCGCCAGCAGCGTCATCCACCCCGCCCGCGTCGTGCGCGCCGGCTGGATGCGATTGGTGACGTGCGGCGCTGTTGCCTGGACCGTGCCGGCGATCATGCCCATTTCGGTCATCAGATTCTTCAGGCCGGCGACACCGCGCGCCACGCTCGCCGCGTCGAAGACTTCCGGCCGGCCCAGTTCGAAGGTGATCGCCGGCACGCCGTCGCGGGTCAGTTCATTTTCGACCGTGCCCTTGTCGCCGGTGTCCATCTTCAAAATATCCGGCCCGACCAGCTCCGCCATGCGCCGGGTGCGCGGGGTGGAGGCAAAGGCGTACATCACATAGGCGGTGCCGCGCGACTGGGTGTGCAGATCGACGGCGGCATCGGTGTTGGGGCGCAGCAGCCCGTCCCACAACCGCTTCGCATAGCGCGCCGCCGCGCCGGTTTCGGCGCCGGGCATCAGCCGGTTGAGGTTGCTGCCATCGGGAAATTCGCGCGTGCTGGCGAGCAAGCCCGGCGTGTTCAGCCCCGGCACCATCACCAGCGTACCGGCGAGTGTTTTGGGATCCAGTGTTGCCAGCTGGTGGACAACCGCGATGCCGTTGAGTTCATCGCCATGAATGCCGGCGGTGACTACCAGGCGCGGCCCCGGCCGAAGGCCTTTGATGACAATGACCGGCACGAACCAGTTCTGGCCGACCCGGTTGCCACCGGCGCTGAACCAGAAACGATAAAGACGGCCCGGCGCCAAGTCCGCCATCGGCAAACCCACGCTGGCACCCGGAACGCAGCTGATCCGGTCGCGCTGCGGTTCGATCGGCAGGCCGAATTCTTCCTCACAGTTATGCGGTATGCTGGCGCTGGCCGCTGCGGCCGCAAACAATGATACCGACAGCAGCAACGCCCGAATCACGCCGCCTCCCCCGGTGCCGTCGCCTTGATAATCAACGCATGCACTCCGCCCGGCGCCATCAGATCTCCCAGCGCCGCATAGACCAGTCGCTGCCGCCCGATGCGCGACTGGCCGGCGAATGCCGAGGCCGTAATCCGCACGGTGAAATGGCTTTCCCCCGACCCGTCATGCCCGGCATGGCCGCGGTGGCTTTCGCTGTCGTCGATGATCGCCAGCGCCGTCGGCGCCAGTGCAGCGACCAAACGCGCCTCGATTTCGTCCGCCACGCGCCCCATATCAACCCTTTCACAGCCGTGCTGCCGTCTATAGTCAAAGCGGCGCTTTCGCCAACACCTGACCGGGACCCTGCCCCATCTCCACCGAATCATCCGAAGCGCCGCGGCGCCCGCAACGCCTGCATGGCCGTGTCGAGCGCGAGGCGCCATGCGAGCACCCCGGCTGTGTGAACGCCGGCGAATTTCGTGCGCCGCGAACCAACCGCTTGCCCGGCGACCAGGGTGGCTGGCAATTCCTGTGCCTGGAGCACGTCCGCGCCTTCAACGCGCGCTACAACTTCTTCGATGGCCTTTCGCCAGATGAAATCCACGAGGCGCAGTCACCGCTGGCCGGCTGGGAACGGGCCACCAACGGGAAAGCCTTCACCTTCGGCGACGCCCACGACCTGTTCACCGCCGATTCTCGCCCGCGTCCGGCCCCGCGACGCTGGGCCGCATTCGGCGATGCCCAGGCGCTGGCGGCACTGGGGCTGACCGACGCTGCGACAGCCACCGACGTGCGCCGCGCCTATAAACGCCTGGTCCGCCGCTACCACCCTGACAGCAATGAGGGGGACCGTTCGATGGAAGGAAAGTTGCAGGCCGTCGTCAACGCCTATACGCACCTGAAATCCGCCCCCGCATTCCAGACGGAGTCCTGACACCCGTGGCCATCAACTCGACCGACCCTGCCAACCCGCTGTGGGCGACCGCCCCCAAGGTTCCCGATATCACCGTCGATGCCCGCGAAGTTTTCGGTGTCGATATCGACATGAAGGTGCCGGCGTTTTCCGTCACCGACGAACGTGTGCCCGATCTCGACCCGAGCTATGTCTTCGACCCGGACACCACCCTCGCCATCCTGGCCGGCTTTACCCACAACCGCCGCGTCATGGTGCAGGGCTATCACGGCACGGGCAAATCCACCCATATCGAGCAGGTCGCGGCGCGGCTCAACTGGCCATGCATCCGCATCAATCTCGACAGCCACATCAGCCGCATCGACCTGATCGGCAAGGACGCCATTGTGCTGCGCGATGGCCAGCAGGTGACGGAATTCCGCGAAGGCCTGCTACCCTGGGCGTTGCAGACGCCGACCGCGCTGGTCTTCGACGAATATGACGCCGGCCGCCCCGATGTGATGTTCGTCATCCAGCGCGTGCTGGAGGTGGAGGGAAAGCTGACGTTGCTCGACCAGAACCGCGTCATTCGGCCCAACCCCTATTTCCGGCTGTTCGCCACCGCCAACACCGTGGGCCTTGGCGACACCACCGGGCTGTACCATGGCACCCAGCAGATCAACCAGGGCCAGATGG
>JBMOGO010000182.1:0-3068 GCA_049318305.1 Polymorphobacter sp.
TCTCGAAAACCGTTGTGCCAGTGATGGTACCGTGGGTTCGAATCCCACCCTCTCCTCCAGCGCGTCGAAATTTGGGCGAACCCACGGATTCTGGTTTGGCGTTGCCGCGCCGGGGGGTTCGAATCCCACCCTGTCCTCCAGAAGCGATGTCAGTTGGGCAGATAGCGCATGACGGCGCGTTCTTTGACCTGGCCACCGTAAATGACCCCGGCGCTGTCGACCCAGATGCCTTCGGCGCCACTGGTGGCACCGGCATCGGGCTTCGGCTCGGGATCGGGGATGAAGGCCGTGACCTTGCCGGTTCGCGCGCTGCCGATGCGGATGCCGCGCTGCCAGCCGGGGTTATAGCCATAGCCGACCGGGCGGCGGCTTTCCGAATCGGCGACATACAGCGTGTCTTGCTTGTCGATATACACTCCGCTGGGGCGACCGAATTGTTGCCAGCTATCGAGCAGCTTGCCGTCCTGGGTGTAGATCTGCACGCGGTTGTTCCAGCGGTCGGCGACAAACAAGCGCCCCTTGCTGTCCATTGCCAGCCCGTGCAGCGCATCGAACTGGCCGGGCGCAAAGCCGTGTTCGCCCCAAGCCTTGAGCAGCTTGCCGCGGGCATCGAATTTCATGATGCGCGAATTGCCAAGGCCGGCCTCATGGCCGTCGCCGACGAAGATCGTGCCATTGGAGGTGACCAGCACCGAACTCGGCTCGGTGAATTCATCGGGTCCCGGCCCGGTGATGCCGGGCTTGCCGAGCGCCAGCAACAGCTTGCCGGCGCGGGAGAATTTGAGCACCTGCGCGCCCTTGGCGGTGCCGGCCTTGTCCTTGCCGACACGCGGGTCGGTGATCCAGATATTGTCCTGCGCATCGATGGAAAAACCATGCGGGAAGACCAGCAAGCCGCGCCCGAAGGCCTGGATGAAATTGCCCTTGGCATCGAACTCCATGATCGGATCGAGCGGGCTGTCGAGGCAGGAATTGGCGCCGCAGCGATCCGCAACCCAGATATGCCCCTTGCTGTCGACCGCGACGCCGCTGGTGGAGCCCATGGTGCGGCCGGGGGGCAGCTTCAAAAAGCCGGCTTCGCTGCGATAGGGGTTGGGGGCGCTGTTGCTGGCCGCGGTCACCGGCGCGGGCGGCGGCAGCGTTTCCACGGTCCATTGGCGTTGCTGAGCGACCGCAGGAGCCGCGAGCAGCAGCGCCAGCACGAGTGCCTTGATCATCGCATCTCCCCCTTGCCGGTCGTCAACGCCCGGCCGTCGCAGGCTTTTGTGCGGTGATCCCGATCATCGCCAGCACTTCGCTGCGCCGATCGAGCGGCGCCGTGCCTTCGGGAAAACCGTTGTATTGCAGCATGTACGCCAGCACATCGGCATATTCGTCGCGGGTCAGTGTCTGCGGGTCGTTCTGCGGCATGGTGGTGCGCACCCGGTCGAACAGGTCCCCGACGGTCAGCGTGTCCCAATGGCTGACGAATTCGCCGCCGACCAGCGCCGGGGCCTCGCCGGTGCCGCCCAGCGTCACGCCGTGGCAGGCGCCGCATTTGGCGACGTAGACGCCGGCGCCGCGTGTCGCCTGTTCGGCGGTGAACACGCCTTGCCACACTGATTTTTCGGCCATCTGGGCGCTGGCGCCCGCCGCCGCCACGATCGCTGCCAACCCTGCCAACACACCACGCATCATTCGCCCCTACCGCCTGTCGGGCAGCGTATAGGCGATATACTCGCCCGTCGATTGGCCGCCGCTGGTTGCGACAACGATGTACTGCTTGCCCTTGATGGCATAGGTCATCGGAGATCCGCTTTGCGGGCCGGGCATGAACACCGCGCCCATTTCGGCGCCGGTCACCTTGTCATAGGCGCGCAGCATGGCGCCGCGCGGCCGGTCCGGGGTGGTGGTGACCTGGTTTTCGCCGGCTATGACCAGCGTTTTCGTCACCAGCGTGCCGATCTGATAGGTCGATTGGCCGGTGCGCGGGATGGTGATGCCCTTCAAGGCCGGGTTGTTGCGCACGAAATCCGGGGTTTCGCCGTGGGCGATCTGCCATTTGATGTCGCCCTTGTTGACATCGATCGCGCTGATCGTGCCATAGGGCGGCTTCATCAGCGGCAGGCCATTCACCGCCAGGCGCGGCACCGCGCTGCCACCGCCGGCGGCGGGCGGCGGGGCCGGGCTGTCGGCGCCGGCGCCTTCACCTGGGCCACGGATCATCGAGACCGGCTGGCCATCGATACCGACGACATAATCGATGTTGGTCATGCCGTCCGGCCCCGGTTGCAGCCCGGTCGAGGAGATGCAGGTGCCGCAGGCGTAGAGATAGGCGATACCCGTTTCGGGGTCGAAGGAGCCGCCCGGCCAGTTGGTGCCGCCTTGCGCCCAGTTGTTGATGACGCCGAGCTTGTCCTTGGTGCTGAGGATCGGCGGCGTGTAAACCGGGCCGAGCTGATAGCGGCTGACTACCTCCAGCGCCTTGGCGCGCAATTCCGGGGTAAAATCGATCAGGTCGGCCTCGGTATAGCCGTTGCGGCCATAGGCGGCGGGTTTGGTCGGGATCGGCTGGGTGGGGGAATACCATTCGCCGGGCACATTGCCCTTGGCGACCTTGGTTTCCTTGATCGGCCACACCGGTTTGCCGGTGGCGCGATCGAACACGTAGAAGAACCCCTGTTTCGACGGGACGCCGACGACCTTGCGCGGTTTGCCCTCGACATTGACGTTCATCAGCAGAGGTGCCGAGCTGGCATCGAGATCCCAGATTTCATGATGGATGAGCTGGTAATGCCATTTGCGCTGCCCGGTGGTCAGGTCGACCGCGACCAGGCTGTTGCCGAACAGGCCGGGGCCGGGACGATGCCCGCCGAAAAAGTCGCTCGTCGGCGATTCGACGTTGAGATAGGCCAGGTTGAGTTCGGGATCGATCGATACCTGCGTCCACACCCCGGCGTTGCCGGTGGTATCGGCGCTGTTGTTCAGCCAGGTGTCATAGCCATATTCTCCGGGCTTCGGGATGGTGTGGAACGTCCACAGCCGCTTGCCGGTGCGCACGTCGAAGGCGCGGACATAGCCCTTGGTGT
>JBMOGO010000183.1:0-3061 GCA_049318305.1 Polymorphobacter sp.
TATATGGCTGCGACTGGTTCAACCGCAGGTAATTCTGATGATACCCCTCGGCCGGGTAGAACGGCTTGCCGGTCTCCAGCGTCGTGACGATCTTGGCCGGCCAGGTTTTCGCCGCCGTCAGTTGCGCGACATAGGCTTTGGCCAGCGCTGCCTGCTCGGGCGTCTGCGGGAAGATTGCGCTGCGATACTGGCTGCCGCTGTCGGGGCCCTGGCGGTTCAACTGCGTCGGGTCGTGCGCCACCGAGAACAGGATGCGCAGCAACGTGCCATAGCTGACCTTGGCGGGGTCATACCTGATTTCCACTGCTTCGGCATGGCCGGTCAGGCCGCTACCGACCACATCATAGACCGCTGTAGCTTTCGCTCCGCCGGCGTAGCCCGAACGCACCGACTGGACGCCTTTGATGCGTTCGAAAACGCCTTCGACGCCCCAGAAGCAGCCGCCGGCGAACACGGCGGTCTGCAACGGCCCGGCCGCCAGCGGCGCATCGGCGGCGGGTACCGGCGCTGTGACCATGCGTTCCGCGGCAATCGCGCCGGAACAGGCGGCGGTGCCGAGCAAGGCGGCGATAACAAGACTACGCAACATCGGAATCAGGCTTTCGCAGGGGTGAAGGTCATGGCGACGCCGTTCATGCAGTACCGCAATCCGGTCGGCTTGGGCCCGTCGTCGAACACATGGCCAAGATGCCCGCCACAGCGGCGGCAATGGACTTCGGTGCGGGTCATGAACAAGCTGGTATCGCTCGTCGTGCCGACAGCACCGGCCAGCGGCGCGTAAAAGCTCGGCCAGCCGGTGCCGCTGTCGAACTTGGTTTTCGAGGAGAACAACGGCAGCGCACAGCCCTTGCAGGCGAACACCCCGGCGCGGTGCTCGTCGTTGAGCGGCGATGTGAACGGTCGTTCCGTCGCTTCGTGGCGCAGCACATCATAGGCGGCGCCCGGCAGCTTCTTGCGCCACTGCGCATCGGTCAGCACATATTCGAATTTCGTCGCCGCAGCGGCGAGCGCCGGGGTTTCGAGAAAGCTGCGGACAAAGGGCAGGGCGGTCGCGGCGCCAAGCCCGGCGAGAATGAAGGTGCGTCGGTTGCTCATGGCTTCATATACGCAAGCCGACGGCAAAAGGTTACGCCTTGAATGCCGCAGGTGTCCCCAATGTCATCCCGGGCAAAGCTGACACCAGCAGCGCGCGGATCAGAAACCCGCTTTCAAGCGCGGCGACACATCCATACCCATGCGCTCCAGTGCGGCGCCGATGGTTTCGCGCCCGGCGTCATGTTCGGCCCAGAACATCGGGCCGCCGCGATACACCGGCCAGCCATAGCCGTTGATCCAGACGATATCGATGTCGCTGGCGCGCTGGGCCATGCCTTCATCGAGGATCATCGCGCCTTCATTGACCATCGGGTACAGGCAGCGTTCCAGGATCTCCTGATCGTCGATGTCGCGGCGATTGATACCCTGTTCGGCGGCATAATCGAGGATGATCTGTTCAGCGATCGGCGACGGCGTGCGGTTACGCTCCGCATCATAATCGTAAAAGCCCCTGCCGTTCTTCTGGCCGCGTAGGCCCGCCTCGCACAGGCGGTCGCGGACGGTCACGCCCTTCGACGTTTCCGCCGACCAGCCGATATCGAGGCCTGCCAGATCGGCCATCTGGAACGGCCCCATCGGGAAACCGAATTCGGTCAGCACCCGGTCGACATCCGCCGGCCGCGCGTCTTCCAGGATCAGTTTGTTGGCCTGCTCCTGGCGCTTGCCGAGCATGCGGTTACCAATGAAACCATGGCAGACGCCCGACACGACGCCGATCTTGCCGATCGCCTTGCCGGTGGCCATCGCGGTGGCCAGCACTTCGGGGGCGGTCTTGGCGCCGCGCACCACCTCGAGCAGCCGCATGACGTTCGCGGGCGAGAAAAAGTGCATGCCGACAACGCTTTCCGGGCGCTGCGTGCTGGCGGCAATCTCATCGACATTCAAATAGCTGGTGTTCGACGCCAGGATCGCGCCGGGCTTGGCAATGCTGTCGAGCCGGCCGAAAATCTGTTTCTTGACGTCCATGTTCTCGAACACCGCTTCGATGATCAGGTCGGCGCTGTTCAGATCTTCCAGCGCCAGCGTTGGGGTCAGCCGGCCCATGCGAGCCTCGACTTCCTCCATGCTGAAGCGGCCTTTCTTGGCGCTATTTTCATAGTTGCGGCGGATGACGGCGACACCGCGATCGAGCGCCTCCTGCTTGGTTTCAACGATGGTCACCGGGACGCCGACCGACAGGAAGTTCATGGCAATGCCGCCGCCCATCGTGCCGGCGCCGATGATGCCGACCGATTTCACCGGCAACAGCGCCGCCTTGGGGTCGAGCCCGTCGATCTTGGCGGCCTGGCGTTCGGCGAAAAACACATGGCGCTGCGCCGTTGCCTGCAAACCGTTCATCAGTTTGACGAACTCGCTGCGTTCAACCTTCATGCCGGCTTCAAAGGGCAGGGCAACCGCCGCCTCGATGCACTTGATATTGGCTTCGGGGGCTTCGAACCCGGCGAATTTCTTCGCATTGGCCTTGCGGAATTCGGCAAACATCGGCGCCAGCGACGCCGCATCGCCGCCCAGCCGTGAATTATCGTCGCGCACCTTGGTCAGCGGCCGACCTTCGGCGACGACCTTGCGCGCGAACGCCACCGCGCCCGCGGTCAGGTCGCCGTCGACAATGTCATCGACCAGCCCCGCCGCCAGTGCTGCCTTGGCGCCCATCGGCGTGCCGCTGGTGGTCATCTCCACGGCCTTGGCGGCCCCCACGATGCGCGGCAACCGCTGCGTGCCGCCGGCGCCGGGCAGCAGGCCCAGCTTGACCTCGGGCAGGCCGAGTTTCGCCTTGGCGTCGCTGACCCGGTAGTGGCAGGCCAGCGCCACCTCAAGCCCGCCGCCGAGCGCGGTGCCATGAATGGCAGCAACAACCGGCACCGGTGACGATTCCATCGCGTCCTGCACGGCGTGCAGCGAGGCACCGCGTGGCGGCTTGCCGAATTCCGAAATATCGGCGCCGGCGATGAACGTACGCCCGGCA
>JBMOGO010000184.1:0-2934 GCA_049318305.1 Polymorphobacter sp.
ACATAGCCCACCATGCCGTTCGTGAAGCCCGCCACCAGGGCGCGGACCGGCCAGATCTGGCTTCGCACCAGTCCGGTGCCGGGGGTTAGCCCCGGATCATAAGCGGTGACGATCCAGCCGCCAGCGCGTGCCTCTGGCAAGGCGGCGATGTGGCGCGCGGTCAGCAGGTTGCACAGCTTCGATGCGCAATAGGCGCGCATGCCGGCGGTCGTGGCGCTGGCGTCGCACTGCGGGTCGGTTTCGGGGTGCGCCAGCCAACCGGCATCGGCGTGGCGCGGCGGCGGCACGCCGGTCTTTTCGGCCGGGTCATGCGTGCCGCTGCTGGTCAGCACGACCCGGGCACCCGCCGCCAGATGCGGCAGCAGCAACCGCGCAAGCAGATAATGCGCCAGATGATTGGTGGCAAAGGTCAGTTCAAAGCCATCGACCGACCGGGCCGACACATCCGGCCGCTGGCCGCCGGCATTGAGGAGCAGCGCATCGATCTTCGCGCCGGCCAGCGCCGCCACCACGGCACCGGCAAAGCCGCGCACACTGGCAAGGTTGGCGAGATCGAGCGGCAGCATCTCGGCACCCGGCACCGGCGCGCCGCGCGAGCCGACGATAAGGCGCGTGCCGGGAGCAAGCAGCCGCTTGGCCGCCTCGGCACCGATACCGGTGGTGGCACCCGTCATCACGATCACCGGCATGTTCTGCTATCCTTACGTTGTATATATACAGTGTATATTCTGGACTTTGCCGCTGCGTCAAGCTAGGCCGGGAACATGGCCTCCCGCGCGTCCTATCATCATGGCGATTTGCGCGCGGCGCTGCTCGCGGCGGCGCTGGAGGTGGTGGAACGAGACGGGGCGTCAGCCCTGACGCTGCGGGGTGTGGCGCGTGCCGCCGGCGTCAGCGCCATGGCCCCCTATCATCACTTTGCCGATCGCGGCGCACTGGTCGCTGCGGTTGCCGTCATCGGTTACGAACGATTGTACGCAGCCAAGCTGGCGGCGTTGGCGGCAGCGCCGATTGAACCCCGCGCCGCGCTGATCGCCGGATCCCGCGCCTATGTGGCCTTCATCCTCGACCATCCCGAACTCTATCGGTTGATGAAGGGGCCGGAACTGGCCGACCGTGCCGCCTATCCGGCGCTGGCGGCGGCAGCGGCAAAGCCGGCGGCACGGCTGGGCGCGCTGATTGCGGGCCTAGGGCCGCTGACGCTGTCCACGACCACCGCTGCCGAAATGTTGTGGGCATTCGTGCACGGCCTCGGCCTGCTCGCCATCGATGGCTATCTTGGTGAACGCGATGCGGTGTTGCGGCGTGCAGAGGTCGGTGCCGGCGCGATGATAACCGGGTTCACGGTCGCCTAGTTTGGATGGCGGCGCCGGCAACTGCTGGCACACTTTGCCCGATTGAAAATTCCGACCGGGCGTTCGGTCGCTGCCGGCATCCGCGGCCGGGAGCCAGAAAAGCCGGCCGCATTGAAACCGCCGATGGTCCGGCGGTGCGTCACCGCGCACACGTGATAAGACGCTGTCCTACAAGCGGATTTTCAGGCATGGTCGCCTGACTTTGGGCTCTTTGACAGCAACAGTCTTTTTTGGGGGCAGTGCATTGGTCCGCTATCGAAGCCGCGCGTCGATTCCGCAATGGGATCGCAATGCCGACTGCGTGTCCGCAGCAATGCCAACACCGGCACGAGCGTCGCAGTTGACAGGCGGACGCCCAAAGATGTTCAGCAAAGACAGGGTCAAAGCCCCTTCGGCCCGAACGTCCGAAAAACGCAATCTGGGTGACTTTCGAGACTTTCTGAACGGGCCGTCATTCGCAAAGCAGAAGGCATTTGGCCGGGAATGACAACCAAGCGTGCACCGCCTAGAGTGTTCGCAAATCAAGATGGGGACGACGATATGGCCAGCACTGCCACCACTGCCTGGGATGCCCGCGATGCCGCGGCGATGCTCGACATTCTGCAGCGCCAGCGTGCCGCCTTTACCGCCGAATTGCCGGTGACCGCAGCGTCGCGAAAGGCGCGGTTGCAAAGGGCGCTGGCTGTCGTGCTCGACAACAAGGACCGGATGGTGGCGGCGCTGTCCGAAGATTTCGGGCATCGTTCCACCGAAATGTCGCTGGTCACCGATATCATGGCCTCGGTGAAGCCGCTGAAGCACGCGATGAAGCATCTCGATGCCTGGATGAAGCCCGAAAGCCGGCGGCTCGATTTCCCGATGAAATTGCTCGGCGCCAGAGCGCGGGTGGAGTTTCAGCCCAAGGGCGTCATCGGCATCATTTCGCCGTGGAATTTCCCGATCAACCTGACCTTCGGGCCCCTGGCCGGCGTGCTGGCGGCGGGCAATCGCGCCATGATCAAGCCATCGGAATTCACCCCGGTCACTTCGGCGCTGATGAAGGAACTGCTCGAAGCGGCGTTCGACCTGACCGAAGTCGCGGTGGTGACCGGCGGGTCGGAGGCCGGCAAGGCGTTTTCGGAACTGCCGTTCGACCATCTGGTGTTCACCGGCGGCACCGCGATCGGCCGGCATGTCATGGCGGCGGCGGCAAAGAACCTGGTGCCGCTGACGCTGGAACTGGGTGGCAAATCGCCGACGATCATTTCGCGGTCGGCCGACATCGGCGTTGCCACCGAGCGCATCGCGATGGGCAAGATGATGAACGCCGGGCAGATCTGCCTGGCGCCGGATTATCTGATCGTGCCGCAGGAACAGGAAGCCGCGGTCGTCGAAGGGTTGAAGGCGGCGACGGCGAAGATGTATCCGACGCTGCTGAGCAACCCCGACTATACGTCGGTGCTCGGTGCGCGCCACCGCGAGCGGCTCGAGGCGCATGTCGCCGATGCCCTCGCCAAGGGCGCGACCGTCGATGTCGTCAACCCCGGCAACGAGGATTTTTCCAAGCAGAACACCAACAAGATGCCGCTGCACATCATCC
>JBMOGO010000185.1:0-2841 GCA_049318305.1 Polymorphobacter sp.
CGCGCCAGCGGCGCAATCATCAGTTGACCGAATCTCGCTTCACGACTATGCGCCTCCACTTCCGGTGCGGGCTTGTCCTGTGCCGATACCGGTCATGCGCCGGGACACCGGCAACACCAGACCAGAGATTCAAGGACAACCATGGCCAATACGCCCCAGGCTGAAAAGCGCATCCGCCGCAACAATCGCCGCGCCGAAATCAACAAGGCACGCGTCAGCCGGATCCGCACCTTTGTGAAGCGGGTCGAATCGACCATCGCCGGCGGTGACGCCGTTGCGGCTGCCGCGGCGCTCCAGGCCGCCCAGCCCGAAATGATGCGCGGCGTGTCGAAGGGCGTGCTGCACAAGAATACCGTCGCTCGCAAGATTTCGCGCCTTGCCAAGCGTGCCAAGGCACTCGCCCCGGCCTGAGCCTGATCACGACACAATGCGGACACCGGCGCGGTGGCAACCCCGCGCCGTTTTCGTTGTGCCGCGCCACACCGTTCCGCAGCCGGAGCCGATTCGCGGTGGCGTTGACGCCAATTGCGCACCGCGGCGGTCTGTGACGCTTTGAAGTCAACCGGGCGCAGCGTTTCGATTGCAAAATCGCGCCGAGTTCTGCCGGGGTAGTGCAACTCCAATCGCGAATCGCGTCATCAGAGTCTGGTCGGGCGTGTCTTTAATTTCAGTGACTTGCTGTCAATTCAGACGAGCCTGTCACGCAATCGTCACAACATTGTCACGAAAAAACAGGGCGTTGTCAGGGCCGTCAAACGAATTGGCTGATCTGCGTGTCAATGGAATTATTTCAGTTCTGCGCAGATTCTGTCGCTTGCTTGGCGGCCCTGCGATTGCTTATTTGAACCTCGATTTCGCGTCGCCGGGCCTGTCCCGGTGTTCCCGGGATCGATCGATAATCTTGCACCGACCTTTTGTGGCCCCGGCCGCTGAGGGAGAGGTTTTGCCTGCCGGAAACGGCGGACTGCGGGGTTGTCGCTGAACAACAGCGGTGGCGCAAGTCGCCGCACAAGGTGGGCCAACCGGCCCGGACAAGACGGGGAGGCGCGGTTCGTGGCATCATCGGCGATTTCGGCAACGCAGCCGCTTCAGGCGACGCAGCGTCCTGCCGGCTGGTCGGCGGTGCCCGCAACCGGCGATGACGATTCGGCGGCCTGGGCGCGCGTCCGCGCAGCGCTGCGCGCCGAATCGGGGGAGCGCAACTTCGAGACCTGGCTGGCACCGCTGGCCTTTGTCGAAGCGCAGGGCGATCGCGTGACGCTGGCGGCGCCGTCGGCGTTCCTCGCCGATTGGGTGGCCGGCCATTTCGCCGACAAGTTGCGCCAGCACTGGGCGGCACATCGCCAGGGCACCCGCCATGTCAGCGTGGCCGTCCGGCCGGGCATGGCGACACCGGCGGCATTGCCGATGACCCCGCCGCTGGCACCAGCCGTGTCGATCAGCCTGCCGGTCGAAAGCCGCTACAACTTCGACAATTTCATCGTCGGGAAATCCAACGAGCTGGCCTATAATGCGGCCCAGTCGGTGGCCGAACCCGGCCCGATCGGCTTCAACCCGCTGTTTCTGCACGGCACCACTGGGCTTGGCAAAACCCATTTGATGCACGCCATCGGCAATGCGTTCCTGCAGCGCCAGCCCGATGCACGCGTCGCCTATATGTCGGCCGAAAAGTTCATGGTCGAATTTCTCGCCGCGCTGCGCGCCAAGGATACGATTGCCTTCAAGCAGCGGCTGCGCTCGGTCGACCTGTTGATGATCGACGATGTCCAGTTCATCGCAGGCAAGGAATCGACGCAGGAAGAATTCTTCCACACGATGAACGAGATCATCAGCGCTGGTAAGCGCCTGGTGATCACCGCCGATCGCAGCCCGCAGAATCTCGAGGGCATTCAGGAACGCATCCTCAGCCGCATGGCCTGGGGTCTGGTCGCCGACATCAACCCCGCCGATTACGAGCTGCGCCTCAATATCCTCCACGCCAAGCTGGCGGGGATGACGCAGAACATTGCGGTGCCTGCCGAGGTCATCGAATTCCTGGCGCGCAAGATCACGGCGAACGTGCGTGAGCTCGAAGGCGCGCTCAACCGGGTCATCGCCTATGCAGCACTGGTCAACAAGCCGGTGATGCTGGAGTTTACCCGCGAAACACTCGCCGACCTGCTGCGCGCGCATGAGAAAAAGCTGACCATCGACGAGATTCAGCGCAAGGTCGCTGAATATTACGCGCTGAAAATGACCGACCTTCTGTCGGCGCGCCGCGCCCGCGAAGTCGCCCGGCCGCGCCAGGTGGCGATGTACCTCGCCAAGAAGCTGACCCCGCGGTCGCTGCCCGAAATCGGACGCCGCTTTGGTGGTCGCGACCACACGACGGTCATGCACGCGGTCAAGCGCATCGAGGAACTGCGTGCCTCCGATCGCGAGATCGATACCGATGTGACGCATTTGACGCGGTTGCTCGACGCGTAAGCGGCTCTGCTTCAGCCGCGCTCTTCAACCACCAAAGCGCGCCGCGTAAATCTCCGGCTTGAACCCGGCGAGCAGCACGCCGTCGCCTTCCGCCATCGGCCGCTTGATCAGCGAGGGCTGCGCCAGCATCAGCGCGACGGCCTTGCCGGCATCGATGCCCGCCTTGTCGGCCTCCGGCAGCGCGCGAAACGTCGTCCCTGCGCGGTTGAGCACCGTTTCCCAGCCCAGCGCCGCGACCCAGGCCTGCAGCTTGGCGGCGTCCGCGCCCAGTGCCTTGTAGTCATGAAATTCATGCGCAACGCTGTGGGCATCGAGCCAGAGGCGCGCCTTTTTGACGGTGTCGCAATTCTTGATGCCATACAGGGTCAGCGTCAT
>JBMOGO010000186.1:0-2743 GCA_049318305.1 Polymorphobacter sp.
CGGGTCATCGATATCGTCGCGCCGCTCGGCAAGGGGCAGCGCTGCCTGATCGTGGCGCCGCCGCGCGTGGGTAAAACCATGATGATGCAGAATATCGCCCGTGCCATTTCGGCGAACCACCCTGAGGTGTTCCTGATCGTCCTGCTGATCGACGAACGCCCCGAAGAAGTCACCGACATGCAGCGCACGGTGAAGGGCGAAGTGATTTCGTCGACCTTCGACGAACCCGCCACCCGCCACGTCCAGATTGCCGAAATGGTCATCGAAAAGGCCAAGCGGCTGGTCGAGCACAAGCGCGATGTCATCATCCTGCTCGACAATATCACTCGCCTGGGCCGCGCCTACAACACCGTGGTGCCATCATCGGGCAAGGTGCTGACCGGCGGTGTCGATGCCAACGCATTGCAGCGGCCCAAGCGGTTCTTCGGCGCCGCGCGCAATATCGAGGAAGGCGGCTCGCTTACCATCATCTCGACGGCGCTGATCGATACCGGCAGCCGCATGGACGAAGTGATTTTCGAAGAGTTCAAGGGCACCGGCAACAGCGAAATCGTGCTGGACCGCAAGATCGCCGACAAGCGCGTCTTCCCGGCCATCGACATCGGCAAGTCCGGCACCCGCAAGGAAGAACTGCTCGTCGACAAGAACACGCTGGCCAAGATGTGGGTGCTGCGCCGCATCCTGATGCAGATGGGCACCGTCGATGCGGTGGAATTCCTGATCGACAAGATGAAGGACTCGGTGACGAACAAGGACTTCTTCGACGCGATGAATCACTAGCGAAGCCGCGAGCGCGTAGCGGCACGCTACGCGCCGACAGGCGCAGCGGTCGGCCAGCGAGGCGGTCAGCTTCGCTGGCCGATCTCGTCTGACGTCAGCTTGGGCTTTGCCCAAGCCCCTTCACTTCAACGAGTTAAAAAGAGCATGGGCAAAGCCCAAGCTGACGTCAGACGGGTTCGGCGGAAGCCTCCGCCGCCCCGCCGTCCGGCTTTGCGCCTGTCGGCGCGCTGCTGCGCAGCGCGCTCGCGGCGCTACAGCGCCCCCACCACCTCCGGCGCGCCCCATTTCAACGTCCCCGCCACGCGCCACACCTCCCGGCCTTTTTCGTCATAGAGCACCGACATCGGCAGCCCGCGCGCTTTGAGGCTTTCGGCAAACGACCCCGGCTGGTCGAGCATCGGCACCAGCGTCTTGAATTTGCCCGGCTTGAAGAAACCGTTGACCGCCTGCCAGCCCTCCATGTCCTGGCTGAGCGGCACCACCAGCAGCTTGCCCTTTTTCGCCGCGGCCAGCCCATCGAGCGCCGGCATTTCAGCGATGCACGGCGCGCACCAGGTTGCCCACAGATTGACCAGCACGCGCTGGCCCTTGAACGCTGCCATCGTCACCTTGCCGCCGCCGCGTTTTTCGAACGCCACTTTCGGCGCCGCTTCGCCGGCGTGACTGCGATCGATGCTGTTGATCGGCGCTGCGGCCGGCACGGCGGCGGTGGCGGAGCCGGGGCCACCACAAGCAGACACCAACGCTGCCGCGACCAGCATCACCCCGGCGAATCCCTTGCGCATAGATTTTCCCATTCCGGCCATCATGGTTGCGCGGGTGGTCCCGCACCTGTCACGGTGGAGATAGTCACGTGCGCGCACACCGACAAGCCGCTGTGGCAAAGGCGCCGGGCAACAGGGGGATGACGGCATGACGGTATCACGACGCGAAGCCCTGCAGATCGCCGCGATCGGGGCCGCTACGGCGCTGCCCGGTTCCGCACTTGCTTGCGGGCCGGACGCGATTCCCCTATCGCCCCCCGCATCGGACACCCCATCCAACACCGCCAACGCCGGGAGCAGGACCATCACCACGGGCAGCGACATCGCCGCGGAACCGACCGCCAACAGCCTGTGGGGCGGGCGTTTCGGCGCCGGGCCTTCCGCCGTGATGCGTGAGATCAACGCCTCCATCGGCGTCGACAAGCGGCTGTGGCGGCAGGATATCGCCGGCAGCCGCGCCCATGTCGCGATGCTGGGCGCCAGGGGCATCGTGTCGCCCGCCGATGTCGCCGCCATCGACAAGGGCCTGCAACAGATTGCCGAGGAATATGCCGCCGGCAAGCTGGTCGAGGACCTGGCGCTGGAGGATGTCCACCTGCATGTCGAAACAAGGTTGAAAGAGATCATTGGTCCGGCAGCCGGGCGCCTGCACACTGCGCGCAGCCGCAACGACCAGGTCGCGGTCGATTTCCGGCTGTGGGTGAAGGCTGCGTGCGCGGAGGCCGATGCGGCGCTGGCCGGGCTGGTCGGCGCGTTGCTGACCCGCGCCGAACAGCACGCCGATACCATCATGCCGGGCTTTACCCATCTGCAGGTCGCGCAGCCGGTGACGCTGGGCCATCACCTGATGGCCTATGTCGAAATGCTCGGCCGCGACCGCAGCCGCTTCACCGACGCAGCGCGGCGCATGGACGAATGTCCGTTGGGCGCCGCGGCGCTGGCCGGCACCAGCTTCCCCATCGACCGGGCGATGACCGCCAAGGCGCTGGGCTTTGCCGGGCCGACGCGCAACAGCCTCGATTCGGTGTCGGACCGGGATTTCGCGCTGGAGTATCTCAGCGCCACGCATCTGACCGGGCTGCATTTGTCGCGGCTGGCGGAGGAAATGATCATCTGGGCGTCGCAGCCCTATGGTTTCGTCACCCTGCCCGACGCCTGGAGCACCGGCAGCAGCATCATGCCGCAAAAGCGCAACCCCG
>JBMOGO010000187.1:0-2522 GCA_049318305.1 Polymorphobacter sp.
GGCAACGAGGATTTTTCCAAGCAGAACACCAACAAGATGCCGCTGCACATCATCCGCAACCCCACCGACGAGATGACGGTGATGCAGGAGGAAATCTTCGGACCGCTGCTGCCGGTGCGCACCTACAGCACCGTCGACGGTGCCATCGACGAGGTCAACCGCCGCGACCGGCCGCTGGGGCTGTACTGGTTCGGCCAGGACGATGCCGAACAGCGCCGTGTGCTCGACCGGACGATTTCGGGCGGGGTGACGGTCAATGACGTCGTCTTCCATGTCTCCGCCGAAGACCTGCCGTTCGGCGGCATCGGCCCCGCCGGCATGGGCAGCTATCACGGCGCCGATGGCTTCAAGGCGTTCAGCCACGCCAAGGCAATCTACACCCAGCCGAAAATCGACCTGGCCGGGCTGGCCGGGTTCAAACCGCCCTATGGCGACAAGACGAGGAAGGCACTGGCGCGGGAATTGAAGGGGTGAAGCTGGATGGCGCCTGCCTGTGCGGGGCCGTCACGGTCGCGCTGGCGCAGCAACCGGTGATGGTCAACATGTGTCACTGTGCCGATTGCCAGCGCCGCAGCGGTTCGCCGTTCGGCATGGCGGCATGGCTTGCCGACACGGATGTAACGGTGACCGGCGAAACCCGGCGGTTCGACCATGCCAGCGACAAGGGGCGGGCGATGGCCAACCACTTCTGCCCGGCGTGCGGTAGTACCGTCACCTTTCGCGCAGCGATCAACCCCGGCATGACCGCGGTGCCGGCGGGCCTATTTGCCGATCCGTCATGCCCGCCACCGTTGCGGTCGGTGTTCGAGGAACGCCGCCACCCCTGGGTCGCGGTTCCCGATGGCGCCGTCCGGCTGAATCGTGGGAGGGATGGCTGACGATGCTGGCGGATCGCCTTGCCTGGCTGCTGCTCGCCGCCATTCACGCCATGCCGGCACTGGCGCTGTTCCGGCCGGCGCTGCTGACCCGGCTGTATGGCGCGGTGCCGGGGGACAGTGCTTACCTGTTGTTGCAGCACCGGGCGGCGCTGTTTCTCGTTGTGGTCATCGTCGCGATCTGGGCGGCGCTTGATCCGGCGGTGCGTCGGCTTTCAGTGGTGGCGGTCGGCGTGTCGATGCTGTCGTTTCTGGCGCTTTATGCCGATGCCGGGCGGCCGTCGGCGTTGCGCACCATCGCCGTGGCTGATCTGGCCGGCGTAGTGCCGTTGCTGTTCGTTGCCTGGGGGGCTTGGGTGCGATGAAGACGATGATGGTTGCCCTGGCGGCGCTGCTGCTCGCCGCCCCGGCGCTGGCGACGCCGGCCGATGAAGCCGCGATCCGCGCCCATGGCACGCAATGGGTGAAGGCATTCAAGGCCGGCGATATCGAGGCGTTGATGGCGCTCTACACGCCAGATGCCGAGGTGGCGCTGCACGGCAAGCCGAAGCTGAAGGGCATCGCCGCAATCCGCGGTTATTTCACGCCGCTGCTCAAGACCCCGCTCGACGCCGACTTCCTGCTCGCCGAGGAAAGCCTGATCGTCGATCACGATACCGCTGTGTTCATGAGCAAATATTGGTTCACCATCCGCACGCCCAAAGCCGAAATCCGCGATCCGGGGCGGTCGCTGATCGTCTATCGCAAGGGCGCGGACGGTGTCTGGAGGCTGCGCATGGATATCGACCAGGCGGCGCCCGATGTGAGCTATCCGCCGCCGCCAGAGGCGAAATAGCTCAGGCCGGCCGGCTGCTCGCGAGCGAGGGCAGTTCGGCGAGCCTTTCGTGCACAGACTTGAGCGCCGGATGCGCGCGCCAGTCGATCGCCGGCCAGCGCAGGTCGAGATATTCGCAGACAATGACAGCGCAAAGTTCGGCATAGGTCGTGCCGTCGCCGACCCGGCCGGCAAGCGCCGCCAGGCCGCGATCGATGGCGCGAAACTGGCGATCGACCCACATGCCCGATGTCACGCCCTGCTCCAGGTTAAAGCGCAGCACGATGGCGGCATCCAGGATACCATCGACAATCGCCTCGGTGGTGCGCGCCTGCCAGTGCGCCATGCCGGCCGCGGGCACCAGGTCGTTCGGCGCCAGCGTCAGCAGATAGGCGGCGATCACCGGCGAATCGAACAAGGCGCTACCATCATCTAGGATCAGTGCCGGCACCTTGCCGAGCGGATTGGCGGCGAGCAGCGCCGCCGGGTCCTCCAGCGCCGCGGTTTCGGCATAATCGAGCTGCAGCGCCAGTTCGGCGGCGATGACACGCAGTTTGCGGACATAGGGTGACGTTGAAGAACCGAGCAGTTTCATCCGATGAGCCCCCGCGCCGCATCCAGCCGTGCCGCAAACCGTTCGATCGCCGCCGCGGTGCGCGCCGCATAAAGATTGGCATCGGCAAAGCGGCGCTCTTCCACCGCTTCACGCACGCCCGGCAGCGTCTTGGCACCATAGCCAGTGAAGCGACCGGGCGCATAGAGCGCATGCTTATACCAGTCCCGGCCCGGCAGGCCTTCGGGGATCAGCAGCGTCTGGTCGATATCGCGCAGCG
>JBMOGO010000188.1:0-2375 GCA_049318305.1 Polymorphobacter sp.
ATCGCCGCTGAACTCGGCAAGCAGCCGCTCGCCTCCGAAACGCTCAACTGTTCGGCGCCCGATACCGGCAACATGGAGGTCCTGGAACGTGTCGGCACGCCGGCGCAGAAGGAACGCTGGCTGAAGCCGCTGCTCAACGGTGAAATCCGGTCATGCTATGCGATGACCGAGCCGAATGTGGCGTCATCGGATGCCAAGAACATCAGCACGCGCGCCGAGCTGGTGGGTGGCGAATGGGTCATCAACGGCGAAAAATACTATATTTCGGGCGCCGGAGATCCGCGCTGCAAGATCATGATCTGCATGGTGCGCACCAACCCCGATGGCCCCGCATCGGGCCAGCAATCTCAGATCCTCGTTCCCATGGACACGCCGGGGGTGAAGATCCTGGGGCCGATGACGGTGTTCGGCCATGACCATGCGCCGCGCGGCCATATGCACATCGCGCTGGAAAATGTGCGGGTGCCGGAGGAAAATATCCTGCTCGGCCCTGGCCGCGGTTTCGAGATTTCGCAATTGCGGCTGGGGCCGGGGCGCATCCACCATTGCATGCGCGCCATCGGCCAGGCGGAAAAGGCGCTCGACCTGATGGTCAGGCGGGCGACGTCGCGCACGGCGTTCGGCAAGCCGATCATCGCGCTCGGCAAGAATCTGGAAACCGTGTCGCGCGCCCGTATCGAGATCGAGGCGATGCGGCTGATGGTGTTGAAGGCAGCGCGCGCTATGGACGTGCTGGGCAATCGCGAGGCGCGGGTGTGGGTCAGCATGGTCAAGGCGATGGTGCCCGAAAAAGTGGCGACGATCATCGACCAGGCCATGCAGATTCACGGCGCCACCGGCGTGTCGCAGTGGAGCCCGCTGTCGCAGATGTACACCGATGTCCGCCACCTGCGCTTTGCCGATGGTCCCGACGAGGTGCATCATATGGTGGTCGGCCGCGCCGAGCTTGGCCGACACTGATCGCCGCCTCCTCGGCAGTGACCGCGCCGGCCCGAACGGCGGGGTTGCGTTGTCGGAGGCGTTACCCTAGGTGACAGGCCGGTTCGGGGAGTGGCGCAGCCTGGTAGCGCATCTGGTTTGGGAGAAGGCCTTATCCTATACGAACTACCTGTTTTTGCTAACTTTTGACCACTCTCAGCAAAGGTGCGGGGGGATCATTCCGGGCTCGGCCAGTAGCATGGCCGCCCTGACATCGTCTTGCGAGGCGTGAGCATATCGCGCCGTCGTGGCTATGTTAGAGTGCCCGGCGAGCTTCTGGGTGACCTTCAAATTGCCCACTGCCCGGGTGATCCGTGTCAGTGCCGTATGCCGCATGTCGTGGAAGCGAAAGTCGCTGATGTCCGCGGCGGCGAGTGCCGCCTTCCACTGTCGCTGCCAGCCTTGCACCGTCATTGGGTAGCGCTGGCCCTTGCGCCGGTATGGCCGGTCGCCGCGCTTCGGGCTTGGCCGCGTGCATTCATAGGTGAAGATTTGCGCACATACCTTGGGCCTACCGGTGATGATCGCCATCAGTCGCTCGGTCAGCGGGAAGGTGTGCCGGCCGCGGTCGGCACCCTTTAGCGTGACCGTCGCCGTGCGATTGATCAGGTCGACGTCGGACCAGCGCAGGCCGATGATGGCCGCGCGGCGCTGTCCCGACAGCATCGCGAATTCGGCAACCGCAGCGAGATCGGGGGGCAGCTGGGCGAACAGCCGGACTTCTTCGTCAGCCGAGAGTTCGCGAATACGTTCGCGTGGTTCGATCAACCGCAACTGGCCCCAGGGAATAGGTTTGCCGACGTAAAACTCGCGGCGCTCGGTGTAGCGCCACAACGCCCGAGCGATCTCGATCTCGCGGTTGACGCTTCCATTGGCGACCTTGGCTCGGCGCTTGGCAACATAGTCGTCAAGATCGGCGTAGCGGATGTCAGCAAGCCGGATATTCGCACCCAAACCTTTGATCAGGTTGCGAATCTGGTAACGTGCGGTATCGGCACTACTCTGGAATTGCTTGACATTTTGCCACCAGGTGCCTGCCGCCTCGTCCAACGTGATATGCACGCGGTCGAGTTCGCCCGCAGCGGCTTTGCGCTTCAATTCGGCCTCGAACTTGTCGGCGGCGCGCTTTGAGGTCGTCCGCGACGAGCCGGAGTAGCGTACGCCGCGGCACACGAAGTCATATTGCCAATAGGGCGAACTCGCGGATTTGTAGACCGTCATGATAGGTCTCCGTGCAGGGCTGTAAAGCTGATCAGCCGGGTCTGGTGACGACCAATGGATGGTCGTTTCGAGTGCGGCGCGAAGCCGCCGCTGGCGTCGCCGCCTTCGGCGCGGCGGGTGTTGACGTGCACCCCTGATTTGGCGCCAATTTTGAGTAGAGTCCGTTTTCCGAGGAG
>JBMOGO010000189.1:0-2273 GCA_049318305.1 Polymorphobacter sp.
GGGTCTGGCGCTTGCGCGGCAACAGGCCGACGATGCGGCGCAGATCATGGATGAAGCCCAGGTCGAGCATCTGGTCGGCTTCGTCGAGGACGAGGATTTCGACCAGCTTGAGGTCAAGGCTGCCGCGTTCGACCAGGTCGAGCAGGCGGCCCGGCGTGGCGACGACGACGTCGACACCCTGGCTCATCGCGCGTTCCTGGCGCGGGATCGGCACGCCGCCGAACACCGTGGTCACCGACAGCTTCATGTACTTGCCATAGTCGGTGAACGACTGGGCAATCTGCGACACCAGCTCGCGCGTCGGCGCCAGCACCAGCGTCCGGGTGGCGTATTTCAGGCGATGCTTGGGGTTGGCAGCGAGGCGATGCAGGATCGGCAGCGCGAACGCCGCAGTCTTGCCGGTGCCGGTCTGGGCGATACCGCACAGGTCATGGCCTTCCATGACCGGCTGGATGGCCTGGACCTGGATGGGAGTGGGTTCGGTATAGCCCTTGTCGGCAAGCGCACGGGTCAGGGGTTCGGCGAGGCCGAAATCGGAAAAATAAGTCATGTTGAGTCTCTGGAATCGGGCACGCGACGGATTCGCGTGGCTGCCCACGGGCTTCGGGGCCGGTGGGACGAGCGGGTTTTGACAACCCGCGTGATGGGGTGGCCCTTGGGGCTGGCCTCTGAACATCCGGGTCTGGGGCGGTGTCCAAAGACGTTGCCCGATCACGCACCCGGCGTGGGCAGCGGAGAAATTCCCGCGCTGAAGCCGAGGTGCATATCGCGGTGCACCATCAAAAAGTCAAGTCGGCATCCGATGTATCGGCCGGCCGGGCTGGCAGCGCGGCCAAGGTTGGTGCACAAGAGCGTCATCGATACGTCACAAATCTGTCATGCGGGGCGTCTAGTGCGGAGTGCCCGGGGAGTTTTATAGTCCGATGCTTGTGCAGTTGAAACGACAGGCAGACCGGGTGTTCGGCGCGGCGCCGCAAGCCGCTGCCTTTACCGCCGCGGAATTGCTGCTGACCGGGCTGCTGGCGATGGCGTTGGCGCGGCTGGTCTGGACGGTAGTGACGCCGGTCGGGCCGCTGGGCGACTGGCAGCCGGCGGGCGCGGCGCGAGCGGCGGCTGACACGACCGTGCTGGGGCGGTTCGACCCGTTTTTCCGGCAGGGCGATGGCGGCGTCGAAGCCGTCTCGAGCATCGGTCTGACGCTGGTCGGTACCCGCGTCGATACTGTATCCGGGCGTGGATCGGCGATCATCGCCACACAGGACGGTGTGCAATCCAGCTATCTCGTTGGTGAGGACGTGCTGCCCGGCGTGCGCTTGCAGGCCGTGGCCTTCGATTCGGTGACACTCGACAGCAATGGCCGCAGCGAAAGCCTGTTCCTCGACCAATCTTCGGGCGCACCGCCGATCACGCCGGAAACCGCCGGGATGCTGGCGCAGCCGACACCCGCGCCGCGCCTCGCTGCAGATATCCAGGTGACACCGCGGCTGAAGGGCACCGCCATCACCGGCTATCTGCTGGCGCCCAAGGGGTCCGGTGCTGCCTTTGCCGCCGCCGGGCTGCAAGCCGGCGATGTGCTGGTGACGGTCGATGGCGGTCCGGTCGCCGCTGTGCGCGACCCGGCAACACTGGTCCAAAGGCTCGATGCCGGCGGCGCGGTGATCGGTGTCGAACGCGGCGGCCGACTGATCAATTTGCGAATTGGCGGACAATGATGCGGCGTTTTCTGGCCGCAGCTCCGCTGCATTCTCTGCTCGCAGCTCCGCTGCATTCTCTGCTCGCAGCGCCGCTGCATTCTCTGCCCGCAGCTCCGCTGCATTTCCTGGTCGCAGCGCTGCTGCTCGCGTCACCCGTGGTGGCGCAGCAGACGATCAACCTGCGCGATGCCGATGTGCGCGCCTATATCCAGGATGTGGCGCGGGCGACCGGACGCACGTTCATCATCGACCCGCGCGTGCAGGGCAAGGTATCGGTGGTGAGCGAAAAGCCGCTCGGGCGCGACGCCTATTTCGAGCTGTTCCTGTCGACCTTGCGCGCCAATGGCCTGGTGGTTTCGCCGGCCGCCGGCGGCGCGTTTCGCATTGCGCCAGCAGATGGTGCCGCGACGCAACCGGGCGGTAGCGGGTCGGGGCGTGACCGGTTCGTCACCGAAGTCATCCGGCTCGATTCGATCGATGCCGCATCGGCGGTGGAAACGCTGCGCCCGCTGGTCAGCCGCGAGGGGCAGGTGACCGCCAACCGCACCGGCAATGCCGTCATCGTCGCCGATTATGCCG
>JBMOGO010000190.1:0-2266 GCA_049318305.1 Polymorphobacter sp.
ATTTGTGGATCGGCGTGGAAGAAGGACCCCGTTAGCGGGGTGATCGGCGTCGAACAGGGACCCCTCATTCCGATGGTTTAATCGGCTGCCTTGGCTTTCAGGTAGCGAGATCGGGATGTTGATAGTGGAGACGGTTGTTCGGATCCGGCGGGAGCACGCGGGTGGGAAGGCGATCAAGGCGATCGCGCGGGATTTGCGGCTGTCGCGGAAGGTCGTGCGCAAGGCCATCCGGTCGCCGGAATGTGCTTTCGCGTATGAGCGCAGCGTTCAGCCGCTGCCTCGGATCGGGCCTTTTCAGGAACGCCTGGACAGGCTGCTGATCGAGAACGCGGCGCGCAGCCGACGGGACCGACTGCGGATGACGCGGATCCATGACCTGCTGGTGCGGGAGGGCTTTGAAGGCTCCTATGACGCCGTCCGCCGCTATGCGGCACGCTGGACGGCCGAGCAGCGCAAGGATGCCGGTGACGGCGCTCCGGCGTTCATCCCGCTGCTGTTCCAGCCGGGGGAGGCGTATCAGTTCGACTGGAGCCATGAGGATGTGGAGATCGCCGGCAAGCCGATGCGGGTGAAGGTGGCGCATGTCCGCCTGTGCGCATCGCGGGCGATGTATGTCCGGGCCTATCCCCGCGAGACGCAGGAGATGGTGTTCGACGCGCACGAGCGGGCGTTCGTATTCTTCGGCGGTGTGCCGCTGCGCGGCATCTACGACAACATGAAGACGGCAGTGACTACGGTGTTCACCGGCAAGGATCGGCTGTTCAACCGCCGGTTCCTGATCATGACTGACCACTACATGGTGGAGCCGACCGCGTGCTCGCCGGCGGCAGGTTGGGAGAAGGGTCAGGTCGAGAACCAGGTGCAGACGATCCGCGGGCGGTTCTTCCAGCCCCGGCTGCGGTTCGCCAGTCTCGAGGAGCTCAACGGATGGCTGGAAGCCGAGTGCCGGCGCTGGGCCGATCGGCACCCGCATCCCGACCACAAGGAGATAACCGTTGCCGAGGCGTTGGCGGCTGAACGGCCGGCGCTGCAGCGCCTGCTGGCGCCGTTCGACGGCTTCCATGAGACCGAGCACGCAGTCACCGGCACCTGCCTGATCAGCTTCGATCGCAACCGCTACTCGGTGATGGCCAAGGCGGCACGACGCCCGGTGCAGGTCCGCGCCTATGCCGACCGGATCGTCGTCCGGTGCTGCGACAAGGTCGTCGCGGAACATGCGCGGTTCTTCGGGCGTGACCGGACGATCTACGATCCCTGGCATTATCTGCCGGTGCTGGCGAGGAAGCCCGGCGCGCTGCGGAACGGCGCGCCGTTCCAGAACTGGGAACTCCCGCCGGCGCTGACGCGCCTGCGTTGCAAGCTGGGATCCGGCGATGACGCCGACCGGCGCTTCGTCCGGGTGCTGGCGGCGGTGTTGAGCGACGGCCTGGATCTGGTTGAAGACGCCGTCCGCGAGGCATTGGCTGCCGGCACGCCGAGCGACGACGTCATCCTCAACATCCTGGCCCGGCGCCGCGAGCCACCGCGGCCGCTCACCATCGTCACCTCCGAGGATCTGGCCCTGGTGCATCCGCCGGTCGCCGACTGTGAGCGCTATGATCAACTGCGAGGCCTGCATGCAGCGGCATGAGATGATCGCCGCCATGGGCAGCCTCGGACTCAAGGGCATGGCTGGGGCGTTCGACGAGACCATCACCACCGGCCTGCAACGCAAGCGGACCACCATGGAGATCCTGACCGACCTGCTGCGCGCCGAAGCGACGCATCGGCATACAGCTTCGATCCGCTACCGGATGACCGCTGCCAGGCTGCCGGTGGCGAAGGATATCGACGCCTTCGTGTTCGACGGCACGCCGATCAACGAAGGGCTGGTGCGCTCGCTTCACGCCGGCTCGTTCCTGCCCGCGCAGCGCAACATCGTCCTGGTTGGCGGCACCGGCACCGGCAAGACCCATCTGGCCATCGCCATCACCGCCAGCGTCGTTCGCGCCGGCGCACGCGGCCGTTACTTCAACACCGTCGATCTGGTGACCCGGCTTGAGGAAGAGACCCGACTGGGCAAGGCCGGAGCGCTGGCGGCGCAACTCTCCCGCCTCGATCTCGTCGTGCTCGACGAACTCGGCTACCTGCCGTTCGCCCGTTCCGGCGGCCAGCTGCTGTTCCATCTCGTCAGCAAGCTTTACGAGCGCACCTCGGTGATCATTACCACCAACCTGGCGTTCGGCGAGTGGCCGACTGTGTTCGGCGATCCCAAGATGACCACCGC
>JBMOGO010000191.1:0-2243 GCA_049318305.1 Polymorphobacter sp.
ACCGCACGCGGCGTGCGCGGCCAGATGATCTGGGTCGACCCCGCCGCCGAAATGGTCATCACCCGGTTGGGCTCCCACCCGCTCGCCGGCAATGGCAATTTCGACCCGACCTCGCTGCCGGCATGGACAGCGGTAGCGGAGCATCTGATGCGCGGCTAAGGCAACGCCGATGAGCGCAGTCCGCACCGCCCTGGCCAACCCGATCGGCAGCCTGCGCCTCGCCATGCGCACCCTCTGGCTGTTCGCAGCGCTCGCCATTTGCCTGCCCCTCCACGGGCTTTGGCGCCTCGCGGGGCGGCCTTCGCCATGGAGCCGGCGCTTCCTCGCCTGGGCGGCGCGGGCCTGCGGCGCGCGCGTCAGCACCACCGGCACACCGCTGGCGCGCGACGTGTTCTTCGTCGCCAACCACCTGTCCTGGATCGACATTCCCATCCTCGGCGGTGTCACCGGCACGGCGTTCGTTTCGCAGGACAAGATCCGCGACTGGCCGATCATCGGCTGGCTGGCGCAGCTCAATCACACGGTGTTCGTGTCGCGCACCGATCGCCTCGCCGTCGCCGGCCAGGTCGAGGAACTGCGCGCCGCGCTGGCGGAGCATCAACCCATCGCCATCTTTCCCGAAGGCACCACCACCGATGGCCGCAGCCTGTTGCCGTTCAAGCCGCCGCTGTTCCAGGTGCTGCTACCGCCACCGCGTGCCTTGCGCATCCAGCCGGTGGTTCTGGATTTCGATGACGCCGGCAAGGCGCTGGCCTGGATCGGCGAGGAAACCGCGCCGCAAAATGGCTGGCGGGTTTTCACCCGGCCCGGCAGCTTTCATGTCCGCGTGCATTTCCTCGAACCCTTCGACCCTGGCGACCACCCCGACCGCAAGGCAATCTCCGCCCGCGCCCGCGCCGCCATTGCGGCCGGCTTGTCGGCGACGCTGGGCGGCGCACCGGTGCCCTGATGACTTCCCCGCCGCCGCGCGCTAATCCGGCGGGATGACCGCATCCTTTCCCGCCACGCGCCTGCGCCGCACCCGTTCCGCCCCGTGGAGCCGCGCGCTCCACGCCGAAAACACCCTGACCCCGGCAGACCTGATCTGGCCGATCTTCGTCACCGAAGGCCGCGGTGTCACCGACCCGGTAAAAACCCTGCCCGGCGTCAACCGCCTGTCGGTGGACAATCTCGCCGCCGCAGCGCGTGAAGCCGTCGCGCTCGGCATCCCCTGCGTCGCGCTGTTCCCCAACACGCAAGGCCATTTGCGCACCGAAGGCGGCGAAGAAGCGCTCAACCCCGACAACCTCGTCTGCCAGGCGATCAAGGCGCTCAAGGACGCAGCCCCCGGCCTCGGCGTGCTCACCGATGTCGCGCTCGATCCGTACACCAGCCACGGCCATGATGGCCTGCTCCATGACGATGGCCGCATCCTCAACGACGCGACGGTGGAACTGCTGGTCGGCCAGGCGCTCAACCAGGCCCGCGCCGGCTGCGACGTCATCGCCCCCAGCGACATGATGGACGGCCGCATCGCCGCGATCCGCTCGGGACTTGAAGGCGAAGGCTTCGACCTTGTCCAGATCATGGCCTATTCGGCGAAATATGCGTCGGCCTTCTACGGCCCGTTCCGCGATGCGGTGGGCAGCGGCGGTTACCTGAAAGGCGACAAGAAAACCTATCAGATGGACCCCGCCAACGCCCGCGAAGCTATCCGCGAAGTCGAACTCGATATCGCCGAAGGCGCCGACAGCGTGATGGTCAAACCCGGGATGCCCTATCTCGACATCATCCGCGCCGTCTCCGACCGCTTCGACGTGCCGGTCTTCGCCTATCAGGTCAGCGGCGAATACGCCCTGATCGAAGCCGCCGTCGCCGCCGGCGTGCTGGACCGCGACCGGGCGGTGCTGGAAACCCTGCTCGGCTTCAAACGCGCCGGCTGCTCGGGCGTGCTGACCTACTACGCCCCACTCGCGGCAAAGCTGCTGGGCTGACCCTCCTCTCCCTCGAGGGGAGAGGTCGAGAGCCGGCGCAGCCGGCCCGGGTGAGGGTATCCTTTCGCGCGCGCCCACAAAGGCGCCTCCGGCGGCTGGGGCTTCAGGCCCCAGACCCCGGTTATACGTGTGAGCGTACAAGCGCCAACACTGCGACGACCGCCCCCATCACCGCCGGGTTACGGCCCAGAAAGCCGCGCCAACTCACCATCTTGTTATGCTCATCCCGAAATTCGCCCGTCACCGGATGCAATTGCCAGCGCCGCCCCT
>JBMOGO010000192.1:0-2193 GCA_049318305.1 Polymorphobacter sp.
CTCTTCAACTTCCTCACTCGATCGCGCAGCAAACCCTCCCCCCAGCCCCCTCCCTGCCAGGGAGGGGGAGCGATGAGCGACTTTCTGCTCGAACTCGCCAGCGAGGAAATCCCGGCGCGGATGCAGGCGGCTTCTGTCGAGCAACTGCGGTCGCGCTTTGTCGATGGACTGAAAGCCGCCGGGCTGGCGCATGGCGAGGTCTTCGCCGACGCCACGCCGCGCCGGCTGTGGCTGATCGCGCGCGGTGTCGCGGCGGCGAGCGCGGCCTCGAGCGAGGAACGCAAGGGCCCATCGGCGAGCGCGCCCGAGGCGGCAATCGCCGGCTTCCTCCGCTCGGCCGGCCTGACGCGCGACCAGCTCGAGGAACGCCAGACCCCCAAGGGCGTGGTGCTGTTCGCGCAGATCGCCAGCCCCGGGCGCGATGCGGCGGCGATATTGGCGGAACTGGTGCCGGCGATCGTTACCGGCTTCCAATGGCCCAAATCGATGCGCTGGGGCGCGGCGTCGGCCTCCACCGCCTCCCCGCGCTGGGTGCGGCCGTTGACCGGGATTATCGCGCTGCTGGACGGCGACGTGGTGCCGTGCGCCGCGCATGGCGTGACGGCGGGGCGGATGACGCGCGGCCACCGGGTGCACGCGCCGGCGCCGATCAGCATCGACACGCCGGCCAGCTATGCTGCGCAACTGCTCGCGGCAAAGGTTGTGGTGGCCTCGGCCGACCGTCAGGCGCTGATTGCCGAACAGGCGGCGGCACGCGGCTTGACCGTCATTCCCGATGCGGCGCTGGTGGCGGAAAATGCCGGGCTGACCGAATGGCCGGTGCCGATGCTGGGGTCATTCGACCCGGCGTTCCTCGCCGTGCCGCGCGAGGTCATCCAGCTGACGATGCGGACGAACCAGAAATATTTCGCCGTGGCGGATGCCGGCGGCGCTCTGGCGCCGGGCTTCGTTTGCGTGGCGAACCTGGAGGCCAGCGACGGCGGCGCGGCGATTGTGGCGGGCAATGAACGGGTTTTGAGCGCGCGCCTGTCGGACGCGAAATTCTTCTGGGACCAGGATGTGGCGACGGTCACCGCCGGCGGGCTGGAGGCGTTTTTGCCCAAGCTCGGCGATATCGTGTTTCACGAGAAACTCGGGACGGTGGCCGACAAGGTCAAGCGCGTGGCGAAACTGGCGCGCTGGCTGGTGGAAAGCGGCGCCGTGAAGGGCGATGCCGATCTCGCCGAACAGGCCGCCCGCCTGTGCAAGGCCGATCTCGTCTCGGCAACGGTCGGCGAATTCCCCGAAGTGCAGGGCATTGCCGGCGCATATCTGGCGCGCGTCGCCGGGCTCGACCCGCAAGTCGCCGACGCGATCCGCGACCATTACAAGCCAGTCGGGCAGGGTGATGACGTGCCGACGGCACCGGTGAGTGTGGCGGTGGCGTTGGCGGATAAGCTGGATACAATCGCGGGCTTCTTCCTGATCGGTGAAAAGCCGACAGGCTCCCGAGACCCGTTCGCTTTACGGCGCGCCGCAATCGGGATTATCGAGCTCGCGCTCGCAAATAGCCTGCGTGTCGAGACGATGTTCTTCTTCGCCACGGCTACAAATTTGTACGTGAGGCAACTGGAAAAGCGACCTGAGTATCAAACCGATGAATGGACCGACGGGCTCGGCAAGATCCTCACCGCCGAGCATTTTGGCGCGGTAACCGAATTTGTTTTTGATCGATTGAAGGTTCAGCAGCGTAGCGCGGGCATCAGACATGATCTCATTGAAGCGGTCTTTGCGGCTGGCGATGATCAGATTGTACGCTTGCTTGCCCGCGTCCGTGCCCTCCAAACCTTCATCGCCAGCGATGACGGCGCCAACCTCCTTGCCGGCTACAAACGCGCGGCGAATATTCTCAAGATAGAGTCGAAGAAAGCAGAACCCACCCCCGACCCCTCCCTTGCAGGGAGGGGGAGTGTTTACCCGGCCGAGGCGGCGCTGGCGGCGGCGCTGGATGCGGCGTTGCCGGCGGCGGCGGCGGCGGTTGCGGCGGAGGATTTTGCGGGGGCCATGACCGCGCTGGCTGGCCTGCGCGCGCCGGTCGATGCGTTTTTTGCCGATGTGATGGTCAATGATCCGGACCCGGCGGTGCGCGCCGGGCGTTTGGCCTTGTTGGCGCGGTTCCGCGATGCGGTGCACAGCGTCGCCGATTTTTCGAAG
>JBMOGO010000193.1:0-2163 GCA_049318305.1 Polymorphobacter sp.
GGCGCTGGGCTGGGCCGAAATAGTGCCGGCGTTGACTGGATTATCGGAGTGACGATCGGGCGGCCGAAAGGCGTTCGATAGCGGCGTCGATGATACTGTCCTGCTTGGCAAAACACAGCCGCAACGTGCTGGTCACCGGGTTTTCTGCATAAAAGGCCGACACCGGGATGCTGGCGACGCCGGCATCCAGCAGGCGGTCGGCCACCTCGATATCGCCCGCCGCAATCCCCGAGGCGGCAAGGTCGATCGAGACGAAATAGGTTCCGGCGCTGGGCAGCATCGCATAGCCGGCGGCGGAGAGGCCGGCGACGAGGCGATCGCGCGACCGCTGGAAGCCGGCGCGCATCGCGGTGAACCACTCGGCAGGCTTGCCAAGGCCGTGGGCAACGCCGGCCTGGAGGTTCGGCGGAGTGGTGAAGGTAAGGAACTGGTGCGACTTGGCCAGCGCGGCGGTCAATTCCGGGGCGGCGCACATCCAGCCGACCTTCCAGCCGGTCAGCGCAAAGATCTTCCCGCCGGAGCCGATCTTGACGCTGCGATTACGCAAGGCCGGGATGGCAAGGACGCTGGTGAGGGCGGCATCGTCGAACACCACATGTTCCCAGACTTCATCGCTCAGCACGATGGCATTGTGGCGGGCGACGAACCCGGCGAGCAGTTCCAGGCTGGCTCGATCGAAGGTCGAGGCGCTGGGGTTGAGCGGGTTGTTGATCAGCACGACGCGGGTTTTCGAAGTGAAGGCTGCGCTGAGCATGGCGGCGTCGAACTGCCAGTGTGGAGGTTGCAGCGGCACCAGCCGCGGCACGCCGCCGGCGCGCCGCACCAACGGCAAATAGGCGTCGTAAAGCGGCTGGAATAGCACGACTTCGTCACCCGGCGTGATCAGCGCGAGCAGGGCGGCGGCCAGCGCTTCGGTGGCGCCCGACGTCACGGTGACTTCGCTTTGCCAGTCGAGATCGACAGCCTGATGGCTGCGATAGTGGTCGGCGATGGCGCGGCGCAGGTCCGGGGTGCCGGCCATCGGCGGATACTGGTTGCTGCCGGTCAACAGTGCCGCCGATGCAGCCGCCAGAACGTCCTGCGGCCAGCCCGAATCGGGAAACCCTTGCCCCAGGTTTATGGCACCGGTGGCGCGGGCACGCGCCGACATGGTTTCAAAGATCGTGGTCGGCAGATCGGCGTAAAGCGGGTTCATGGGCGGAATAGGGCCGGGTGACGGCGCCGGAGTCAACAGCGCCTCTCCCATCGACGCGGCGGCAATGCTATCGAGCCGGGATGATCGAAATTCCCCCGAACGACGCCGAAGCCAGCGCCGAACTCGCGCGGCTGGCAGCCGAGATTGCCGCGCATAACCGGCGCTATCACACCGACGATGCGCCGACGATCAGCGATGCCGATTTTGACGCTCTGGTCCGGCGCAATGCGGCGTTGGAGGCGCAGTTCCCGCATCTGGTGCGCGCCGATAGCCCTGGCCGGCAGGTCGGTGCGCCAGTGGCGGCTGGCTTTGGCAAGGTGACGCATTCGCGACCGATGCTGAGCCTCGAAAATGTGTTTTCCGATGACGAGGCGCGCGAGTTCGTGGCGCGGGTGCGGCGGTTCCTGGGGCTCGCCGATGACGTGCCGGTGGCGTTGCTGGCGGAGGCCAAGATCGACGGCCTGTCCGCCAGCCTGCGCTATGAGGCCCGCAAGCTGGTGACCGCGGCGACCCGCGGCGATGGTGCGGTCGGGGAGAATGTCACCGCCAATGTGCGCCACGTCATCGGCCTGCCGCTGGTGTTGCCGTCCGACGCGCCGGAGGTCACCGAGGTGCGCGGCGAAGTCTATATGCTGAAATCCGAGTTCCAGGCGCTGAATGCCCGGCAGGCGGCGGCGGGGGAGAAGCTATTCGCCAACCCGCGCAACGCCGCAGCCGGGTCGTTGCGTCAACTGGATGCGAGCATCACCGCGCAGCGCCCCTTGGGCTTTCTGGCGCATGGTTGGGGGGAGATGGCCGGGGTGCCGGCCGAAACGCAATCTCGGGTGATGGCAGCGATTGGCAGTTGGGGGTTCGATATCGGCGACCTGCGCTCGTCATGCTCCGATATCGAGGCGGCCCTGGCGTTTACACGCAGCATAGAGGCGCGGCGAGCCGACCTGCCGTTCGATATCGATGGGGTGGTGTAT
>JBMOGO010000194.1:0-2156 GCA_049318305.1 Polymorphobacter sp.
GCTCCTGGCCGACGCGGGTGTTGTCCACCTTGTAGCTGACCTGGCGCACCGGCGAATACAGCGCATCGACCGGCACCAGGCCGATCGGCGCATCGGCCGGGCGGTTGGCGCTGGCGGGGACATAGCCCTTGCCGGCTTCGACGGTCAGTTCCATGTTGAGCGTGGCGCCGTCATCCAGCGTGCAGATGACGAGGTCCTTGTTCATCACTTCCATGTCGCCGGTGACGGCAATCTGGCCAGCGGTGACTTCGCCGGGGCCGGTCGCCGTCAGATGCACACGCTTGGGCTGATCGCCCTGCATGCGGATGGCGACCTGCTTGATGTTGAGGACGATGTCGGTCACGTCTTCGCGAACGCCGGCGAGCGACGAGAATTCATGCAGCACGCCATCGATCTTGATCGCGGTGACGGCGGCACCCTGCAGCGACGACAGCAGCACGCGGCGCAAGGCGTTGCCGAGCGTCAGGCCAAAGCCACGCTCCAGCGGTTCGGCGATGAAGCTGCCCTTGCGGCGGCTATCGGAGCCGACTTTGGCTTCAAGCCGGTTCGGCTTTTTCAGTTCGGTCCAGTTCTTGGCAATAACAGCCACAGGCTCACCTCATCTTTGGGAAGGAACGGATCGTCACCCGCTCGTCCCCGTCATCAAATCTAGCGAAGACCGCGCCCGGGGGAACGCGGCGGCAACCGGCAAGCGTCAGACGCGACGACGCTTGGGCGACCGCACGCCGTTGTGCGGAATCGGCGTCACGTCGCGAATCGCGGTGATCTGGAAACCGACAGCCTGCAACGCGCGCAGGGCGCTTTCACGGCCGGAACCAGGACCGCGCACTTCGACTTCCAACGTGCGCACGCCGTGTTCGGCGGCTTTCTTGCCGGCGTCTTCGGCGGCCATCTGCGCCGCGAACGGCGTCGATTTGCGGCTGCCCTTGAAACCCATGGTGCCGGCCGACGACCAGGCAATCGCATTGCCCTGCGCATCGGTGATGGTAATCATGGTGTTGTTGAAGCTGGCGTTCACATGGGCGACACCAGAGGTAATGTTCTTGCGCTCACGGCGCTTGATGCGTGCAACTTCGCGTGCCATCGAAAAATCCTAATCGTTCAGTCGATCGTTGAGAAAAATCAGCCCTGGGGCTTACTTCTTCTTGCCGGCGATCGGCTTGGCCTTGCCCTTGCGGGTCCGCGCATTGGTGTGGGTCCGCTGGCCGCGCACCGGCAGGCCCTTGCGATGACGCAGGCCGCGATAGCAGGCGAGATCCATCAGCCGCTTGATGTTCATCGCGGTCTGGCGACGAAGATCACCTTCGACCGTCAGTTCCTTGTCGATCTTTTCGCGAATCGACAGGACTTCCGAATCCGTCAGGTCCTGAACGCGGCGTTCGATCGGGAAACCGAGTTCGTTGGAAATCCGCGAAGCGGTGGTACGGCCGATGCCGTGGATATAGGTCAAGGCGATTTCAACGCGCTTGTTGGTCGGGATATTCACACCCGCAATACGTGCCACAGATTATTTCCTTCCAAGCTCCACAGGATGCGCTGGGCAGGCACCCCATCTCAAAGCAAGAACCGGACAGCCATTACGGCTGCCGGGTCAGTGATCCGGTTAATCGGAATGGGGCTGCTAACCGCGTCAGCGCCCGGAGTCAAGCGCGAAGCCTTTCGGCTCGCCGCACCTGCGTCAACGATCGGGCCGCCGCCAGATCCACGTACCACCGATGACGCCTACCAGCGCAGGCACCACCGCCCATGGCCAGGGCGCCAGCACCAGGCCCATGATCGCCGACCCGATGAACCCGACGGTCGCGGCCTGCTTGCCGCGCCGGCTTATTGCACCACTCGCCCGCCAGCGCAGGATGTGCGGTCCGAAATGCCGGTGCTCGACTAGCATGGCTTCAAACCGCGGGCTGCTGCGCGCAAAGCAGAACGCCGCCAGGATGGCGAACGGAACGGTGGGCAGCAGCGGCAGGAAAATTCCGATGCCGCCGGCCACCAGCGAGACGAACCCGGCAACAAGATAGAACCAACGCACCATAGCTTGTCGCTACGCGGTGTCGCCTGAGTAGGCAATCGCGTCAGCGGCCCCCGAAGGCAGCCCGTTGACCCTAGGCGGCGTGGACAAATTGGTTGACGCGAGACTCGGTGGTTGATTCAAGGCT
>JBMOGO010000195.1:0-2127 GCA_049318305.1 Polymorphobacter sp.
TTGATGATCTCGCCCTTGCCCCGGATGCGCGACCCGGCGGGGACGGGGCTGAGGAAGCGCAGGCCATCGGCACCGATGTTGATGCCAGCCGAAAAGCGGCGAACCTCGATCAGTTGCGGCAGGAAGATGTTGACGAGTGCCAGCGTCAGATAGCCATGGGCAATCGTGGTGCCGAACGGGCCGTCTTTGGCGCGCACCGGATCGACATGGATCCATTGGTGATCGCCCGTCGCATCGGCAAACAGGTCGATGCGCGCCTGGTCGATGGCCAGCCAGTCGGTGACGCCAAGCTCCAGGCCTGCCTTGCCCAGCAGGTCACGCGGATGGGCAATGATAGTCGTCACGCGCGCTGGCTCGATACCGACAGGATTTCGCCGGTCATGTAGCTGGCAAGGTCGGAGGCGAGAAAGATCATCACATTGGCCACTTCCCAGACTTCGGCGGGGCGGCCAAAGGCTTCCTGTGCCGACAGCTTCGCCAGCAGTTCGTCACTGGTCACCTTGGCAAGAAAGGCGTGCATCGCGATGCTGGGGGCGACCGCATTGATGCGGACGCCGAATTCGGCGGCCTCGATGGCGGAACAGCGCGTGAAAGCCATCACCCCGGCCTTCGCGGCGGCATAATGCGCCTGGCCCTTTTGAGCGCGCCACCCGAGCACCGAGGCGTTGTTGACGATGGCGCCGCGCCCACGATCCTGCATGGCCGGCAGGAACGCCCGGGTCATGCGCATGACGCTGGTCAGCGTCACGTCGAGAACGCGATGCCATTGTGCGTCGGTCATTTCGGTGACGACGACTTCGCCGCCCAGCCCGGCGTTGTTGATCAGCACATCGACATGGCCCAGCCCGGCCAGGGCAGCATCGCGCAGCGCTTGCACCTGCTCCTCGATCGTCACGTCGCAGACGGTGGTCAGCGGGCGCTGCCCGGTGGCGGCATGGATGGCATCGGCAGCTTCGCCCAGCCGGCGTTCGTGGAAGTCGCTGATCAGCAGGGTCGCGCCTTCCTCGGCGGCGCGTTTGGCGACGGAAAAGCCGATGCCCGTACCGGCGGCGGCGGTGACAACGACAGTCTTGCCCTTCAGAAGGCCGGTCGCGGTGGGGTAGGGGGGGACAGTTCGGCTCATAAGGTCCCCCGCGGTTCGCGCGGCATGCCGAGCGCGCGTTCGGCGATGATGTTGCGCTGGATCTGGTTGGTGCCGCCGTAAATCGTGTCGGCGCGCGAATAAAGGAACAGGTTGGGCAAGGTCGACCATTCATAGCCCGAAGCATCGCTCACCTCGCCGGCCTGGCCGAGCACGTCCATCGCCAGTTCGCCAAGGTTGCGCCGCCAGCTGGCCCATTGGATCTTGTAGGTGAGTGCTGCGCCCTCGCCATTCCCGGAGAGCATCCGCAGCGCGCCGTAACGCATCAGCCGCAGGCCGATTTCCGCCTTGGCAATCCGCTGGCGGATCAGCGGATCGGACGCCGTGCCATTGACGTTCGCGGCCGCGATGATGGCGTCCAATTCGTTGCGGAACCCCATCTGCTGGCCCAGCGTCGAGACGCCGCGTTCAAAGGCCAGCAGCCCCATCGCCACGTTCCAGCCATTGCCCCGAGCACCGACCAGATTGTCGGCATGGGTGCGCGCGCCATCGAAAAAGGTTTCGTTGAATTCCGCCTCGCCGTTGATCTGGCGGATCGGGCGGACGCTGATGCCCGGCTGCGCCAGCGGCATCAGCAGGAAGGTCAGGCCCTTGGGACCGCGGCTAGCCTCCTCGCTGCGCGCCACGACGAAAATCCAGTCGGAGACATGGGCAAGGCTGGTCCAGATCTTCTGGCCATCGACGACCCATTCATCGCCGTCCAGCCGGGCTTTGGTGCGGACATTGCCAAGGTCCGACCCGGCGCCCGGTTCGGAATAGCCCTGGCACCAGATAGTGCGCCCGGCCGCGATATCCGGCAGGAAACGCGCCTTTTGTTCCTCGGTGCCAAAGGTCAGGATGGTCGGCCCGGCAAGTTCGACGCCGATATGGCCCATCCGACCCGGCGCACCGCTGCGGGCATATTCTTCGGCAAAGATCACCTGTTGCGCCAGGCTGGCATCGCGGCCACCCCATTGTTCGGGCCAGCCGATGCACGACCAGCGCGC
>JBMOGO010000196.1:0-1976 GCA_049318305.1 Polymorphobacter sp.
GCGCGTGCTGATGGTCGGCGACGGCCTCAACGATGGCCCGGCACTGGCGGCGGGCCATGTCTCGATGGCGCCGGCATCGGCAAGCGACGCCAGCCAGAACGCCGCCGATGTGGTGTTCCTGGGCGACAGCCTGACCCCCGTCGTCACGGCGGTGCGGGTGGCGCGTGCCACCGCCGCACGCGTGCGGCAGAATTTCATCCTCGCCATCGGGTACAACGTCATCGCCGTGCCGCTGGCCATCGCCGGGGTGGTCACGCCGCTGATCGCCGCGCTGGCAATGTCGGGGTCGTCGATCATTGTTGTCGCCAATGCGCTGCGGCTGCGCGGCGCGGCCCGGCCATGAACGGGCTTGTTGTTCTTATCCCGGTGGCTCTGCTGCTCGGCCTTGGTGGGCTGGCGGTGTTTTTCTGGTCGCTGCGGGCCGGGCAATATGACGATATGGACGGCGCCGCGGTGCGCATTCTGATCGACGATGAAGACCGGCCCGCTCCCGATGCGTGATCGGCCGCTGCTGTTCTTGCCGGCGCTGTTCGCCGCGCTCATGCTTGCCGGCACGGCCCCGGCGCGGGCCGGCGCGGCGCTGACGATGGCGCTGTGCGCTGGTGGCAGCGCGCCGGTGCCGGGGCAACCGCGCCGCCAGGATTGCGACCAGGCCTGCCATGCCGGCTGCGGGCGCCGGGCCGGCGCGGCACTTACGCTGCCAGCGTCGCCAACCGGGCGGTAAAAGCGAGGCGCAGCGCCTCCGACAGGCTGTGCACGTCCAGCTTGGTCATCAGGTTGGCACGGTGAATTTCAACCGTTCGCGGGCTGATGCCCAATGCATTGGCAATCACCTTGTTCGACTGGCCCTCGACCAGCCCGGCCAGCACGTCATGCTCGCGCGGCGTCAGCGCGTTCAATCGCGCCCGTGCCACCTCTGCCAGCGCATGAAGTTGTTCGCGCCCGTCATTGTGCAACAGCGCCTGTTCGATCGCTGCCAGCATCACCGCCTTTTCGAACGGCTTTTCGATGAAGTCCACGGCGCCGGCCTTCATGGCGCGCACCGCCACGCCGACATCGCCATGGCCGGTGATGATGATCACCGGCAGCATGATGCCGCGATCCCTGAGCGCCTGCTGCACCGCGAGCCCATCCATCCCGGTCAGCCGCACATCGAGCAACACGCAGCCGCTGGCCAGCCCCGGCGCTGCCTTCAGAAACGCTTCACCGGATTCGAACAGCGTGACGTTATGGCCGGCGGTGCGCAGCATGAACTGGATCGACCGCCGCACCGTCGCTTCGTCGTCGACAACATAGACATGCCGTTCAGCCATGCCCGGTCTCCGCGTTGCCGGCGGCCTGTACGGTGAAATGAAAGGCGGCGCCGCCAAGGTCCGACACATCGGTCCACAGCCGGCCGCCGTGCGCTTCGATGATCGTCCGGCTGATCGACAGGCCCAGGCCCATGCCCTGCTCCTTGTTGCTTTGGAAGGGTTCGAACAGGTGGGTCAGCATCTGGGTATCAATGCCGGGCCCGCTGTCGGAAACGCTGACCTCGACCATGGCGCCGGACACCGCGCGGGCGCGGATCGCCAAGCGACGACGCGGACTGCGCTGCATGGCTTCCACAGCGTTGCGGATCAGGTTGAGCAGTACCTGCTGGATCTGGATGCGATCGACCAGCACCGCGTCGCCCGCTGGATCGAGCCGTACCTCGACATCGACATTGCCCTTGCCAATCCCGGTCAGCGCCAGGGCCGATGCCTCGCTGACCAACCGGGAGAGGCTCTCGATGGCGCGTTCGTTGCTGCCGCGGGCGATGAAATCGCGCAGGCGCTTGACGATCTGGCCGGCGCGCAGCGATTGCGCGGCGGCCTCCGCCATAGCCTCGCGGACCAGCGCGCGCGCGTCGGGGTCGGTGCGATCCACCAGGTCCAATGCACCCTCCATGTAATTGGCGATCGCGGTCAGCGGCTGGCTCAATTCATGCGCCAGCG
>JBMOGO010000197.1:0-1888 GCA_049318305.1 Polymorphobacter sp.
CAGACGCCCCACTTAGCAATCGCGCGGGGCTGTTCAGATAAACCGAGCCACCTCTGGCCTTGGCGATGGCGGCAATCTGGAGAAGAGTGGCGCCAGGGGGAGACGCAGATGTTGACACGGCGCGGCATGATGGCGGCGGGGCTGGCGCTGGCCGCGGCTCCCGGCGCGGCGGCGACCGGCAAATCCCGGCTTATCCTGCTCGGCACCGCCGGCGGGCCGACGCCAAAGCCCAATCGCGCCGCTGCGGCCCAGGTCATCATCGTCGATGGCGCGGCGTACGTCATCGATTGCGGCAACGGTACCCCGCGGCAGCTGGTGCTCGCCGGCGTGCCGCTGCGCTCGCTGCGCGGCATCTTCATCACCCACATGCATTCCGATCACGTCGCCGATCTCGGCAATCTGCAATGGCTGGCGTGGAGCGATAACCTTATCACCCCCGTCGACAGCTACGGCCCGCCGCCGCTGGCGCGGATGCAGCGGCAATTCCTCGCGATGAACAGCGCCGACATCACCACCCGCATCAAGGACGAAGGCCGCCCGCCGCTGGCGCCGCTGATGCGCAGTCACGAGATCACCCGCCCCGGCCTGGTGCTGAATGACGGCCGGGTCCGCGTCACCGCCGCGCTGGTCGATCATCCGCCGGTCGTGCCCAGCTTTGCCTATCGCTTCGATTGCCCCGATCGCAGCATCGTCATTTCCGGCGATACCAGCGCCTCACCGGCACTCGTCGAACTCGCTCGCGGCGCCGATGTCCTCGTCCACGAAATCATGCTCGAAAGCGCCATCGAAGGCCTGGTCCGCAACGCGCCGGACGCCAAAACCCTGCGGCAGCATCTGCTCGCCAGCCATTCGACCGGGGAACAGGTCGGCCGCGCCGCCACCGCTGCGGGCGTGAAAATCCTCGTCCTCTCCCACTTCGTCCCCGGCGGCGCGCCGTTCATCGCTGACGATGTGTGGCTGGCGGCGGTGCGGCCGCATTTCGCCGGCAATATCGTCGTCGGCCGCGACCTGCTCGAACTCTAGCTCGTCCCGAAAGTCTCGAAAGTCACCCAGTTGCGGATTCCGGGGCGTTCGCATCGCCCCCCGCCAAATGGGCGAACTTGCCCCCCGGCCGATAGTCTTCCCACCGCAACCGCGTTTCATAATCGTAGGGGATTTCCGGCGCCGCCTCGGCATCGGCCGCGTCCTGCCGCTCGACAGTCACCGTGCAATCGCGCGCAATGTCGGCGGCAAGCTCCGCCCCCGATTCGTCCATCTCCGGCCAGGGCACCAAACGCTCGCCAAGCGCCTGAAAGGCGTGCAGCGCCGCGGTCTCGGCGGCGGCATCGCTCGCCAGCACCGGCAGCTCCGGCAGCGGCGGCGGCGGCGGCGCCCCCTTGCGGCGCCGGCTCACCTCGGCCCTGGACTTGGCAATGATGATCGCCAGCTTCGCCTCGGCCAGCGCCAGCTTGTGCGCCGCCGCCCGCTCGGCACGCTCCGCCGCCTGCGTCCGCTCCCGCGCATTGAGCAGATGGATCAACAACCGGTCCGAACACGGCTTGCTGCGCTCGGCGACCAGATAGCCATTGCGCTCGATCATCTCCCGCTCGCCATTGATCGCCCGGTCGAGCGCCACCTGCTCCAGCCGCCCCCACGCCTGGCCCAGCGCCGCATCCCAGGCGGCGCGAAACTCCGCCGCCAACGGATGCTGCCGCAACCGATGCGCCGACCGCACGCTCATCCTCACCGACCGCGCCGCCTGGGTGACGGACGCCGTCTGCGACAATGCCGCCACGAACTTGCGCTGCTTCTCGGGAGTCCAGCCATCATGGCGATTCTGGACAGGGACGGGGAAGAATGGGGTCTGGCTCATGAATCGCCAGTAACCCATATGGTTCGTGTAGGAAAG
>JBMOGO010000198.1:0-1826 GCA_049318305.1 Polymorphobacter sp.
AGGGCCGGCTAGTGTTCCGCAACGATGACGAGCGCGGCCGCGCCCGCCGCTGGGGCATCACCGACCTCGACCGGATCTATGGCCTTGAGGATCTGGCCAGCGGCGATGTCATTTTCGCTGCCACCGGCGTCACCGATGGCTCGCTGTTGAAGGGCGTCAAGCGCCGCCGCGACGGGGTGATCACCACGCAAAGCGTGGTGATGCGCGCCTCGTCAGGCACCGTCCGCTGGGTCAGCGGCGAGCACCGCGCGCATAATCATGCGTGAAACACCTCTCCCCCGGAGCCGGAGGCGACCTCTGGCAACGCGGGAGAGGTCGACTCGCCCCCTTGGGCGAGCGGGTGAGGGGTAACGCCCCATGACCAACGTCTTCAACGTCACCACCTCCGTCCTCGGCCAACCCTGGCGCTGGCGCGGCAACATCGCACCCGGCGGCCCGCTCGATGGCCGCGGCAACCCCGACGAACTCCTCCACCACCTGTTCCGCGCCCGCGGCGCCAATCCGGCGGATTTCGCCCGGTTGCAGTCGCCCACCCTGCGCGATTGGCTGCCCGACCCGGCAATTTTCCAGGACATGGAAACCGCCGCCACTCGCCTTGCCGACGCCATCGCTGCCGACCAGACCATCGTCATTTTCGGCGATTATGATGTCGATGGAGCAACTTCTGCCGCTGTCCTGATACGGTATCTGAGGTCGGTCGGCGCGACAGTCGGCCATTACATCCCCGATCGCCTTCTCGAAGGCTATGGCCCCAGCGGTGATGCGCTGGTGGCGCTGAAAGCCAGCGGCGCCGATCTGGTCGTCACCGTCGATTGCGGCACGCAAGGTTTTGAAGCGCTGGCGGCGGCGCGCGCGGCGAGCCTCGATGTCATCGTTGTCGACCACCACAAGGCTGCCACCGCGTTGCCGCTGGCGCTGGCGCTAGTCAACCCGAACCGGCTCGATGAAAGCGATGTGGCGGCTTCCCACGGCCATCTGGCGGCGGTCGGAGTCGCCTTCCTGCTGGCTGTCGCGCTCAATCGTACATTGCGTGTCCGCGGTCATTTTGCGGCGATGCCGGAGCCCAGGCTGACCGACTTGCTCGATCTGGTCGCGCTCGGCACCGTGGCCGATGTGGTGCCGCTGACAGGGCTCAACCGCGCCTTTGTCACCCAAGGCCTGAAGGTCATGCGCGCCAGGCGCAACATCGGGCTGACCGCGCTGATCGATGTCGCCGGCCTGTCGCGCCCACCAGTGGCGCGCGACCTGGGCTTTGCGCTCGGCCCACGCGTCAACGCGGGTGGCCGCGTCGGCAAGTCCGACCTGGGGGTGCGGCTGCTGACCACCGAAGACCCCGGCGAGGCGACGGCGCTGGCACAGGAGCTTGACCGGCTCAACGTCGATCGCCGCAGCATCGAGGCGGAGGTGACCGAGGACGCCGTGTCAAAGGCCGATCCGGCGAGCAACATGGCGGTCGCGGTGATCAGCGGTGAAGGCTGGCATCCCGGCGTCATCGGCATCGTTGCGTCGCGGCTGAAGGAACGCCTGCACCGCCCGACGATCGTCATCGCGTTGCAGGAGGATGGCACTGGCAAGGGGTCCGGCAGGTCGATGCCGGGTGTCGACCTGGGCGCCGCCGTGCTGGCCGCCAAGGATGCCGGGTTGCTGATTGCCGGGGGTGGCCATGCCATGGCGGCGGGGCTGACCGTGGCAGCGGGCGGGGTCGATGCGCTCGCCGCCTTTCTCAACGACAATCTCGCCGGCGCCGTGGACAAGGCCGCCACGGGCCGGGCGCTGGATTGCGACGCGGCTATTGCGCCGCGCGGAGTCAGCCTGGCGCTGGTCGA
>JBMOGO010000199.1:0-1691 GCA_049318305.1 Polymorphobacter sp.
GCAGGGCCTAAGGCCCTGCCCGCCGGAGGCCCTTCACTGCGGCCACGCCGCCGCCTGCGCCGCCACCCATTCCCGCCAGGCGTCATCGCGCGCTATCGCCGTATCGGCGGCGAGCGCGGCGGCTGCGGCAGTGTCGAAAGATACCCACCCGGCGGCCGTACAAGCGGTTGCAACAGCGACGGCGGTAGTTGCGGAAACGGCAGTTGCGCCATCTGCGCCGGCGCCACCTTCAAAGGAACGATGCGCGGCCCAGCGCAGGCGGAGATCGTCATAACGCCGAGCCAGATCAGTGTTGCGCGCCAAAAGTGCATGATCGGTTCCTTTCGAGACTTCGGCCTGCCGGGCGGCGAGGCGGGTGCGCAGCGCGGTCTGCGCGGCGATTGCGGCGGCGGTGGCGGCGGACACCTGCTGGCGGTCGCTGGCGGCCTGGGCAGACGCGCCAGCATCGAACGCCGCATCAACCCGGCTATGGTGCCAATGCCAGAGCAGCGCAGCGACCATGACCACCGACAGTATGTACCAGATGGGGCGGGGAAGCCGGGCCAAAAACCCGTTCAGGGCGACGAACCCGGTCATTCCGCATTGCCCGTCACAGCGTTGTCACCAGCCGATGCCGAAAAATCCGCGCCCATGAATCGCGCCGAAACCTGGCGCAGCGCCACTGTCATGCTGAGCCCGGTCAGCACCAGTCCGAGCAGGCCGAGCACGGCGTAGAGCGCCATCCCGATGATGTGCAGGCGCGCCCCGGCCAGTGCCGCCGGCCAGGGGGCGGCAAGCACATTCCACGCCAACCAGGCGGAAAACAGCGTCATCACGCCGCCGGCGCCAGCAAATACCAGCGCCAAAACGGTGCGCCGCCATTGCGGATCGAGCCAGTTCGCCATGATCAGGCCACCCGGCTGGAAAGCCAGCCGAAAAGGAAGAATTCGTTGGCTTGGCGTCCTTCCGCCAGTTCGACGTAGCGCGCGCCCTGCAAGGCGTTGAGCGCCTTCAACAGCACCGCTTCATCGCCGCGCACTGCGAGGTAGCGCCGCACCGCCGCCAGTGTGGCAGGGCCGATGGCACGATCGACCGCGATATCCGGCCAGTCCCGGCCCTGGCGGTTGAGCGCGTTGAGGCTGCGTTGGAGGAAGCCCGCCGCCACCGCCGGCCCCATGTTGACGCCGGTATCGAACAGTTCCGCCGCCACCTTCGGCGCGAGTGCCGACACGCCGTCCAGCCCGGGCAGTGTCCAGTAACGCCGGCGATAGATGGCGATGGCGAAATCCCGCGGCAGGTCGCGCATCGCGCCGACCCAGCCCGCGCTATCGGCAACCGATTCGGTTATACCGAAATTGGTCGGGCCGCCGCGATCATGCGGGTGATCGACGTAACCGCCTTCCTTGCGCAGCAAATCATCGAGCAAGGTGGCGGCACGTTCGGGCATGGGGGCTTCCTTTACAGGGAAGCTCCATAAATAACCAAAACGGTGAAAAAGTCAAGCCAGAATACTTCTCCCCCTGCGGAAGAGGTCGACTCGCGCACTTGCGCGAACGGGTGAGGGGTTCCCAGCGGGGGCACAGATGACCCCTCACTCGCTCAGCGAAGGCGCAGAGTGGACCTCTCCCGCAGGGGGAGAGGTTGGAAAAACGCGAAGGGGGGAAGGCTGGTCGGAGCGACAGGATTCGAACCTGCGACCCCTTGACCCCCAG
>JBMOGO010000200.1:0-1642 GCA_049318305.1 Polymorphobacter sp.
GGCTTGACCTGGGACCCAGTTTACTTTGTGAACTTGCCAGAAAAGCTGGGTCCCGGGTCAAGCCCGGGATGACAGAAGGATTCAGCTCGCGAAATTCTTCGCCGCGAACTCCCAGTTGAGATGCCCCTCGACCAGCGCCGTCACATGGTCCGGCCGGCGGTTCTGCCAGTCGAGATAATAGGCATGTTCCCAGACATCGACGGTCAGCAGCGGCAACAGTCCATCGACGAACGGCACATCGGCGTCGCCGGTGCTGATCACCTTCAGCGTGTCGCCATCGCGGACCAGCCAGCCCCAGCCGGTGCCGAACTGGTCGATGCTCGCCTTGGCCAGCGCACCGATGCACGCATCAAGGCTACCGAAATCACGGTCGATCGCCTTGGCAAGCTCGCCTGAAGGCGCCTGGATCGCCGGGCTGAGGCTGTTCCAGTAGAAATTATGGTTCCAGCATTGCGCGGCATTGTTGAAGATCTTGATCTGCTCGGCGTCGCCGGCGGTGGCCAGGACGATCTCCTCCAGCGTCGCATCGGCCATCGGCGTGCCGGCGACCAGCTTCACCAGCGTGTCGAAATAGCCCTTGTGGTGCTTGCCGTAATGAAAGCCGATGGTGGCCTTTGAAATCACCGGCGCCAGCGCGGTATCGTCGAACGGCAGCGGCGGCTGTTTTTGCGGGGATTTGCCAATCCGGGCGGCGGTGATGGCGGTCTTGGACATGGGACGCTCCTGCGAATTTCAATCGGTCTTCAGGTAAACCCATGGCCGCGCCGTGCGGTTCCGCGCCTGCCACTCGGCAATCAGGTCGGCGGATTGCAGCGTCAGATCGATGGCATCGAGCCCGCCGATCAGCATCGCCTTGGCTTCGGCATCGATGGCGAAGCCGTAACGCAGCGCTCCGGCGGTGACGGTCTGGCCCGGCAGATCGATCGCCAGCGGCGCGTCGGCGGCGGCCAGCGCGGCCACGTCAGCCTTGGCCAGCACCAACGGCAACAGCCCGCCGCGCACCGCATTGCCGGCAAAGATCGGGCTGAAGCTCGGGGCGATGACGGCGCGGATGCCGTGTTCGACCAGCGCCCAGACGGCATGTTCACGGCTGGAGCCGCAGCCGAAATTGTCCCCCGCCAGCAGGATGGCGGCACCCCGAAACCGCGGTTGGTTGAGCACGAAATCCGGGTTTTCGCTGCGCCCCGCCGTGTACCGCCGCCCGGCGAACAGCCCCGCCGCCAGCCCGGTCTTGCCGGTCGTCTTCATCTCGCGCGACGGGATGATGATGTCGGTGTCGATATTATCCTCGATCAGCGGCGCCGCCACCGAGACCAGGGTGGTGAACTCCTGGCTCATGGCTGCGCAATCCGTCCGGCGATGGCGCTGGCGGCGACCAGTTCCGGGCTGGCGATATGGGTGCGGGTGCCCGGGCCCTGCCGGCTTTCGAAATTGCGGTTGGTGCTGGAAATGACCCGCTGCCCGGCGCCGAAGCTCTCGCCGCCGGCGTAAAAGCACATCGAACAGCCGGATTCGCGCCATTCGAAGCCGGCATCGGTGAAGATCCGGTCGATGCCGGCCGCTTCGGCGGCGCGCTTCACCGCCGATGATCCCGGCACGACGATGGCGCGCACCCCCGCCGCCACGCGCCGACCGCGCACGA
>JBMOGO010000201.1:0-1545 GCA_049318305.1 Polymorphobacter sp.
CCTCGCCCGACCGGCAGCTTTGCGGCGTTGGAATCCACCGCAAAGTGGTCGAGGTCCAGGATAGGACCAAGGTATGAGCGGGCCGTCATGCGGCTTGCGCTTCGAAGAGTCGGGCGGCGGCATGAAGCCGATCCCTTGTAACCTGTTTCTCGCCGGCGTCGCGGGCGGCGCGTTCGGCGGCATCGCGCAGGCGCTTGGCGGCGGAAATCCGCACCAGCACCGGCTGCGCATCGACCAGCACGTCGAGTTCGGAGCGGGCATCGTCTTCCCAACTGACCGGTTCGAGCAGGCGCGACGGCGTGGCTTCGGCGCGGTCCATCTGCGATGCCAGCGGCAGGATGAAGAACAGCGCGTCGAACAGCGCGTTGCAGACTTCCTGAACCAGGTAGGTCGCGCCCGAATAGCCCATGAACGGCGAACCCGTGTGGCGGCGGATGGCGGCGCCCGGGAAGCTGGCCGGCACATAGATGGCGCGGCTGCCGAGTTCGGCCATGTACATGCGTTCGTTGTAGCTGCCGAACAGGATCAGCGGCGGGTTGGTCTTGATCGCTTCGATGACCGCGGCATTGTCGGGTTTCACCCCGGCGGTGCGGCGGAAGCTGAAGGTGCAGGGCAGGCCCATATCGTCTTCAAGGAAACTGCGCAGCCCGCGTTCATAGGTTTCGGTCGCCACCACGGCAAAGCTGGCGGTGCCGAAGAAATCCTGGGTAACCGAGCGCCACAGGTCCCACAGCGGCTTGATCGTCGTGTGCTTCTCGCGCTCGATGAAGGGTTCGGCGTCGAGCCCGGTCAGTTCGGCCAGCTTGCGCAGGAACAGGGTGGTGGAGTTCAGCCCGATCGGCGCTTGCAAATAGGGACGTTCCAGCGCTTCGCACAGGCCCCGGCCCCATTCGCGATACATGCAGATATTGACCTCGGCATCGGCGAGGCGGCGGATGTCGGCAAGATGCGTGCCGAGCGGAAAGACCATGTTGACCTCGGCGCCGATGCCTTCGACAAGGCGGCGGATCTCGGCGAGATCGGACGGCATGTTGAAGGTGCCGTACATCGGCCCGATGATGTTGACCTTGGGCTTGGCGCCTTCCTTGCGGGGGCGCAGCGGCGGGGTTTTCTTGGGGCCGAACTGGGTCCACAGCCAGGTCAGGGCGCGATCGCCGGCCTGCCACTGGTCTTCATCGATGGTGCGCGGCAGGAAGCGCTGGACATTGGTGCCTTCCGGCGTCACGCCGCCGCCGATCATTTCTGCAATCGAGCCGGTGACGACAACGGCGGGCAGCGACGGATCGAGCGTCTTCCAGGCGCGCTTCATGGCGCCTTCGGTGCCATCACGCCCCAGTTCCTGCTCGCCAAGGCCGGTGACGACGATCGGCAGTTCGTGCGGCGGCAGGCCATCGGTATAGTGCAGCACCGAGGTCACCGGCAGGTTTTCGCAACCGACCGGGCCATCGATGATGACTTGCAGCCCCTTGATGGCGGTGAAGGCGTAGACCGCGCCCCAATAGCCGCCGGCCCGATCATGATCGAGAATCAGCGTCATGAGCCGAT
>JBMOGO010000202.1:0-1524 GCA_049318305.1 Polymorphobacter sp.
CCCCCCCCCCCGCCGGAGGCATCCCTGCAATCACCCCTGGCGCACGAACACCAGCTTCGGCCCCGGGTCGGTCATTGCGTCGCCCGCCTCGGCAAAACCTGCCACCCGGTGCGTCACATGTTCCGGGTGCAGCCGGCCGCAGGCGATGCAATCGATGACGCCGGGCAGGTGGCGGCGCGAATCGACCCGCGCCACGGTCAGTGTCAGCCCCTTGTAATAGGCGTCGGTCAACGGCACCGCCGTGTCGCGCGCGAGGTGGATCGACACGCTGGTCACCACGCCGTTGCGCCCGGCGGAGCGGATGGCAAAGGCCAGCGCCGCGGCACTGCCGGCGGCCTCCACGACGATTTCGAAGGGCTCGCGGGGGTTCCGCTCGCTGAACGGCGCGCTTTCGGCTCCCATTGCGCTGGCGGCGGCGCGGCGACCGGCATCATCATCCAGATACAGCACCCGGCCGGCGCCCAGCGCCACCGCGGCGCCCGCCGCATAGATGCCGACGCTCTGCGCCAATCCGCCGATGACCAGCACCGCGGCGCCCGGCCGTTCCGCCAGTTGCGGCGCCACGCCGCGCCAGCCATCTGCGATGTTGTCGCTGGCGCTCGCCACGGCCACCGGGTCGACTCCGGCGGGCAGTGGCACCAGCATATGGTCGGCAAAGGCGACATGCATGGCATCGGCGAGCGCGCCGCCGTAATCGGTGCGGGCGCCGCCGCCGAGGCCATAGTTGGCGAGCGGCGGATAGGCGTCGCAGCTGCCAGTGAAGCCGCGCCGGCAGGCGGTGCAGCGCCCGCACGACAGCTGAAACGGCACCACGACGCGCTGCCCCGGCACCACACCGGCGGTGGGCCCGGCGTCGATCACCTCCGCCACGGTTTCATGGCCAAAGGCGAACGGGCCGGGCAGCGGCACGACGCCGGCGGCGATGTAGAGGTCGAGGTCGCAGCGCGCCACTGCCAGCGGCCGCACGATGGCGTCGCTGTCGGCGCGCAGCAGCGGCGTTGCGACCTCGCGCCATTCGAGCTGCCCCGGCTTGATAAAGGTGAGCGATTGCATCGTCACTGCGGGTTGGTCCCGTCCACCAGCACCGGCACGTCGAAATAGCTGACGCTGGCCGGCGCGCCCCAGCGCTTTTGCACGCCGGCTTTCCAGGCATCACTGTACCAGGCCTGGGCGGCGGCGCGGCTGCTCCACAGATAGATGCCGCCGGCGCGGCCATCGTCGCCGATGGTGTAGTATTTGCGGACCAGTCCCGGCAGCTTTTGGTAATCGGGCACCGATGCCTTGAACAGACCCTCCAACTGGGCGCGTGGCATCCCGGCCGGCACCGGAATGGCAACGAGAACGGCGACAGGCTGGGCCGCAACGGGCAGGGCAATTGTCAGCGCGGCGGCGGTGATCAGAGAACGCAGCATCGGGTGATCCTTTCCATGTGAGACCCTGACGCTAGGCGGGGGCAGAACCCTGCGCTATGCACAGGCGCGCAAATCGGCATTGCGTTTCTGCAACACCGCCAGGGGGCCTGCG
>JBMOGO010000203.1:0-1519 GCA_049318305.1 Polymorphobacter sp.
ATGGTTCACATCGCAGCGGCCAGATACTGGCTCAAATTTGTCCACGCCGCCTAGGGAGACAAAGGCATTTCGGTAGCTTTGGAATGAAGCTCGATCCTTGGTGCATACCGGTGCTCCTCCGTTCAATCTGAACAGTTGAACAGAACAAACCGAGATAAACCGAGAACAAATGCGATATGCGACCCGACAAAAACGGCGAAAAACGGTCAGTTGGGGCGGTCGGCGCCGGTTTGTGGTACCGGAGGTTGCGGGTTCAATCCCCGTCGATCGCCCCACGCATTCCCCTAGTTCGCTGTTTTGCCATGCGAAAGCACGCCGCAGGCAATGCGCGCGCCGGCGTTGCCCGCCGGATCGGTGCGGTAATCATCAGGGCCGGCGTGCACGACAATCGCCGCGCCATCGGCATCGACCAGCGGCGCATTTCCATCGACAAGCCGCAAGCCGGAGCGCGCCGCATCCAGGGTGCCCTTGCGATCGTCGCTGACGATGACGTTGGGCAGGTCGCCGGCGTGTTCGCCTGCCGGGTTGAGGTGACCATGCTGTTTCATGGCCGGGTTGAAATGGCCGCCGGCGGTGGTGAAGCCCGGCGCGTCGCAGCGCCCAACCGCATGAAGATGCACGGCGAATTCCCCAGGTGGCAGGCTGGTGAAACTGGCGATGACGCGCACGCCTTCGGCCTCCTGCGTCAACCGCGCCGTTCCCACCGGGCTGCCGGCCGCGTTGACCAGTTCGCTGGTGATGATCAACGAGGGTGCTGCGCCGCGGGTGCGCCCCATCGACGTCACCCCCTTGTCGGCGCAGGCGGCAAACAGGGTCAGCATCAGCAGCGGCAGTTGCAGTGGCAGGGCGATACGCATCACGGGCACCTTTCGAATCACGCCAGACCATAATGCGCGACGAGCCGGTCGAGTGCCAGCTTGAGCACAAGTTTTCCGGCGCGATTCGGCCAACCCAGCGCCCGTTCCGCCGTCTCCAGCCCCTCCCCCAGGCAGACCACGCGCCACAACACATCGGTCAGACCCGGCCCCGCCGCCGCCACCGCCCCATCAAAGCGTTGCCGGGCGCTCAATTGCGCCGTCGTCGGATCAAACCCGCCGCCGGCACCGCGCCCACCCGGCGCCGGGTCCCAGCGCATCGTGACCCGCGGCGCCTGCCCGGCGCGCATGAAATCGCCGCGCAGGCGTTCGCTGGCTTCGAACTGCAGCGGCGTGACCATGCCGCGCCGCACCAGCCAGGCCAGCGGCGATTCGGCCAGGTTGACGGTGACCAACCGCCGATCGACGGCATCGGATGGCGCCAGTTGCCGGGTCGCCAGCAACCTGTTCATCGGTTCGGGTGCGATATCATCTATTTTCGGGATCGGACGTGCCTTCATGGTTAACAACTCCTCTTCCATCGTATAAGACCCCTTGCCACAAGGCCGTACATGTAGGACAGAGAAAACCGTAACGGTTCGATTTCATATTCAGGAGCATGACATGCTGACCCGCATCCGCGAGGCGCGCAAGGCCAAGGGACT